>NIUZ01000123.1 GCA_002254285.1 Bacteroidetes bacterium 4572_112 | reverse complement strand
CGACACCATCTCCAATAATCTAATAGTAGAGATTACTTTTTGGTGATAATCTAAAGTTTTATTTATTCGCTTACATATTTTAAGAATATGTACCGAATCTGTCATAGAGGTTAGCCCTTTATCAGCTTTCCTTTGAGCGCGATTTCTTGATTTTTCTATTCTTTTATCAAAAAGTAGAATATATTCGTCAATATCCTTTGGCTGTATTTGTTTAGAAAGAAAACTAAGGACATACAATCTTGCATCATCAAGCTTTTCATAGTCTTGAAAAGCTATGATAGCAAATAATTTCATTAAGGCCTTTAGTATTTCTTTACTCATTTATATTTATGGATTAGTACTTTATTAATTCAAAAGGAACGTCTATAAGGTCAGAATACTCTTCTCCTGCTTCTTCCATATCTTCATCATCTTCTTCAAAATACCATTTTATTATACATTGTTTATTATTGTCAACCATCTCTTCCAGTATCATTAGTATATCCAAAATAAGCTTTGATGATGCTGTATTGAAATAGTTAAGCTTAATATTAAGCTCTGTTAAGATATTTGGATTATATGAATATTTATTTAGCCAAGCTAGTATAGGTTCGTAAAATAATATAGCATCCTCAGGAAGTGATCGCCCAGAGATCTCAAAAAAATTATTGCTAGGATCAAAGATAACCTTTGGTGTATCTTCTTTTTCGTCTATTTTTATGCTATTAATCATTGCTTATATATTTATATGCTTGGTATTTGCGTTGTTAGAATAAAAAATTCTACTTCATCAGATAGTTTTTTGAAACTGTAGGATAAAGCTTTGCCTGATTTGCGAGCTATTTCAATAAGGCCTAATCCCGCACCGCCTTTTGATGATAGTTTACCTTCCTTCATCTGCTCTTTATGTAAAGCCGATAAATCTTGTTTATTTAGGCTATTGATATTATCAATTAATTTGATAATCTCTTGCTTTTCGTCTTTATGAATAGGGTTTCCTGCTACAATATAATAGTCCTTTTTAGATTTTGCAATCAAAAATGAACCCATACCATTAAAATCGTCTTTAGTATGGATTATACTTTGTGCATGCTTACTAATGTTTTGTAAACTCTCTACTATTATATGAAATACTTTTCTTTTCAACAGACTACTTTCACCTTCATTTGTCATTTTGTTCTCTACTGATGCAGTAAATGCTTTGGTGATTTTATGCGTAACCTCTCCCTCATATATAAGTTTTATCTCCATAATACTTCGTTTCTGATAAAATTCAGAAATGTATTCGTGAAAAACATCATGTATTAGCTTCTTCTTCATGCTAGCTATTGTGTGTTTAGTATATATAGTTTCTATATTTCTATTCCTATTAGTAACATATCGTCCACCTGACGATAATTGCCTTGCCAATTAGCAAGTCTTTGCTCAAATACATTATGAATCTCAGCCATACTTAAATGATGATTTTCAAGAATAATTTGTTGTACTTGCTTCTCTTTAAATTTCTCTAAAGTTCCTTCCTTAAATTGATCAGAAAGACCATCACTAAAGATAAAAATCTTATCTCCTTTAAGGAGGTCGATATTATGGTTGGCGAAATCCTTAACCTCTTTGTTTTTACGTATAATACCACCAATTGGCCTTCTGTCTCCTTTAATCTTTATTAGTTGATTATCCCTAATTAAGTATAATGGTCTATGAGCACCAGCAAAACTAAGTTGCTTACCATCATTACTAAATCTACAAAGGCCAATGTCCATTCCATCACGAGTATTTTGGCGTCCATCTCCTTGTTTTAAGGTATTCTTTACCTCGGCATCAAATTTATCAAGTAGCTTTGCCGAATTGTCATTAGGATTGCTATTTACTATATCATTAAGTAAGAAATAACCAATAAAACTCAATAGGGCTCCAGGAACACCATGGCCAGTACAATCTACTGCCGCCAAATATATTCCATTATCATTGGCTTTAAACCAAGGGTAGTCACCACTAACAACATCTCGTGCCTTATAAAAGATAAATGAATCACTAAAGTGACTTTTTATAATATCGTTAGTAGGCAATATTGAAGTTTGAATTCTTTGAGCATAATTAATACTGTCATTCAGTTTGTGATTTTTTTCTACAACTTCTCTTTCAATAGCCTTTATTTCAGTCAAGTCATGAGCCACTAATAGTATTGAACGGATCTCTTTATCGTCATTATACTCAGGAATGGTGTTTATTTTTAAGCAAACTTTTTTATTATTAATAATGGTTTCAAACTCTGTCTCAAGTATAGTATTATTACTAATAGTTGTCGATATTCTTTCATTAAAGAGTTCCTTAATGTCTTTGCTGAGCATAGTATCGTTAAGCATTTTTTCTTGAAGTTGCTCTTGACTAAATCCAAGGTATTCATTGACCTTAGGGTTGACATAATGCAACTTTCCATCTATGCCAAATCTAATAATTAAATCAGGGCTGTTTTCAGATAAGGATTGCATCTGACTTTTCATAAGTTGCTCTTTCTCAGCCATACGTTGCACGGTAATGTCTCTTGTGTTAAAGATTATTCCTTGCACCGATGGGTTATCCAACATATTTCTACCAGTAGTTTCTACCCATATAGTCGTTCCATCTTTCTTTATTATTTTAAAAGAATAGTTTACACTATTATCAGGTTTGTTTAGTAGTTCCTTAAAAGTGTCAATAACCAAGTTAATATGGTCAGAAAATACCCTTTTAATTCCGTTAGTTCCAATAAGCTCAGTGGCTGTATATCCCAAAACAGACTCTACAGAAGGACTTTCGTATATGATTTCTCCTTTGCCATTAAAAATAGAAATTACTTCTGATGCATTTACTAATAGTGAGTGCAGTCTACCTTTCGATATCTTTGCCTCGTTAATTTGTTGTTCGAGCTCTTCATTGGTTTTCTCAAGTTCTTCATGAGTAATAAGCATCTCCTCAGCATTCAGCTGTAGCTCCTCTTCATTTTTTCGAAGTTCCTCAGTAAGAGCTTGCGATTCGTTAAGTAGGTGCTTGGTGTTTACATTTACACTTACGCTAAATAGTACCTGACCTATAATAGGGCCAATGGTTTCTATAAGTTCTCTTTTTTCGCTTTCAATAAAATCATTAATATCGGCAACTTCAATTACCCCCTGTACCATATTCTCACTCACCAATGGCATAATAAATATACTGCCAGGCTTTTTGTCTTTCAGTATTCCTGATGTGATAGTAGTATATTCAGCAGGAATCTCAGTCCTGTATATTGATAAAAACTCGTAGGCAGAAGTACCAATCAAGCCTTCACCAATTTTAAAGGAATCTTTTATGTTTTTTTTGCGATTATACGCATAAGATGCTCGTAGTGTATACTGTTCGGTTTCTTTATCCCAGATATAAAATCGGCCTTGAATAATATTGCAGTATTCCAAAAGTGATTTTAATACATTAAAAGATAATGCATCTAAATCAGTAGTTTTTCTTAATTCATCAGAAATTAAACTTTTACCATTGTTAATCCATATACTACGATGTTCTTCATCTTTATTATGTTTTAAATTTTGACGCATCATTATTAGTGATTTGGTCAGAAGGTCCTTTTTATTTAAATCCTCAAAATCATTATTATCAAAATCACCCTCACCAATACTCTTAGCAAATAGAGCGTTATTTGTAATTATGGCATTCTTATTTTGCATGATTTCAGCAAACTCATTCTTTTTTATCATATACGAATTTGCTAAATGCCTTCCCAATAATGCAATAGCGATAGGGATGAGGTAGGCCAAAAATAGTAAGTCGTATTTTTGATGAGCAATAATAAACTTATTGCCTTCAATATCGGTACTGTCAATAGTTGCAGCAACCATAAATATAGTATATAGGCTGATTAGGATACCAATAATTGTAGCTCCTGATACCACTTGTATAATAATGGCTCGATCTTTTTCCGACAACTTTTTTGTTTTCTTTACCATTATCCTTTATTTAATGTGTTAGAAAATTCGTTGGCGAATACCAATAGTTTATCATATGTTGCTTTACCATTAGCTTTCATATCAGCCAATTCAAACAAGTATTTTGTGGTCCCATTTTCAACAATAGGTATTATGTATATATTTTTAGGTGAAATTTGTCCACTTCCAGATTTAATCTTTACGTAATCAGATGGTATATTTGTTAGCAATAGCGGTTTCATGCTTTCTGCCGCTTGACCATTTATTCCAATACCCAATTCAAAAGTGCTGTTATTTTGTTCCTCTTTTGTTAATACTAATGAGTAGTTAGCCGTATTATTGTACATATTGTTTAATAAATCGTATTTACGACCTATGTCAATATCCAATACGTGACACAAACTATTAAGTAATTTCTGTGAGTCGTTATTTATTATTGTATTCCATTCAATGGTTTTTTCTTTATCGTATTCTTTTTTCTCCTTAATAATAATGTTTAAGTCTTTTTTATTCAAATTGTCCTTATAATCAGCTTGTAGTACTACTATTGTTAATATTAATCTCCAAGTAATAAGAAAACTAGCAAATGAACTAATTACAATTCCTATTACAAATAACTGAAATTTAATACTCATAGACGTTATATTAGCCATTTCAAAAGTATCATCCAATTGGAAATATGCCCATAAGGTTATTACTAATGTAGCGGTTAGGCTAAAAGTTGATATAAATCTAAATAAACTTATTTGTTTTTCGTTCATATATTTGTCTGTTAAGTTTAAGGATATCAGCCGTTACTTTGATTATATACGACATTATTCTTAAACTTTATTGCTCTATTTTATAGCTTTTTAATAATGTTTTGGACTGTAATGATCTAAAAATAAGCTATTAATAAAAATAAATTATGTTTGATGCTTATGGCAACGTGCAACTTAAATGCTGCATTTTGCTAGGCAAAACTGATTATTAAAACAATAATTTCAATAATAATTAACGTTCTACTTATAAAAGCCTAATATAGTTTCATATAATTGAAAGCTTTTTTAATAATTTTTATATATTTCGGTGTAATTATCCTTTTATAGATGCATTATTTTAGGGATTATTGTTTTTAATAGAAAATAGACAAGCTTTTTAATGTATTATTTTGAAATTTAAATATTAATAATATCAATAGAAATATTATATTTGCTTTTTAAATACTAGACATAGTATTACCAACAACTATATATTCTAAACATGCTTAAATTAAATTGTAACATTAATTTAATTGTAGAGTAAATATCAAATTCATTTTTAATTATTATGAGAAAAAGTATACTAATATTAATTGCCTTGGTTTTCTTTGCTTTTAGTTCAAAAGCGCAGAGTGCATCAGTATCTCCATCACGTTTATATTTTGATGTGTCGCCAGGAAGTTATAAGAGTCAGAAATTACGAGTTATGAATAATGGGACTAAAACGCAAACCTTCACAGTGAATTTTGCTAATTTTAGTACTCCTGGGCGCAATGGAAAAACTTTAATTGATACAGTTGAAAATGTGCATGGCATGGCCGATTGGCTTACAGCTTCGCCCTCGTTTTTTGAGGTAGCTCCTGGTGAGCTTAAGGAAATAGAGATTTTGCTAGCATCAAATGTTGGCGATGCTATTGCTAATTGTGCAGCATATTTGGATATTGTAAATATGAAAACAGGGGAGAAAACAGTTGTAAAGAATAGAGGGTTTACAATTTTGCCTGGTGGCGAAAGAGAAGTCCCTTTCTTCTTGCCTAAGGATTTGCCAAAAGGAAATTATAATATACTAGGTGTAATAGATTATGGTAGTGAAACAGATGTTGCTGCTTATGAACTTGATATAAAGATAGAGTAGGGCATAAGAAACAAAATTTACTGCATAAAAAAAGAGCTTCCAAAATTAATTTGAAAGCTCTTTTTTGTATTCTGATATCTTAGTATCTATAGTGATCAGCCTTATAAGGACCATCAACACTTACTCCGATATAATCTGCTTGTTCTTTTGAAAGAGTACTTAAGTTAACACCAATCTTAGCAAGGTGTAGACGTGCTACTTCTTCATCTAAATACTTAGGCAAGCGATATACTCCAACTTCGTACTCATCTTTCTTCTCCCAAAGGTCAATCTGAGCTAAGGTTTGATTTGTGAAAGAGTTACTCATTACAAACGATGGGTGGCCAGTAGCACAACCAAGGTTCACCAAGCGACCTTCAGCCAATAAGAATATTGAATGTCCGTCAGCAAATTTATACTCATCTACCTGAGGCTTAATGTTGATTTTCTGAACACCAGCAATTGCTTCCATCTGTACTACCTGAATTTCGTTATCGAAATGACCAATATTACAAACAATAGCTTGATCATTCATAGATTCCATATGCTGAGCAGTAATTACGTCTTTATTACCAGTAGTAGTAACAAAAATGTTTCCTTCCTTAACAGCTTCTTCCATTGTAGTAACTTCAAAACCTTCCATTGCGGCTTGTAAAGCACAAATTGGGTCAATCTCGGTTACAATTACACGAGCACCATAAGAGCGCATAGAGTGAGCAGAACCTTTACCAACATCACCATAACCAGCAACAACAACAACTTTTCCTGCTATCATTACATCAGTAGCGCGCTTAATACCATCAGCTAAACTCTCGCGACAGCCATATAGGTTATCAAATTTAGATTTAGTAACAGAATCGTTAACATTAATTGAAGGAACTAATAACTCTTTGCTTTCGAACATTTGGTATAAACGGTGAACACCAGTAGTAGTTTCCTCAGAAACACCTTTCCAATCTTCAACAGTACGGTGCCATCTCTTATTATCTTCCTTAAGAGTAGCGCGTAATAGTTTTAGAATTTCTTCTTCCTCAATGCTGTCTGCTTTAATATCCAATGTAGTAGCATCCTTTTCAGCTGCAAATCCTTTATGAATTAGTGCTGTAGCATCTCCACCATCATCAACAATTAGCTCAGGACCTTTTCCCTCAGGGAATTTAAGTGCCTGGTTTGTACACCACCAGTACTCTTCCAATGTTTCGCCTTTCCAAGCGAAAACAGGAACACCTGCTGCTGCTATTGCTGCTGCTGCATGATCTTGTGTCGAAAATATATTACAACTTGCCCATCTTACATCTGCTCCTAGGTCAACTAAAGTCTCAATAAGTACAGCAGTTTGAATAGTCATATGTAAAGAACCCATTATTCGTACTCCGTTTAATGGCTTGTCTTTGCTTCTTTTTTCTCTAATTGACATTAAGCCAGGCATCTCTTGCTCAGCTATCTCAATCTCTTTTCTGCCCCAATCAGCTAGGCTGATATCCGCAATTTTGTAGTCTGTGTTTGACATTTATTTATAGTTTATATGTTTGTTGTCTCAAAAAAATCGATTGCAAAAGTAATGAAAAATATACAAATAATGAATACGCTTTTGTACATTATAATATTTGTTTGTTAAGTTGTAATTAGTTGATATTTAATAATATAAATATTGTAAGAATTTCTATGGAACAAAAAAAACCTGCAACATGGGTTATTGCAGGTCAATAAGCTTAAAACGAAAAGCCATATTCAAGTTTTGTAATTTATTTCAGAATATACACACACAATATGAAACAATTACAATTCGTTTGAGCTAATCTTAGTAAAACAAAATTATTAAACACCTAATCCACTAATTTGTAAGATTATGTTAAATACGAAATGTAAATAACTTGACAGGCTTTCCGTTTTCTTCATATAAGACGATGTATTCATTGCTAATCTTTGGTCGTTAAATGATATTTATGTGATATTTTCCGATAAATATCATCCAAATAGCCAAGTGTTGCTCTTTAGTGTATCGTAAATTAATGTTAATCAGCTAATAATGATGTAGTAATTATGAGTAAAATAAATTTTAAATAATTATTTATTTATGAATAAACCTATAATATTTACTAATGAAGCGGAGTTTTTAGCTAATTATTAGCTTTTACGAATATTCAATACTATTAAATGTATATCTTTTTGATCATAAAAATTATATTATTAGAACGATTATATAAGCGTATAAATAATTGATAAAATCTTCGAAATAAATCGGCAAAATATTTAAGGATTTGTTTTACCTTTGTGCGGTGCAGATATGAATATTTTATTCTATTTATGATATTGATATTAAACAGATAAAAGTAAAGAAATCATTATACAAACCCAATAATACATTTAATAATATGCATATTGCTATCGCTGGAAATATAGGAGCAGGAAAAACTACGCTAACACGTTTATTGGCAAAACACTTTAAGTGGGAAGCTCATTATGAGGATGTTGAAACAAATCCGTATTTAAATAGTTTTTATGAGGATATGCAACGTTGGTCTTTTAATCTACAGGTTTATTTCTTAAATAGCCGCCTACGTCAGGTTGTGGATATCCGTGAAAGTGGTAAAACAGTAATTCAGGATAGAACAATTTTTGAAGATGCATACATCTTTGCTCCCAATTTGCACGAAATGGGTCTTATGCCTTCACGCGATTTTGAGAACTATGAAACCCTTTTTGAGCTGATGTCTTCTTTTGTGGATGCGCCAGACTTATTAATTTATCTTCGTTCTTCGGTTCCGAACTTGGTTAGCCAAATTCAGAAAAGAGGTAGAGATTATGAAAACTCTATTCGTATAGATTACCTTAAAAGCCTTAACGAGCGTTACGAAACATGGATTGATGGTTATAAAGAAGGTAAACTATTGATTATTGATGTCGATAATTTGGATTATTTTAATAACCCTGAGGATTTAGGTTTTATTATTGAAAAAATTAATGGTGAAATAAACGGATTATTCTAATATTACTATGTCTATAATAGCTATTATTCCTTCACGATACGATTCAAGTCGCTTTCCTGGTAAGCCTTTGGCCGATATTGATGGCATAAGCATGATACAACGAGTTTATGAGCAAGCACAAAAAGTGCAGGCCTTGGACAAAGTTGTTGTGGCTACTGATGATGATAGAATATTTGAGCATTGTAAAGCCTTTGGTGCAAATGTAATGATGACTTCGGTTGGTCATACTAATGGTACCGAGAGGATAACAGAAGTAATAAAGAAAGAGAAACATGGTTTTGACTTTGTTCTCAATATTCAGGGTGATGAACCTTTTGTGCATCCTGAACAGATAGAAAACCTTTGCAATTTAATCTCGTCAGGAGATTTTGATATTGCAACATTGGCAAAGGAAATTACAGACGAGCATGAGCTTGAGTCGGCAAATACTGTGAAAGTGGTTATGAGTAATAATAATAAAGCTCTATACTTTTCACGATATTCATTGCCATTTGATCGTAATGAGGTTTCTCCCATACGCTATAAGCATATAGGTATGTATGCTTTCAAAACTAAGGTATTATTGGAGCTGGAGAGTTTAAATCCATCTGCATTGGAGCAAAGCGAATCTTTAGAGCAGCTTCGTTGGCTCGAGAATGATTATATTATTGGTGTCGTCAAAACTATTTATGATAGTTTTGGAATAGATACTCCCGAAGATATTATTAATGCCCTTAACAAGATAAAAAGTATATAATGCAAAATATAAGTATACATATTAGTAAATTGCTTTTTGATAACGAAAGAGTAATTGTTAGTGGTTTAGGATATTTTGAGGCTAGCGAACAAAAAGCTTATCATCATCCTGTAAGCCATAATTATTCTCCTAAATCAAAAGCTATTTCTTTTCATTTGGATAAAAATGCAAAGGACGATATGCTTGCTAAATCTATTGCTAGCACTGATGCTGCATTATCGATAAGTAATTTTTCGAAAAAGATAATTACTGAGCTGATGGCTGGCAAAAAGGTTGAGTTGGCAAATTTAGGAACATTGTCGAAGCACGAAAAAGGACATATTGTTTTTGTTCAGGACAAAGATTTCGTTTTTGATAAAGAATTCTTTGGAATGCCTAGTTTTGTTCAAAAGCCTATAAATATTGCCGAACCAAGTCCTATTGTAAAGAAAGAAGTGGTTGAGGAAAAAGGAAGTAGCAAAATGCTTTTATGGCTAATTATTTCAGGTGTTGCAGCATCAATTATTCTTGCTTTTGTATTCTTAAAGCCAGATAGTAATGAAACTGAATTGGTGGAGGTTGATACTCCTGTAGAAGAAATAAAGGATAAAGAAGTAAATGATGATGAAGTAATACAGAATGATACTTATGATACTGATAGTATAAATCAAACTGATGTTGCAGTTAATGAAGCTAAAGAGATAGAACCAAAGGTGGAAGCAGAAGAGGTAGATGCAATACAGATAGAAGCTCCTAAGGGTGATTATTATGTTATGGCAGGCTGTTTTAAATCCAAATATAAGGCCAATAGATATTTAAAGGAACTTAAGAATGGTGAATACCCTAATGCTTCTATTAAGGGTAAAACACCAAGTGGACTTATTCGTGTATGTTATAATAACTTTGCGAATGAAGCTGAAGCAGAGCAGTATATGAATAAGATTTCGCAGCAAGAGAATAAGGAACTGTGGATGCAGTTGATAGAAGATTAAGAAAGTTTATTAGATAATAAGATGGGATCAAAGAATAAATTAGCGCATTTTGCCGATAATGCAACATATAAGAATATGTTTCAACCTTCGTATCACGATTTGCAAGCAGGTTATGAAATGAAAGGAAAATGGGACTCAAGCTTTTTTGAGAATGGGAATCCAATTACTTTGGAAGTAGGCTGTGGAAAAGGTGAATATACTGTTGGCTTGGGAGAAAAATATCCTGAGCGCAACTTCATAGGTATGGACATAAAAGGTGCTCGTATGTGGCGTGGTTGTACGGATTCTATTAATAAAGGAATGACTAATGTAGCCTTTATTCGTAATCATGTGCAAATGGTTCCTATGATTTTTGGTGAAAACGAAATTGATGAGCTTTGGATTACTTTTCCTGATCCTCAACCAAAGAAAGTGAATAAGCGATTGACTAGTCCTCGTTTTATGGATTACTATCGTAAAATACTTAAGCCTGGTGCTATTATCAACTTCAAAACTGATAACGAACCATTATTTGATTATACACTTGAAATGATTGAGGAGCAAGGTCATGAACTTATATT
>NIUZ01000122.1 GCA_002254285.1 Bacteroidetes bacterium 4572_112 | reverse complement strand
AACCTCGCTCCTTAGTTAAACTAATTGATTTTAGTAGCAAATATCCTACTCATTTGGAGTGGCATTCTGCTATTAATGGAAAGTTATACCAAGTTACAATACGATATTATTATACTGATATTCCAGCAAATGGGCCTACGGTTTCGCATCGCATTGATTGGGTGCTACCAACGCGTCGCTCAGAGCGAACTGATGGAACAGAAAAAGTTAGCTTAGATTATGCAGGTTTAGGGTTTTATGATTTATTAGCCTCAAAAGTGCCTTTGCCAGAAGCGGGTATGAAACGTTATTCTGACAGTGTAGAGTATGTATTTACTGTTGCTCACGAAAATTTTTCTATCTATTTGGACGTAAATAAACCATCTACATCAGTGGTGCAAGAGCGGCCTTCTTTTTCTAATATAGGAAATGGTATTGGTTTATTCTCAAGTAGATATAATAAAATAAGACCATTTGTAGGACTATCGCAAAAGTCGCTTGATTCCCTATATAATGGAAGTAAAACATTACATCTAGGTTTTGTGGATAGACCATTTACACCATAGTAATTACTGTCGAAAAGAAATATATAGCTCTAGGGAATTCTCTAGAGCTTTTTTTGTGAAATTAAGAAAACATTTTTCTAACCTATTTTCATAATAACTACCTTTGCATACAATAATATTAAACCAATATTTGCAATGGATACTTTAAGTACAATTTATAATCATAGAACAATTAGAAGCTATAAAACGGATGCTATTCCTAAGAATGTGCTCGATAATGTTTTAGAAGCTGCTATCAGAACTTCAACTACTGGCAATATGCAAGTGTACAGCATTATTGTTACTAAGGATGAGGATAGAAAAAAAGAACTTCATAAAATACATTTTGGTCAAGGAATGATATTGGAAGCTCCTGTATTACTTACCTTTAATGCAGATTTCAACAGATTCAATAAGTGGTGTTTGCAGCGTGATGCTGAACCTGGTTATGATAACTTCCTTTCGTTTTTTACGGCATCAATTGATGCGCTAATTGCAGCTCAAAATGCTACTTTAGCAGCCGAAGCTCAGGGTTTGGGAGTTTGCTACCTTGGAACTACTACATATCAAGCGCAAAAACTTGTAGATTTCTTTAATTTGCCTGATGGCGTTGTGCCAGTTACAACATTGGTGATTGGATACCCTAAAGATATTCCTGCTCTTGTGGATAGACTGCCTGCTGAGGCTGTTGTGCACTACGAAAGTTATAATAACTATACCGAAGAGGATATCGATAGAATGTATAAGGATAAAGAAGCTCTTGAAGAAACTAAAAAGTTGATTGAAGAAAATGACCTTGAAACTCTTGCCCAAATTTTTACAAAAAATAGATACCCTAAAGCAATGAATGTGGACTTCTCAAAACTATTTTTAGATTTGATAAAGAAACAGGGTTTTATGAATCAGTGATAATATTAGCTTGTATATGCAACAAAAAGTAATAATTTCCGCCTTGGATTGGGGATTAGGTCATGCTACTCGTATGATTCCTATTGTGCGGCATTTTATTGCTAATGATTGGAAAATAATACTTGCTTCATCAGGCGAAGCTGCTGCTCTTTGGCTGCAACAATTTCCTGATTTAGAATTTATTGAATTGCCTGCTTACGATTTCGAATACTCTCGCAAATCAATGATTGCTAATGTTATATCTCAGCTACCAAAGCTTAAAAAGGCCATTGGTAATGAGCATGAAATCATTAATGAGTTAGTGGAAAATCATAAGCCAAATCTTATTATCTCGGATAATAGATATGGGGTTTATCATGCTGATGTTCATTCGGTTTTTATAACTCATCAACTGCAGATTATTCCGCCTGTGTCCTTATCATTTACTCAGGATATTCTTCGGAAAATGCATGAGCAATTTATCAAGAAATTTGATCAAGTATGGGTGCCTGATTTCGATGGGAAGGATAATCTATCCGGAAAACTATCTCATGGTTTTAATACAGCTTTGGATGTAAAATATATTGGTCCTCTTAGTCGCTTTAGTATTGCTAAACTTAATGGTAGAACGTCGAAGGAATTGCCAAATATATTAGTTTTAATTTCGGGGCCCGAGCCTAGCCGTAGTAATTTCGAGAAGTTGATAATACAGCAGCTAAGCAATTATGATGGCGAGAGTGTGTTATTAAGGGGTAAACCTAGCGAAGGGGAGATAGAACCTAATGGTAATATTGATATTTATAATCATTTATCGGATGATAAATTGCTTAAAATAATAGAGAAATCGGACCTAATAATTGCAAGAAGTGGCTATTCTACAATTATGGACTTATTTTATTTAAAAAAACAAGCTATATTTGTTCCCACACCTGGGCAAACTGAGCAGGGGTATCTCGCTAATAGATTTATGAACTCAGATATGTTTCTTAATATGCAGGAAAAAGAATTTGACTTGCAAAAGGCAATTAAGGAATATGGTAAATATGGTGGTTTTAATGATATTGAAGAGTATGATTTATCGAAAATACTTTCAGATATTATTGAAACAAAATAGCCAAATAAATATAAAATTAATTTTTGAAAACAAAATAATATGAACAAAACAGAGGAGTTATTGGAGAATCTTGAGCAAGACTATAAAGATAATATAGAATCCATTAAGCGTACTTTTAAGAAATTAAAGAAGAAGCCACCAAAGACTTTCGACTACTTTGTTCAGGAGCAACACGAGGAAGTTTTTGAAAAGGTGGATTGTCTTAGTTGTGGCGAATGCTGCAAATCTTTAGGCCCAAATATTACTGATTTGGATATTAGACATATGGCAAAGGGTTTGAAAATGAAGCCTGCCAAATTTACTGAACAGTATATAGAAATGGATGAGGATGATAATTTTGTTTTTAATACTATGCCTTGTCCATTCCTTATGCCCGATAATTATTGCATGATTTATGATCACCGCCCTAAGGCTTGCCGCGAATATCCTCATACCGACAGACGTAAGTTTTCGCAGCTATTGGGAATCACTGAGCTAAATATCAAAACTTGCCCAGCTGCTATGGAAGTAAGTAAGGCTATTGTAAAAGAGTTTGGGGCTGAGTATGTGAAAGTTATTAGAACTCAGAAGTAGAAGAAATAAGCTAATATTATTCCTATGTTGTTTTCTTAAAAGCTTATAAATAACCCGTATTTTCTCCAATATTGTTTGAAAATTAGGTTTTGTTGTACATAAGATTAGGTATTACAGCATAATTGCTGTATATTTGCAGCAGAATTACTGTAAATTAGTTTTATTATGAAAGAAAAACAAATAACCTTCGATCCTAAAAAAAGTATTAGAAGAGCTCAAAGAGCAAAGAATATTAAATCTCAATGGAGTATAAAACTAGCTGAGGAAGAGTATTTTTGGGAATCTAATATTGAGAGAATTGCTCTCATACGAAAAGGATTGCCTTATGGTTCTATTGAAGTAATTAGTAAAAATGCAAATTTACCAGTAAAAAATGTTCTTCATTTACTAGGCGTTCCTCAAACTACTTATAATAAGGGTAAGAGAGAAAGGTATTTGTTGAGTGGTCAAAACAGTGAAATTATTCTTGTTCTAACAGAGTTATTAGAATACGGAAAGCAAGTTTTTAATGGAGAATTCCAAAAATTTCATAGGTGGTTGAAAAAACCAAATATTTCTCTTGGAGGTGATAGTCCTGATAGTTTCTTTGATTCTTTAACTGGAATCCAGGTTGTCAGAAATGCTTTAGATAGAATTGAATACGGAAACTTTGCATAATGAAAGTTTACAGAATTGAGCGAAAAAAGTATTTAGATACAACTTTGGATTGTTTAGGTGCTTCAATGTCAGATGGTTTTCGTTGGAATAGCAAAAATACACATATTGTATATTCTGCTGAATCAAGATCTTTAGCATTATTAGAAATAGCTGTTCATTTAGATTTGAGTGAGGATTTGCCTAATGATAGATACTATGTTGAAATAGATATTCCTGATGATATTAAGATTACAACTATAAATATTGCAGACTTACCAGATAACTGGGATGAGAAACCACCAACATTAAAGACTCAATATATTGGAGACGATTTTGTGAAAAGTGGTGTATCAGCAGTTCTTAAAGTGCCAAGTTGTATTATTCAACAAGAATTCAATTATTTAGTAAACCCATATCATTCTGATTCAAAAAGAATTAAAATTACTTCTAAAAATAAATTAATATTTGATTCAAGACTTAAGAATAAATAAAGTCTATAATTAATTAAAGTGCCTTTTTATTATGCAACTAAACAAAAAAATAGATTTAGTATTAAGTGGTGGTGGTGCTCGTGGCGCTATTCATGTTGGAATTCTGCAAGCTTTCGATGATTATAAAATAGAAATAAATGCTATTTCGGGAACTAGTGCAGGAGCAATTATTGGGGCACTGTATTGTGCTGGAGTTAAGCCTATTGTTATTCAAGAAATAATGGTTACAAAGTCTTATAAAGACCTTTTTCATTTTTCGTTACATAAAAAAGGTTTTATGGATATGTCAAAGCTAGCGATAGTTTTGAAAGAGTTTATTAAAGATGATTCATTCGAAAGCCTTAAAATTCCAATGCATGTATGTGCTAGTAATGTAGATGCTGGTGGTTTTAGAATTTTTAATTCTGGAACATTATTCGATAAGGTTGCCGCATCGGCTTCGGTGCCAATAGTGTTTGAGCCTATTTTAATAGATGGTGAGCATTATATAGATGGCGGTTTATTTAATAACCTTCCTGTTGACCCATTTGTTGGTGGTGGAAACCTAATAATTGGCTCGCATGTAAATAACTATACTTTTAAAGGAGAGCTTAATGTATTGAGCATTACTGATAGAATAATTAGCTTGGTAATAAAAGAAAATGTAAAAAAATCAGGGGCTAAATGCGACTATTTATTGAATCCTTTTGTAGAAGGCAACGATAGTTTATTCAATCTCAAGAACTCAGAAAAACTCTTTGATGTCGGTTATGAAGCCGCAGAAGAACTTATTAATACAGAATTGATAAGGTTGAAAGTAAAACCATAGTCATCTCCCATATAATTAATCATTAACAATTAGCCATTAGTAATTACCAATTAATCATTATTCAACTATTTCACCAAGCAAAGTACCAACGGTGCATTTTGTGCATTTTACATTTACATAATCGCCAAGTTTTGCATCTTTTCTGTCAAAAACCATAACTTTATTTTCAGCAGTACGCCCCGACATTTGTTCGTTTGATCGCTTTGAAACATTATCAACCAATACATTGAAAATTCGTCCCACATCCTTTTGATTACTAGTCAAAGATGTTTTTTGTTGCATAGCAATTATCTCATTTAGGCGTTCCGATTTTACATCCTCATCCACATCATCAGCCATTCTGTTGGCAGCAAAAGTGTCTGGACGCTCCGAGTATTTAAACATAAATGCGTAGTCATAACCAACTTCTTGCATCAGTGCGATAGTCTCATTATGCTCCTCATCAGTTTCGCCACAAAAGCCAGTAATAATATCCGTGGAAAGCCCACAATTTGGAATAAGTGATTTGATTTTTGCAATACGATTCATATACCATTCTCTATCGTAGCTGCGTTTCATTCGCTTAAGAGTAGTGCTACTGCCTGATTGAACAGGTAGGTGCAATGAGTTGCAAATATTATCGGTATTAGCGATAGTTTCGATTAGCTCATCAGAAATATCCTTAGGGTGAGAGGTCGAAAATCTTAATCGTAATTCAGTAGATACTTCAGCAACCATTTTCAGAAGCTTAGCAAAATTTATTTTATTGCCATTGAGTTCCCAATTATATGAGTTTACATTTTGTCCAAGTAAGGTAATTTCCTTATATCCTTTGGCATGCAGGTCT
>NIUZ01000121.1 GCA_002254285.1 Bacteroidetes bacterium 4572_112 | reverse complement strand
GGTACAAAAGTATGTAATTTAAGTATGTAATCCTATACTAAATATGAGTTTCTACAAATCACATATAAAAGGGTCTGTCATACCTAATTAAATAAAACAATACTGAACAGACACCTTAGCTTCCCAAAAGCTTAAGTGATTTTGTAATTAGAAAAAAATCAACGCTAACTTTATAACTTCTTGCGTAGGCTAGATTTAATTTTTCAATTTCTTTATTATTACTTTTATCAATTGCCATATCCGAAGGATGCAATATACTTGGCTTTAAATTAGGCAATTGCAAACTATCAAGCTTATCAAAACCAACAAATGTTCGCATTCCCAAGAAAGTCACTACTAGATTTTTGATTGCACCAAATGGTTTCTTATAAATCCAAAACATTATTGGATATAAAACAATTAAAATCAAACTTACAACAAAATCAAATAATCGCTTGAAGCGTTTATTCGAATCTTTGTTTATTGCATTAATCTCTACAAAGTAAATATCGCTAGACGTATTTATTGAATTAGAGCCAATAATAAACATGCTCTCTGATGGGGCAATCTTATATTCCATATTTGGCAATTTAAGACTAGTCATCATATCAATTATTTGCGCAGCACCAAAATCTTTTGCGCAGAATATTAGCTCATCAATTTTATGAATTCTAACAATCTCTTCCAACTGAAATACACTTCCTAAAACTAAATCCTTATTCTGCGCCTTACTATCTCCATCCTTAAGTATTTTAGAAGCATGAGCGGTATCAATATTGGTTTTGCTCATCAAAGAAAGCACTCTTGTAACTTCATCATCACTACCAACCACAGCAATACGTTTAATATTTTCACTTCCAAATTTAAAACTTTTAAAACCCACTAAATAGGCCAAATATCGCCAAACTATCATAATAATTGGAGACATGAAAGCGCCTATAAGAATAATTGCTCTTGAGAATCGGTACGACTCTGGAAGAAGAGAATAAACGACTAAAGCCATCATCACACCCGTAATTTGTCCCAATAGAATTCGGAAAACTTTAATGGGCTTTGAGTAGCCACCAGCATAATATATTACTGTTTGCCAAAAGGCAACTATAAGAGGTATAAATAGATATAAAAACAGGTCAGGGTACTTTTGGTTTTCACCAAAAATAATTTCTGCCCAATATTGTGAAGTGAAAATTAATGCTGAATTGATAAGCACAAAGTCAATGGCAGGTTCAAACATTCGTCGGAAAAAACTTGCCACTACCGATACAAAAGCTCGAAGAATAATTGCTGCATTAATTAGCAAGCTAAACAGTTTTGCATTTTCTTTAGAATAATGCTTCTTGGCAAATATAACCATCGCATTATAGAATACGTACACATAATTTACGGTATTCTTTTTTGTGCTTTCTCCTTTATAATGGATAATACGGGTTTCGGGGAAATAGTAATTTTTATAACCTCCTAAAATGATACGATACGATAAATCTATATCCTCACCATACATAAAGAAATCCTCGTCCAATAAGCCTACTTTATCTAAGGTGGTTTTGCGCATTAGCATAAAAGCTCCTGCAAGAATTTCCACCTCATGGGTTTCGTCATTGCTAAGATGCCCTTGATGATAAGAAGCAAATTTCTTTGATTTTGGAAATATCTTAGAAAAGCCAAACATCTTATAAAATGCAGCTTGCGGAGTTGGCAACCCTCGTTTAGACTCAGGTAAGAATCTACCTTTACCGTCAAGCATTTTTACTCCTAGACCACCGGCTTCAGGATGAGAATCCATAAATGCCACAGTCTTAGAGAAGGTATCAGCTTCAACAATAGTATCAGGATTAAGAAGTAGAATATATTCTCCTTTAGAAATCCTTATTCCCTGATTATTAGCTTTTGAAAAGCCTACATTATCCTTATTGGCAATAAGAGTAATATCAGGGAATTTTTCAGCCATCATTTGCAGAGAGCCATCTACAGAATTATTATCAACAACAATAATTTCAGTACTTACATTTTCAGATGCAATCAATGCAGAATCAATGCATTGTTCTAAAAAATGCTCAACATTATAATTTACTATTATTACTGATAATTTCATCTACTATAAACTAAAATACTAATTTATTATTGCATTATATAATGTATTCCTGCATCAGGGCCCAAAGGTAAACCTAAAAGAAGCCATGCTACAAGTAAAAGTATCCATACCACAAGAAAAACCATGGAGTACGGTACCATTGTGGCTATTATTGTACCTATACCTGCCTTAGAATCATACTTTTGCACAAAGGCAATTATTAGAGCAAAAAAGCTCATCATGGGCGATATTACATTGGTAACACTGTCGCCAATACGGTAAACCACCTGCGAAAGTTCTGGTGAATATCCCATTATCATAAACATTGGGATAAATATTGGCGCTAAGATTGCCCATTTTGCCGAAGCACTTCCCATTAGCATATTAATACTTGCCGAAAGCAAAATAAATAATATCATAAGTGGAATTAAACCAATATCAGCAGACATTAGTACATTAGCTCCTTTTACTGCTAGTATAATTCCTAAATTACTCCATTTGAAAAACGCAACAAACTGTGCTGCAAAAAACACAAGAACAATATAGGTAGCAAGGGTTTTCATTGATGAAGCCATACCGTCCATTACATCAGCATCGCTCTTGAATTTGCCTGTGGTAAAACCATAAGCTAAACCGGCAGAACCGGCAGAAATAAGCAACATTGCTACCACTCCTTTAATAAGTGGGGAACTTAGAACGCCACCATCGGTACCTCTAAAAAAACCATCTTCCGGAATTATTCCGAATAAGGTAATTGCTGAAATAACCCCAATTGCCAATAGAGCCATTTTAAGGCCTTTTTTCTCAAGAGCATTTAGTTTTTCAAAGGATTCAACCTCTACATCACCAGTATATTTACCAAGGCGCGGTTCTACAATTTTGTCGGTAACAATAGTCCCTGCAATTGCAATTACAAAGGTGGAAACCACCATAAAGTAATAATTGGCTGTAGGGTTTACATGATAATTTGGATCAAGAATATGAGCCGCCTCAGTAGATAGTCCTGCCAAAAGTGGATCTACAGTACCAAGAATAAGGTTGGCACTAAAACCGCCAGAAACTCCAGCAAAGGCAGCAGCCATACCAGCAATAGGATGTCTTCCAACAGCAATAAACACTACTCCAGCCAATGGAATAAGCAGTACGTATCCCACATCTGAGGCTACATTAGATAATATACCTGAAAACACAAGAATAAAAGTAAGCATTGATGAGGGAGCTTTAATAACTAGCAATCTAATGATTGAGTTTATAAGCCCACTATATTCTGCAATACCAATTCCTAACATTGCTACTAATACAATTCCTAAAGGTGCAAAACTTGTGAAATTATCCACCATTTCCAGTAAAATACGGTGAATACCATCATGCGAAAGTAGATTTACTGGACGGATAATTTCGCCAGTACCAGGATGAATAGCTTCCCATCCTAAAAAGTGCCCTATGGCAGAAAAAACCAAAGCTGTTAATGCAAATAGTGCAAATAAGGTTGCAGGATGCGGCAGTGCATTTCCTGCACGTTCGGTCCAGTTCAATAATTTTTGAAATATTCCTATTTTTTTAGTCTCTGACATAATTCAATTTTATTATTCCTTAATTAATACTTTAAATCTATAATTCCCTGATATTCAAACAATCATTATTTAAGAGCAGCTGGAGGTAAGAAAAACTGATCATTATATTTGCCTTCTATTTCTTTATAATATGACATTATTTTCAGCGTATCAGCTTCAAAATCATCAGTTAGATCCACAACATCCATCATACCACAGCTCTTTGTTTTATAATCTAAAAACCCAACAATTACAGGAACATTAGCTGCTCGTGCAATACGATGATAACCTGTTTTCCATTGTTCAACAGGTTTGCGACTTCCCTCTGGTGCTACGGTAAGAATAAATTCATCATTATCTTTCATAGCTTTAGTAACATCATTTACCACATTATTTTTTCCTCTACGAACTGGTATACCACCAATTTTACGAAGTAAACCTCCTAATGGAAAAAAGAATGCCTCTTGCTTAATTAGAAAATAAGCTTTCATTCCCAAAGCTTTATAAGTAAAAAAGCCAATAAAAAAATCGTAATAGCTAGTATGAGGTACAGAAAGTACAACCGCTTTTGCTGGCACTCTTCCCTCAATATGATTCAAGGCTTTCCAGCCAAATAGTTTCAATAATCTTTCTGAAAAATTCATATCTATATATTAATCATTTTATAAAATTCGTCCTCTGATATTATCTTTATTTCTAATTTCTCTGCTTTCTTTAATTTTGCAGGTCCCATTTTGTCTCCTGCCAACACATAGTCAGTTTTGCTAGATATTGCGCTTATAACTTTACCTCCATAATTACTTATCATTTGCTTAATATCATCGCGTGATACCGAGAATTTACCACTTACAACAAATGCTTTTGCTTGTAGTAAATCAGGGAAATTGTCAGTGTTTTTCTGAATTTCGAATTGTAGTCCTTTTTCGCGCAATCTATTTACTATATCAATATTTACAGGGTTTGCAAAGTATTCAACTAAGCTCTCTGCAATACGCTCTCCAATGTCATCTACCATTAGCAACTCCATCGTTGTGGCGGATTTAAGCAAATCAATATTCTCGAAATGTTGAGCAAGTTTTTTAGCTACAGTTTCACCAACAAAGCGAATTCCTAGGGCAAAAAGCACCTTTTCGAAAGGAGTATTTTTTGACTGCTCAATACTCTCTAATAACTTAGCAATAGACTTTTGCTTAAAGCCATCAAGCTGTACCAGCTCTGAAGCTTTAAGGTCGAATAAATCAGCAATATTGCGAACAAAACCCTTATCAAAAAGAGCCGCTACAGTAGCCTCTCCCATATTTATATCCATCATTTTACGACCAACAAAATGCTCAATATTACCCTTTATTTGTGGTGGACATTGATATACATTAGGGCAATAAAAAGCAGCCTCGCCTTCTTCCCTAACTAATTTGGTATTACATTCGGGGCAATGGGTAAGGAAACTAACTTCCTCAGCATTATCTTTTCTTTTGGAAAGGTCTACTGCTATAATTTTTGGAATAATTTCACCACCTTTCTCAA
This sequence comes from Bacteroidetes bacterium 4572_112, assembly GCA_002254285.1. Classification (GTDB taxonomy): domain Bacteria; phylum Bacteroidota; class Bacteroidia; order Bacteroidales; family UBA1556; genus UBA6267. Next base: position 742 of record NIUZ01000121.1, on the reverse strand, counting down.
CCTTTACAAAATCGCCAATATGTAAGTCTAAGGACTTTATAACATCAGCATTATGCAGGCTAGCACGTTTAACTGTTGTACCAGCCAATTGCACAGGGCTAAGATTTGCAACTGGAGTTACAGCACCTGTTCTGCCCACTTGATAATCTATTGACAACAACTCGGCAACCACTTGCTCAGCCTTAAATTTATATGAAATTGCCCATCGTGGAGATTTGGCGGTAAAGCCCAATTGCTTTTGTTGTGAAAAATCATTTACTTTAATCACAATGCCATCAATCTCAAAATCGAGCTCATTACGTGCTTTATCCCAATGGTTTATAAAGTCAAATATTTGCTCAACGCTACTAACTTTTCGTGCTGTGTCAGACACTTTAAAACCCCATTGGCGAGCTGTTTCCAAACTTTGATAATGGTTTGTAAACTCTAAATCATCGCCTACCACATAATACAAATATGCATCAAGTGGTCGTTTTGAAACTTCCTTTGCATCCAACATTTTTATACTTCCTGAAGCAGCATTTCGTGGATTAGCAAACTCTTGCTTACCTAATTTCTTACGCTTTTCATTGAATTTAGCAAAACCACTGCGGGTCATTATAATTTCTCCTCTGATTTCGAAATCTGCTGGATAATTACCTTCTTTAAGTTTTAATGGAATGCTCCTAATGGTTTTTACATTTGCTGTTACATCATCACCTTGGCTACCATCGCCACGGGTAACAGCCTGTGTCATAACACC
>NIUZ01000120.1 GCA_002254285.1 Bacteroidetes bacterium 4572_112 | reverse complement strand
ATACCAATACGATTGGCTTCGTCAATGGTACGGTCGTCGCTAGAATCATCGGTGAGGATTACCTCATCAACTATGTCAAAAGGTATCTCGAGATATGTTTTCTCGAGGGTTTTCTCCGCATTATATGCAGGGAGAACTACTATTACCTTTTTGTTTTTAATCATGATTGTTTGTGCTAGTAGGTGACTGTTTTAAAACCGAAAATAACGCAGCATTTGACGCTTTTTTGCAAAGATTAGTCAATTAATTCTTCCAAAGTACGATAAGCCACAAACACCAAATTACCCATTCCGTGGTATAAAGCGTCTTCGTCAATATCGAATAATGCATTATGAAGATTTGTAATATCCTTGCCACGGGTTTTTGTTCCTAGGCGTAAGAAAGTACTTGGTACTTTTTGACCATAATAGGCAAAATCCTCAGCAGTCATTCTCATTTCCAAATCTTCAACTTTTCTTTTACCAAGAAATTCTCTAGAAAACTGCATGCAATTCTTAGTAAGCTCCTCGTCATTATCCACCACGGGGAAACCATTTACGATAGTTACTTCGCATTTTGCTCCCATGCTCTCTGCCATGGTTTCAGCAAGCTTGGTGATTTTTATTAGAGCTTCGGCGCGCCATTCTTCATCAAAAGTACGAAGTATTCCTGCAAGATTTGCCTCATCAGGAATAATATTTACATGCCCATTGGCAATAAATCTTCCGAAAGAAACCACTGTAGGAATTGTAGGTTTTGCCATGCGACTAACCACCTGCTGTATTGCAACTACAATATGCGATGCAATTAGTACTGGGTCAATATTAAGATCAGGAGTAGCACCATGGCCACCTTTACCAATTATTTTTAGAAAAAGCTCATCAGAGCTAGCCATGTATTTTCCTGCACGGTATCCCACTCGCCCCGATGCCATTGTTGGCAACACATGCTGACCAATTACGTGGCGCACTTTAGGGTTTTCGAGCACTCCGGCTTCTATCATAGCTTTTGCTCCTCCAGGGATTTTCTCCTCTGAAGGTTGAAAGATAAGTTTTATACTTCCATCCAAATTATGGCGCATTTCATTAAGCACTCTTCCTGCCAAAAGTAGCATTGCCGAATGTGCATCATGACCACAGGCGTGCATTACGCCATCCACTTTCGATTTATAAGGAGTTGATTTTATCTCTTGAATAGGCAGAGCGTCCATGTCGGCGCGCAATGCTATTACTTTGTCTTTTTTCTTGCCCTCAATAAAAGCCACAATACCTGTTTTTGCCATTATTTGGTACGGAATACCATACTGATCGAGTTTTTTGCAAATAAACTCCGAAGTTTTATATTCCTCAAAAGCCAATTCAGGATTTGCATGTATATGTCGTCGAACTGCCACTACATCACTATGATACAGTCTGCAATGTTGTTCTATTCTATGTCGTAATGTGCTTGCCATTATGTTGTTTGTTTTATGTTTCGCAAATGTACATTTTTTTCAACTATTTGCTAAGCTTAAGTATAAAGGATTGTTTCAATAAGAGTTTGTATAGAGGTTTTTATAAAAAACGTAAAAAATAATACATACGAATAAGGAATTGGTTTATACTCGTAAATTTATTATTAGGTAAATTTTTAAAAGCGAAATTTACGTTAATAATCCATCCCAATACAAAATCGATGATGATTAAAAATAGCGTATTTTTGCCAAAACCAAATTTACGAATATGCAAAAACTGTCAGTAGTAATAATAACCTTTAACGAAGAAAAAAACATCAAAAGATGTATTGATTCGGTATTGAATATTGCTGATGAAGTAATTGTTTTGGATTCTTTTTCTACGGATTCTACTGAGGATATTTGCAAAAAGCTTGGTGTGCAATTTAGCACACATAAGTTTGATGGGCATATTCAACAGAAAAATCGTGTTATGCAAATGGCAAAAAATGATTGGGTGCTATCGCTTGATGCTGATGAGCTGCCTGATGCTACACTATTGCAAAGCATAAAGTCCGTAATGGATAATCCACAAGCCGATGGATATATTTTCAATCGTAAAACCAATTATTTAGGAAAATGGATTTTGCATTCGGGATGGTATCCTGACAAAAAATTGCGTTTACTACGTAAGTCCAAAGGCAAATGGGATGGTATAAATCCTCACGACAAAATAGAGATGGAAGCAAATGCTAAGCAGGAATACCTGAAAGGTGATTTGCTGCATTATTCATATTATAGCATTGAGCAGCATCTTGCACAGGTAAATACTTTCACTAGCATTGGAGCTAAAGAAGCATTTAAGAAGGGCAAAAAATCAAATTGGTTTATTGCAATTTACAAATCTGTATGGAAATTTATCCGCGATTATTTTTTCAAACTAGGCTTCCTCGATGGCTACTATGGCTTTATAATATGCTCAATATCGGCCTTTGCCACTTTTACAAAATATGTAAAGCTCAAGGAACTTCACAAAAATGCCAATATATAATGAATATACTACTTAGTCGTACCGATAGTATTGGTGATGTGGTACTTACATTGCCATTAGCAGGATTGATAAAAGAGAAATACCCCCAAGCCAAAGTGCTTTTTCTTGGCAAAACTTATACTAAAGATATAATAGCTTGCTCTAGCAAAGTGGATAAATTCCTCGATTGGAGCGAGATTCAGAAACTTGACTCTAAAGCACAAATTCAACTTCTGAAACAGGAGAATATTGATATAATAGTACACGTTTTTCCCAATAAAGAGATTGCTAAATTGGCCAGAAAATCGGGCATAAAAACTAGAATAGGCACCTCGCACCGCCCTTATCACTACTTATATTGCAATAAGATGCCTTCGTTTTCGCGAAAAAAATCTGATTTGCACGAGGCGCAATTAAATGTAAAACTATTGGCTAGCTTGGAAATTAGTTTTGATGGTAGTTTTCAGGAAATGGAAAAATATTATGGCTTTACAAATATTCCTTCTTTGGACGAAAAATGGAGCTCATTGCTTTCTACCACAGGAAAAAATATAATATTACATAGCAAATCGCAGGGCAGTGCTCGTGAGTGGGGTTTGGTGAATTTTAGAAAACTGATAGACCTGCTTATTGACAATGGTGATAGGGTTTTTCTAACGGGTACTGAACCTGAAGGCAAGCTTTTTCGTGATGAGCTAATGTACGATTGTGATAATCTTATTGACCTAAGCGGCAAGATGACCCTTAAGGAACTTGTGGCTTTTATTGCCAAAGCAGACTCCTTAGTGGCGGCAAGTACTGGTCCTTTACATATTGCAGCAGCAACAGGAATCAATGCTGTGGGTATTTTTCCACCAATTCGTCCAATTCACCCTGGAAGATGGGCGCCAATAGGCAAAAGCACAAAAGTTTTTACTGCTGATAAACCACATTGCACCGAATGTCTCAATGGCGAGGCTTGTGCTTGTATGCTGAGTATTTCGGCAAAGGAGGTTTTTGCTAGTTTATAATTCTGATAATCAGTAATAATGATACCAATAATAATTCTTACGGCAATACTTACTATTGTTTCTTTTGTTTTCGATAAACAGAAGACCAAAAAGGCTGTAAAAAAAGGGGTGATGATGTTTATGAAAATTCTGCCAACACTATTGTCAGTGATAATAGTTGTGAGCGTGGTTTTATATCTAGTTTCTGACGAACTGTTGATAGAATATTTAGGAAATGAGGCTGGGCTTGGAGCTTATGTTTCGGCCGCTGTAATAGGATCTATTTCCATAATTCCTGGTTTTATTGCTTATCCTTTGGCTAGTATTCTGCTCAAAACAGGTGTGAGTTTTTCGGTATTATCGGTATTTATTACAACGCTCAAAATGGTGGGAGTTCTTACTATCCCAATTGAGGCAAAATTCTTCGGTTTTAAAACTGCAATTATACGAAATACACTAAGTTTTGTCGGCGCTATTCTTGTGGGTGGTACAATGGCATTAATCTATCATTATTATTAGTATGTGGGAGTTATATAAGAAATACAAATACGATTTTCCGATAATAATTGCTTTTATCGTTTTTGTACTGCTGTCATATTTTTATAACTATAATCCTGGCATAAGTATATTTGAAGACAACTTTTGGGGCTTCATAAAAGAGATGATATTGGCACTGCCAGTAATGTTTATTCTTGTGGGTTTATTCGATGTGTGGGTGTCTCGTGAGAGAGTACAAAAGCACATAGGCGAATCATCGGGCATAAGAGGAATGATGCTAATAATGCTTCTGGCATTTATTCAAGCAGGACCAATATATGCAGCTTTTCCGGTGGCTTATATTTTATGGAAAAAAGGCACCTCCGCACGCAATATATTTATTTATTTAAGCTCGGCATCCATTGCCAAAATTCCTATGTTGGCTTTCGAAATAGGTTTCTTGGGCTTAAAATTCTCCCTGCTAAGAATCTTTATTAGTATTCCAATCTTTATTATTGTTGCCACTATTATGGGCAAATATTTCACAAAGAATAATTGTGAAGTAAAGAATGGGTAAATTTCACTCTAAACAATAAATCTATTATGGAAATTGACAGAAAAGCACTCTCGTTTATTGCACCTCAATTATTGGACGAAATAATTAAGCATTCTACCTTAATGAAGTTCCCCAAAGGTGCCGAAATACTTAAGGAAGAGCAATATATTCAGGTGTTGCCAATCGTGCTTAAAGGTTTAGTAAAGGTATATTCGCGTTTTGATGATAAGGAGCTTTTATTGTATTATATTGAAGCGTCGCAGAGCTGTGTTATGACTTTTCATGCGGCACTAAACAATACTCAGAGCAAGGTTTTTGCCATTACCGAGGAGGATTCAGAAATATTGCTAATTCCGGCAAAGCACCTTCCAATTTGGTTAAGAGAATATCCCGATTTTAATAATTTATTCTATAATCAGTACAACCTACGGTATTCAGAATTATTGGATACTATTCGCCATTTGCTGATTGATAGAATGGACAAAAGACTTTACGATCATCTGAAAAAGAAATCTCTTATGACTAATAACGCTCCTGTAAAACTTAGTCATGTGCAATTGGCAAATGAGCTGGGTACTGCCCGCGAGGTAATATCAAGAATAATGAAAAAGCTTGAAATTGACAATAAAGTAGAGCAAACTAAGGAAGGAATAAAAATAATTTCGGAATGGTGACCATAGTCACTGCATAGGAGTTTCCACAGGTATATATTTGCAGCGCAATAATGCAAACAAATATATCAAAATATTATATTATGAAAAAGAACCTAGGAAACGCCGACCGTATAATCAGAGTTATTATCGCTATTATTTTTAGCATACTTTATTTCACAGGAGTAATTTCAGGAACTATAGGAATTATACTAATGGTACTTTCAGCAGTATTTGTGCTGACTAGCTTAGTGAGTTTTTGCCCACTTTATGCTCCTTTTGGAATAAGTAGCTGCCCCAATAAGAACAAAAAGTAAATATATTGGATTTATAGCCCTTTGTTTCGGAATAATAGTTTATACCAAATTGGTATTAGTCTATTTCATGAAAATACATATAGAATAATTTGTAATTATTTGGGTTTGGGCTAAAGCTCTCATAAGCGTGCTTTTATTAGGCGGGGCATTAATGCCCCACCTAATAAAAGCATCAGCTTGCTCCAAAATATTATGAATTGCCTCCATAGCTTCGGGAGCTTTACCTTTTTCATTAAGCTTATTGCTAATAAATTTGGCGGCCTTTATTCCTTGCCTATCTCTTCGGCTAGAGCCGTATAGTATTGCTATTTTTATCTTATATTTTTAAATGTTTTTATCTGATATTTATACCAATTTGGTATCAAAATACGCTATAAATAAATTGGAATATATTTTCCTATTAGAAGGCAAAAATTATTTGCATAGCCGTAGCTATGGAAATAATTTTT
>NIUZ01000016.1 GCA_002254285.1 Bacteroidetes bacterium 4572_112 | reverse complement strand
ATGATTAAATTGCATCTAAACCCAGTAAAATGGTTCGATTTTAATTACCACCATGGTTGGTTAGTAAGCGAGGATATTGATAGTGCACGTTCGTATAATTCTACAACAGGAAATTATAAGGCTGTTTTTAGGCCAAAGTTTATTGCCACAAATATGTTTACATTTATTCCTTGGCAAGGAATTAACTTTTCATTCGGAAACTCTATCATTTATACCGATTTAAATGGGCCACATCCTGCTTATATGATTCCATTTATGTTCTTTAAGTCAATGGATCATACCATAAATCATGGTGTTGAGAATCAGAATTCACAGATGTTTTTGGACATAAGTATTCGTAAGATTAAACATCTACATTTATATGGAACGGTGTATGCCGATGAGTTTAAAAAAGATAGAGTAGGTAATGATACATTACATAATTTCTTCAGCTATAAAGCTGGGTTTAGATTAAGCAATTGGCCATTTAAAGATTTGGCTCTTACGGCAGAATTTACCCAAACAGCTCCTATGACTTATAAGCACACAGTTGCTGGTCTTACATATGCCACCAATAAATTCAATTTAGGGCATTATTTAATCGATAATTCACGAGAAATATATCTAGCATTGCAGTATAAGCCCATTCCACGTCTTTATTTAAAAGCAGAGTATTTTTATGCAGTACATGGCGATGAGTATGATTATAACTTTACCTCAGGTTATGACCCTACAAGTATTCCTTATTTGGAGAATAAAACATGGGATAATACTACAATAGGATTTTATGCAACCTATGAAGTGCTCAATGATGTGTATATAAAAGCATATTTTACAAACACAAATACACAGGGTTACGACTTGAATGGTGCAACTGCTGAGCAATATTTAGATAAATTTACTAGCCCATTCTATCATGGCAATATGAATACTTTTGGCATGAGTTTCAATATGGGTTTCTAGGATTTTTGGGCTCTAAAAAAAAGTTAAAATAAGCTATAAAAACATTACATTTGTAGCTTATATTTAAAGTAAAATTATGGTAAATCACAATTACTTACGTAATCTTCTAAAAATAAGTGCGTTATTATTGCTAATTTCAATGATATCGTGTATTCCACAGAGAAAACTTCGTTATTTGCAGGAGGTTGAAGAGTCAACTATTGACACTACAGAAACCGAGCAAATAAGTACGGCTTATATTATTAAGGCTAAGGACGAAATTTATTTAAAAATAAATAGTGTTGACCCTAGTACATATAGCTTCTTTAATGGTGGCGATTCTCGTTCTTCTGCAAATATGTATAATAGTGAATTAGGTCTTTATCTAAATTCTTATACGGTATCTGACTCAGGTTATATTCAATTACCAGTTGCTGGAAAAATTAAGATTGTTGGTATGGATTTGGAAAAAGCCCGCTTTGAGGTTGAATCTGTTCTTAAATTATACCTTAATGATGTATCTGTAACTTTAAAACTTTCGGGATTTAGAATAACTCTAATTGGTGAGGTAAAGCGCCCTGGAAGATATGCTCCACTTGTTTCTCAATTGAATATTCTTGAAGCTCTTGCGGTAGCAGGTGATATGACTAGCTATGGAAATAGACAGCGAGTAATGGTTATACGTGAAATTGATGGTAAAGAACATATTCACTTTATTGATTTACTTGATAATAACCTAATATATTCTCAAAATTTTAACCTATTACCCAATGATATTATTTATGTAGAGTCGCTTAATGCTAAAACGTGGGGTTTCGAACAATTCCCATATGCACTTATACTGAGTTCAGTAACTACATTTATTGCTTTAATGGCATTGATTAATACAATGAAATAGGGTAAAGATTCACAAAAGAAATAGAATTAATGGAAGACAATATAAATAACTTTAACAATTTTCAAGAAGATAGTATTGATATTAAAGCAATACTTTATCAAGCACTTGTATACTGGAAATTATTTGCACTAGCAGTTTTTATTAGCTTAACAGCAGCTTATCTGTTTAATAAATATGCCGATCCTTTATATGAGAGTCAATCTAAAGTTCTTATTATGGTTGATAATCAGAATATAAATCCTTTTTCGGCAGGTTCGTTTTGGAAGCAGCCTGTTAATATAGAAAATGAGATGGCTATTCTCCGTTCTTTCGACTTAACAAGAGATGCTGTTCGTAAAACTGATTGGCAAGTGTCTTATTATAGGTATGGTCAAATACGAGAGAATCAAATGTTCAATAATACACCTTATACTGTAAAAATAGATTCTTCGCATCTTCAAGCAACATCTATTAAGTATGATATTGTAATGCTAAGTAGTACTGAGTTTAGGTTAATTATTGCTCCTATTCCCGAACCTGTAAAACTTTATGATTTTTATTCAAACGAATATGACCAAGAACAAAGCTATAATTTGCCTGAAGGAATAGACAAGGTATATTATTATGGTGAAAAAATTACAACCGATTTGTTTAGCTTCACATTAGATTATAACTATGACTATAATGAAGATCATGATTTTTATTTCTACCTTAATTCATTAGAATCTTTAGCAACAAAATATAATAGTAAGTTTAATGTAAAGCCTATGCATAATGATGCTACAATTGTTTTAATTACTCTTAAAGGTGATAATCAATTTCATGTAGTAGAAATGGTAAATGCGTTAACAGAAGCGTATGTTAATTACAACTTAAATTTTAAGAATAAGCAGTCAGCAAATGCAATAGAGTTTATTGATTATCAGTTGACAGAAATTAATACTGTTCTTAAAGAGTCAGAGCAAAATTTAGAGAATTATCGTAAGGAAAACAATATGCTTGACATTGGTGATGTTAGTGGAAGAACTTTCGATAAATTGTCAGATCTAGATAGAAAACGAGCGCATGCAGAGCTTCAACAAAAATATTTTGATTACTTAGAGAGTTATTTGGAAAAAGGGCTTGCTGATAAGGAAAGTATGGTAGCTCCTTCAATAATAGGAATAGAAGACCCGATGCTTATTCAGCTAGTAAAGCAGCTTAATGAGTTGTATATGAAGCGAAATGAGTTAGCAGCTACAAGTACTAAGCTCAACCCAGCTTCTAAACAAGTAGATTTAAAGATTACAAATACTGAGCAAGCGTTATTACAAAATATAAACAATATTGGTAAAACTACTAATATTCAGATAAAGAGCATTGAAGAGCAAATCACTAAGGTGCAGAAAGAGATTAATAGCTTGCCAGAGAAACAAAGAAAACTAATTGATATAAATCGAAAATATCGAGTGAATGAGGAAATATACTCTTTCTTATTGGAAAAAAGAGTTGAGTCAGGAATTACACGTGCAGGTAACGTCTCAGATTATACAGTAATTGATAAAGCAAGGTCGGCTAGTATTGTTTTTCCAAAAAAATCGTTAAATTATACGATAGCCTTACTTCTAGGTTTAATTATTCCTATTGGTTTTATCTTCATGGCTGATTTTTTTAACGATAAGGTTAGAAGTAAAAAAGATGTTGAAGATTTGGTTAGCGCACCAATTATTGGAGTTGTTGGTCATTATAAAGAAGAAGGAAATACTGTTGTATTGAATAAACCAAAATCAATTATTTCAGAAACATATCGGTCTATACGTACTAATTTACAGTTTCTAGCTCATGAGCAAGAACATAAGGTTATTTCAATTACTTCTACATATAGCGGTGAGGGTAAGACGTTTAATTCTATAAATATTGCGTCAATATTTTCAATTGCTGAGAAGAAAACAGTATTGCTAGGTTGTGACCTTCGTAAGCCAAAGATTTTTGATGACTTTAATATCAATAATGAAATTGGAATTACAACTTTTTTGATTGGAAGAGCAAGTATAGATGAAATTATCCAAACTACGGATTATCCAAATATTGATATTGTTACTGCTGGACCAGTGCCTCCAAATCCATCGGAGCTGCTAGAGAGTGATAGAATGACTACTCTAATTGATGAACTTAAGAAAGTGTATGATATTGTAATTATAGATACACCTCCAATTGGACTTGTTACGGATGCTGTATTCATGATGAAACGCTCTGATGTTTCGTTGTATGTTGTTCGTCAAAACTATACTACGAAGGCGGCCTTGAATACGGTAAATGATATTGCGGATATGAAAGAGATTAAGAATTTATCGTTAATTATTAATGATGTAGATATTGATAGATCAAGTGCATATGGTAGTTATGGAAGTGGTTATGGTCAAGGCTATGGACACGGCTATGGTTATGGTTATGGTTATGGCTATGGCTATGGAAATTATTATGCAGAAACAGAAGAAGAAACGAAGAAAACTTGGAAAGAAAGAATTTTCAAGATTTAATTTATATAGAATAATAAGGGAGTTTAGAAATGGATAATATTCAGATGGTGGACCTTAAGTCCCAATATCAGAAAATAAAAACAGAAGTTGATAAAGGAATTCAACAAGTAATAGATACTACTTCTTTTGTAAAAGGTAAAGTAGTAAAGGATTTTGAAGATAATTTAGCAACATATTTAAATGTAAAGCACGTTATTAGTTGTGGTAATGGTACTGATGCACTTCAAGTAGCGATGATGGCACTTGGTTTAAAACCAGGTGATGAAGTTATAACTACATCATTCACTTTTATTGCTACTGCGGAGGTGATAGCTCTATTGGGCTTAACACCAGTGTTGGTAGATTGCGACCCTAATACTTATAATATTACTCCTGAGGCTATTCGTGGAGCAATTACCGATAAAACAAAGGCTATTGTGCCAGTTCATATATTTGGGCAAAGTGCTCCTATGGAGGCAATTATGGATATAGCCAAAGAATATAATCTTGCAGTAATTGAAGATAATGCTCAAGCAATTGGTGCTGACTATATTATGAATGATGGAAGCAAGCGCAAAACAGGAACAATAGGTGACCTGGGATGTACTTCTTTTTTTCCTTCAAAAAACCTTGGTGCTTTTGGTGATGGTGGTGCAGTTCTTACTGATAACGATGAGCTAGCAGAAAAACTTCGTGCTATTGTAAATCATGGAATGAAAGTTAGATATTACCACGATTATATTGGTGTAAACTCTAGACTTGATGGTATACAGGCAGCAATATTGGATGTAAAACTTCGCCATTTGGATGAATATGCTGCTGCACGTAATTACGCTGCTAGCTATTATGATAATGCTTTTGCAAACCATAAGCATATCACTACTCCTGCTCGATACGAGAAATCGAATCACGTATTTCATCAGTATACAATGAAATTGAAAGATGCTGATAGAGATGCATTGAAAGAGCATTTAAACTCAAAGGGGGTTCCAATGATGGTGTATTATCCTGTGCCTTTGCATTTGCAAAAAGCTTATAAGGATGACAGATACTCAGAAGGTGATTTTCCTGTTACAGAATGCTTGAGTAATTCTGTATTTTCGCTACCAATGCATACCGAAATGAATGACGAACAACTGAAATATATTACAGATTCAGTATTGGAGTTTTTTAAATAAGAAACATAGATAGTATTTTGTATACTTTAATATAGATTTAAGCTTATGGATAAACAATATTTTTCACACGAATCAGCTATAGTTGATGAAGGTTGTAATATAGAAAAAGGTGTTAAGATTTGGCATTTTTCACATATTATGTCGGATTGTACAATTGGTGAAAATTGTAATATTGGACAAAACGTGGTTGTATCGCCAGGAGTTATTCTTGGTAAAAATGTTAAGATTCAGAATAATGTTTCCATATATACAGGCGTAGAATGCGAAGATGATGTATTTCTTGGGCCAAGTATGGTATTTACTAATGTTACCAATCCACGCTCTGGCGTAATTCGCAGAGGTCAGTATGAGAAAACTATAGTTAGAAAAGGTGCTTCAATAGGTGCTAATGCAACAATAGTTTGTGGTCATGATATTGGCAAATTTGCTTTTATTGGAGCAGGCTCAGTTGTTACAAAGACAGTACCTGCATATGCTCTTGTTGTAGGTAATCCTGCTCGACAAATTGGTTGGATGAGTGAGTTTGGACACAGACTTAGTTTTGATGAAAAAGGAATTGCAGTTTGTCCAGAAAGTAAAGAGGAATATAGGTTGACTGATTTTATTGTAGAAAAGAATAAATAAGAATATATGAGTAAGAAATTGAATTTTGGTCTTATTGGTGCTGCGGGTTATATTGCTCCTCGCCATATGAAAGCTATTAAGGATACAAATAATGAGCTTGTTGCTGCTTTAGATAAGTTCGATAGCGTAGGTATTATGGATAGTTATTATCCCAATGCCTCATTCTTTACTGAGCCAGAGCGCTTCGATAGACATATGGATAAACTTCGCCGACAGGGTGATAAGAAGATAGATTTTGTTTCTATTTGTACTCCTAATTATCTTCACGATTCGCATATTAGACTTGCTTTGCGTAATGGAGCACATGCTATTAGTGAAAAGCCTTTAGTTCTTAATCCTTGGAATATAGATGCTCTGCAAGAAATAGAAAAGGAATGTGGTAAAAAGATTTATAATATTCTTCAATTGCGTCATCATCAATCAATAATTGATTTGAAAAAGAAAATTGATGAAGGTCCTAAGGATAAAATATATGATATTGATTTAAGCTATATTACTAGCAGAGGAAAATGGTATTTTGTAAGTTGGAAAGGTGATAACTCAAAAAGTGGCGGTGTAGCTACAAATATTGGTGTTCACTTTTACGATATGCTTACCTATATATTTGGTGATGTGCAATTGAATACTGTTCATTATACAGATAAAGATACTGCGGCTGGTTTTCTTCAATTAGAAAGAGCTCGCGTACGTTGGTTCCTTAGTGTTGATGATAGAAATCTGCCTGCTGATATAGTTGCAAAAGGGCAACGTACTTTCCGCTCAATTACTGTTGATGGCGATGAAATAGAGTTTAGTGGTGGATTCACCGAATTACATACTATTAGTTATCAGCATATATTAAAAGGCGAAGGTTTTGGTCTTGAGCATGCTCGTAAAAGTATTGAGATTGTTCACAGTATCCGCAATTCTAATCCAATCGGAATTAGAGGTGATTATCATCCTTTTTTGAGGAGATTTAAATAAGGTTTTAAAAATTACTAAGCAAAAAAGCTCCTCATTATTTATAAATGAGGAGCTTTTTTAGTTATTGTAAGTTTCCTTACCTAACAATAAGCTTACTTCTTTCTTCTTCTTTATCGTCTCTTATAATAACAAAATACATTCCTGAACCCCATTTTTTTACATTAATCGTAAGTTCTTCCCCTAGAAAGCTATTAGAATAAACAACTTTTCCACTTATATCCACAATACTAATATTTCTATTAGAAGAGTTTTCTGAGCTAGATATTTTTACAATATCAGAACTTGGATTTGGTGAAATGCTTATGTTTGAATTCATTTGCTTGCTATCATCAATGCTTGTAAAAGGAATATAGTCATCAATATAGGTAAAGAAACCAATATTTAGACTGATTTTGGCATAAGCCACAGGGAAATCCATTCCTTTTGCTAACCAAATATATTCAGTATAATTCTGTGGTAAACGAAGCCCTAAGTCTGATGAAGTAATATAAACAGAATCTGATTGATATACGGTTGATTTTAACCTTAAACATTGGTAAGTGTCATGAGGTGTAATAATTGTACCCCAACCATCTACCTCATTTACTCTGTGCAAATCTTGTTCAATATATCCTACACTGGCTAAACTCTGACTATAATGCGAGTCACTAGAATCTAAATCGCCATAATCCATTGGAAAACGATAAATAATATCATCATCATCATATGCAAGAGGAACTGGAGCACCATTAATATTACCACCAGCGCCAACTATTCGTAAGTCACTATTGCTTTTATCGTAAAATGAATAAGACTCAGTTACTGACATTCCTAGCATATTAATATCATCTCTAGGACTAGCTAAATTAGCGCTACCCCAAAATGCCAACTTATAAATTAAATTTACATCACTCATACCATAATAGCCACTTGTTTTTTGTTTGAATGCTACTAAATTACTAAAATCCCATGTGTGATTTGCACCACTATCTTGATAAGAATTATTATTGAAAATGGCGTAACTATATCTTACAGTATCATCAGGGCTACCAATGTCAGATTTTGTAATTGTAATTTGGGCTAATGATAAAAAACTAATTAGTAGTAAAAGGCTGAGAGTAAAAGTTGTTTTCATTTTATAATAGTTTTGTGTGTATATTTATTATTTTACAAATATATCAAAAATTGATGAGGTAAATCAAGCGTAGATATTATTAAAAACCGTAAATTTGTTCATTATTGAATTAACATAAAGTCAACAGATAGGTTTATTATAACAAAATAGAGATTTATCATGGCTTATAACCCAAATATTTATTCTATGTCAACAATATTAAATTTTGCCATATTCCCTACCGATAAAGGGGATAAGGGTAGTAGTGAGTACGTTAGTAAGGTGCTAAAAATGATTGATGAAAGTGGTGTTCCGTATAAGCTTAATCCTATGGGTACAAGTATTGAAACGGATACTCTAGAGGAAGCCCTTGATATTGTAAATAGGGCTTATAAAGTATTGGAGCCTGTATCGCAGCGTGTATATTCAGCTATAACCATCGATATACGTAAAGGAAGAAAGAAAGGAATGACTCAAAAGATAGAATCAATAGAGAAAAGAATTGGTGAGGTAAATAAATAAATTTCGAATTATGGATTTCAAGAAATTAATAAAAACCCTTGGCCCAGGATTACTTTATGCTGGCGCTGCAGTTGGAGTTTCGCATCTGGTACAGAGTACTAGGGCAGGAGCGAGCTTTGGTTTTGAACTTATGTGGGTTATTGTGATTGCTAATATTCTTAAGTATCCATTCTTTGAGTTTGCCCCTCGTTATACTGCTGCTACGGGCAATAATCTAATTACAGGTTATTCCAAAATAGGTAGGTGGGCAGTCTGGATATATCTAGCGGTAACCATTGCTTCAATGTTTGTACTACAGTCAGGTGTTACAGTTGTTACAGCTGGCCTTGTGGCTAGCGTGTTTGGAATTAGTATTTCTACATTTTGGATTAGTGCATTTTTATTAGTTCTAACTGCCACAATACTCATAATCGGTAATTACTCTATTCTAGATAAACTTATTAAGTATGTGATAGTTATATTAGCACTATCAACATTGGTAGCGGTTATAAGTGCATATTTCAAAAATGGGTTTAATCCCAATCCAGAGATGGTAAAGCTGTTTGACCTAAGTAATCCTGTTGATGTGGCTTTCCTTATAGCTTTCTTTGGATGGATGCCTGGTCCAATAGATATTTCTGTTTGGCAATCCATATGGGCAGAGGCCAAGCGTAAAGAAATGAAAATGGATATTGATATAAAAGCTGCTCTTTTGGATTTTAATATAGGTTATATAGGTACCGTGGTTTTGGCTTTTGGTTTTTTATCTTTGGGAGCTTTAATAATGTATGGTCAAGGACAAGAGTTTAGTGGAGCATCTGCTGTATTTGCTGGTCAGCTAATAGATCTATTTACAAGTAGTATTGGTATTTGGGCTTATCCAGTAATTGCTACAGCAGCGCTTGCTACTATGTTTAGTACTACTCTTACTTGCTTTGATGCCTATACTCGATCAATGGTGCCAGCATTAAACTTAAGTTTTGAAAAGCTTGAAATTAACACCCCCAAGAAAGAGAAAAATTGGTGGATAATAATGATGATTGTGCTGATGACTGGCACACTAATAATTCTTGGCTTTTTTATGAGTAATATGAAGCAGATGGTTGATTTTGCTACAACGCTAAGTTTTGTGTTAGCTCCAGCATTGGCTTTTCTAAATTATAAGGTTGTAACCCATAGCCATATGCCCGAATCTCATAAGCCGAAGAAAATATTTAAACTTTATGCGCTTATCAGCTTAATTATTATGACAGGTTTTAGTGCATTTTTTATCTATTGGAGATTTTTATAAAATCAATTAAATCAAATAGAGGCAGCCCGATTAGTATTTATTAATCGGGCTGTTTGTTTTATCATTTTTTTTGGGGAACTTTATAATTTACAATAGTTCATACTATCAATAATCTGAACAATTAAACGCTTAAACAAATAAGGAATTATTACATTATAAAAATCACATAAATACCATAAGTTTTAATATCTATTTCGTTTATGATAATGAGTATGAAGTAATTTATGAGATTTTTCGCCTAATGGCTCACCCAAAAACTCTTTATATATTCGTACTATTTCAGGGTTTTCGTGCGACATACGTATCGACTTACTCATGTCTTCTTCATATATTGCTTGAATACGTTTTGCTCTAATGTCTGCATTAGTAGGTATAGGTTGACCACCGCCACCAATACAACCTCCTGGGCAACCCATTACCTCAATAAAGTGATAATTTGATTTGCCGCTTGCCACTTCATCCATTATTGTTCGTGCATTTTTTAATCCATGAGCAACAGCAACATTTAGTTCTGCTCCTTCAAGGAAAGCCCACTCTTCGAGGCAACCGTCAATTTTTATGCTAGCTTTACGAATTCCTTCTGTGCCTCTCACTGCTGTTATATTCAAGTTTTTGAAAGGTACATTTCTTCCAGTAACTATTGTATATGCTGTTCGTAATGCAGCTTCCATTACTCCGCCTGTAGCGCCAAATATTACTCCTGCACCAGTGGATTCGCCCATTATGCTGTCGAATTCTGAATCTTCTAAATTCTGAAAGTTTAATCCGGCTTGCTTTATCATTAACCCAAACTCACGAGTTGTTAATCCTGCGTCTATATCTCTATAACCACTGTCGTTCATTTCGGCACGGTTTGCTTCATACTTTTTGGCAGCGCAAGGCATAATTGCAACACTTACAATATCTTTTGGATCAATTCCTTTTTTCTCAGCATAATATGTTTTTGTTAATGCGCCAAACATTTGCTGAGGTGATTTACAAGTTGAAAGATGGCCTAAATGATTAGGGTACATATGCTCAATAAATTTTACCC
Organism: Bacteroidetes bacterium 4572_112; assembly: GCA_002254285.1. Lineage (GTDB taxonomy): Bacteria > Bacteroidota > Bacteroidia > Bacteroidales > UBA1556 > UBA6267. Next base: position 10,077 of record NIUZ01000016.1, on the reverse strand, counting down.
AGCCAGGGGAGCACGATGTTATCATAGGTAGTTTTATATTGGTATCCTTTTTTAGCAGAACTTTGCGAAGTCTACTTAATAGTTCATGTCCTTCTTCTATGATTGTTAAATCTGCCGAAAAATCAGTATCTAGTACCGAGTCTGCTCCAATCTTTTTCATTGCAGTAACCATTTTACCTGTTACTCTTGTGCCAACTTCGTAGCCAAGCATTTCTCCCAATGCTACACGAACCGATGGCGCTGTATTCATAACTACATGCTTACTGTGGTCGCCCAATGCTTCCCATACTTGGTCAAAATATCGTCTTTCGGTAAGAGCGCCTGTAGGGCAATGGTTTACACATTGCCCACAATTTGTACACACTACCTCATTAAATGGAAGCTCTCCAAAGGTGGATATTTTCATTTCATTGCCTTTAAATGCTGCTGTAAGGGCATTTACGTGTTGTAATTCGGCACAAGTTCGTACACAGCGCTGGCAATGTATACATTTACTATCATCTTTTTCTATTGACCATGATGATGTGTCAATCTCTATTCCTTCTTTTAGTACACTTAAGTATTTGTTTCCATCTACATTATATTCTGCAGCCAACTCTTGCAATTCGCAATTCGTATTTCTATAGCATGTTGTGCATTGTGTATTATGTTCCGAAACTAATAATGATACAATGTCCTTACGTGCGTTCCTTATCTTTGCGCTATTTGTTAGTATATCCATTCCCTCTTCAGCTGGAACAGCACACGATGCCTCCAAGCGCTCTCTTCCTTTTACTTCAACTACGCAAACACGGCAGTTTCCTGCCACACATAAGTCTTCGTGATGACATAATGTGGGTATATTTACATTTATTTTCTTGGCTGCCTCTAAAATAGTAGTACCGTTTTTAACTTCTATTTCTTGGCCATCTATAATTAATTTGATTGTTGACATAATACCTTGTTTTAATAATTGTTAGAATGACTAACTAATAAATCATTTCCTCGGGAAAATTTGTGATTATTGATGTAAATGAATTGGTTACTGATTGTCCTAAACCGCATTTTGATGTAATTTTCATCGTTTTACTTAGTTTTATCAAATCCTGAAGGTAGCACTCAGGTTTATCACCAACTTTTACTGCTTCAATTCCTTTCAATAATTGCTGCGTACCTACTCGGCATGGAGTGCATTGCCCACATGACTCTTCCACAAAAAACTCTAAGTAATTATGTATTACATTATACATTGATCGGGTGCTATTGAATATCATTGTAGCTCCGCCTGTTGTATTTCCTTCGCCTATTATTGTGTTCTCAAAATTCTTTCGAGGTATACAGTACCCTGCTACTCCACCTACCTGTATTGCTTTGGTATCACCATCTCCATATTCGGCTACAAAATCAGAAACCTTCATTCCAAGTTCAAATTCGTGTACTCCTTCTTTTGGTGAGTCTCCCGATAAGGAGAATAATTTGGAGCCACGCTGAGCATCAGTTCCTAATGATTTATATTTTTCTGAGCCATATCTACATACCATTGATACTGATGCCAAAGTTTCAACATTATTTACCAATGTTGGTTTGCCCAAGTATCCTTCTTGAGTTGGGAAAGGTGGTTTATTGCGGGGTTCTCCTCTTTTACCTTCCATTGATTCTATAAGTGCAGTTTCTTCTCCACAAACATAAGCTCCTGAACCACTAAATATTTCAATGGGAAAATCCAAGCCAAATTGTTTTGAGTATTCCTCAAAAACTTCAAGTTCTTTTTTTAATGCTGGTATTAAGTAATTATACTCCGCTCGTAAATAGATATATCCTTTGGTAGAATTTGTTATCCATGCGGCAATGGCCATTCCCGAAATTACTTTTCGAGGAACTTCTACTAATAACTTTCTATCCTTAAAAGTACCAGGTTCTCCTTCATCAGCATTACAAATTATGTATTTTTCTTCAGCTTTTTCGTCAGCCATAATTTGCCATTTCATACCTGTTGGGAAACCTGCACCACCTCTTCCGCGTAGACCCGATTCATTAATCTCGGTAAGTACATCGGCTTTGTTTTTCTTCATTGTCTGCTTCAATATCTGATACGGAGCAACAGAGTATTGACTGAATAAAATATCGACTTTTCTTAATCCTTTATTTGACATAACAATAGTTTTTATCGGTTTCTAAATTCACAAATTATTTCTGAAACTAATTCTGTTGTAAGCTCGGTAAAAGGCTCATCATTTATTAGCATTGCAGGTCCCATATCGCATAAGCCGAGACAATTTGTCGGTTTTAAAGTGAATTTCTTATCGTAGGTTGTTTCTCCCAAATCTATTTGTAACTCTTTTTCTATGGCCTTTAATACTTGTTTCTTTCCTTTGTTTTCGCAGGTTATAGATTTACATATTCTAATCAGGTACTTGCCAGTTTCTTCGGTTTCTATAAACGAATAGAATGATGATGTACCGTATACATCTGCTGCAGAAATATCTAAAGCTTCAGCTACATCAACCATATCTTCTTTTTTGACATAGTTTTGCTCCTTCATTATTGCTTGTAATATTGGGAGTAGAGCTGTGCGCTGATTGCCAACTTCTTTAATTTTTTCTTTGATTATTTTAGATACTTCTTCCATAACTTAAAAGTGTTGATGTTGTTATTAATGAATATCAATTTAATTTTGGGATTGATTAAAGTGATATTGTGACTGGATTCTGTTTTGCAAATATAAGCAAAAAAATAACTATTGTTAATCAAATAACAGTAAAAGGGGTTATTTATAATTGTTCTTAATAATTATATTATATTTATTATAAATGGTTTATGAAATAATGGAGCGAAATTCTATTATTATTTGGTATTAGAAAACCCAACTGAGAATGATTTTACCATAACCAAAAACACCATGGTGCTGATAGGAATCGTTCTGTAAATAGCGTGCATATTCAAAATAAAAATGTGAATATTGAACAACAAAACCATAGCGACCAAGAAGTTTGGCGTGACCGTAATCGCTATAAGTATATTCATATATATTTGGGGAAAATTGTATTAATGAACCTTGTACTGAACCATCGTGCAGTACATAAGATAAAGTTCCTTCGGTAAAAAAATATAATTGAAATTTCCTTCCCATTCTTCTATTTAGGTAATCTGCTTGTAAATCGAGACTTTGGTTTCGTATGTGTTTGGGTATTATTTTACGTCGATGCTTATTCATTTTAGAAATATCAGCAGCTGTAAAATTATGTTGATTTCTGTCGTTGGCAATTCCGTAATAGTTCATATAGCTATCAGTATATCTACCAAATTTGAATCGAAACCCAATTTCTGCGCTAGTGTTTAGAGTTCCTATATGCGCATTTGCAATATAGTGGAGCTCATTTACAGGACTCCACAGCGGAATCATAGCCATATACTCCACTTCATAATCTATAATAAGTCCATTGCTAAGCTGATTATCCCAACCTTTGGATGTGGGATTATCCACAGCTTTATGTACAAAATTTTGTGCTTTGCCAGCCATTGCTGCAGGTCCTTGTATTCCTATTGACAGAACCGTGCTTAGTTTACGTGCACGAAAAAATTGATTCGAAACTTTCTTATAAGTAAAATATAGTTGCCCAGCGTAAGGTCTGTCTGTGGAGTCAACATCGGATGTTTCGGTGTTGTCAGGAGTATACATATCGTGATTAAAGCTCAACCCAAAATCCTTATACTTTGTGTCAAAACCCAATAATGCTTTGTCGGCAATTTTATTATTGAAAATATGATGAACAAATTCTAAATGTATACCATCAGTGAAATATTTATCCGATTGATACCAATATGTAAAGAGGTCGTTGGATTCATTAAGTTTGAAGAATTCAACTTGTTTGTATTCATCACTATTTTCTTGAGCTACGATGCTTAATGTTAAGCTTAATAAAAATACGGTAATTAAATATTTCATTTTTAACTTATGTTGAAATAATATTTATATTTAGAACCAATATCCAAGGCTCATGAATGCTCCAAAATTTAATGAAGTGAAAGAATAGTCACCAGAAATTCTAATGGGACCAAACATTGAATTATAGCCATACTCTAATGACATACCGCCATAAATTCTTTTAGTATCAGTGAATAGTTTATAAAATTCATTGTCTAATGCTGTAACTGCAAGCTTGTAAGTAAGGAAATTATTATGAATAAATTCCCAGCGAGGGGCAATGCTAAGTTGCCAAGTATTAGCAGCACCTTCTTCTAAATATAATAAACCCGGCATAGAGCTGTACCACTGAATTCGGCTTTGATTTAATCCACCAACCCTAAACTCCATAAGTGTATTTCTTATGCCAACAGTACCAAATCCGATGAAAGCTTCTGTTTCAAATTTTATATTATTACTAATACTAATAATCCCTTTGCTTCTTGTCCATGCTTGTACTTCGATGTCACCGTTTGTGTTAACAATAATATCTGCTCTACCTTTCGATCGGTTTCCTTTTCTAGGGAATTCTGCTCTATCCCATGAGTCGTGAATAAATGCAGCAAATAATTTACCATAATTATCAGTAAAACCTTTCATATCAGCAAAATTTTGGGCGCTATTTATCCCAAATGAAGATGCCTCAATACCAAATATTGCTCGATTATAATTTGTGAAATATCGATGAATAAAAGCATCCCATACTATACTATTATAATTGTATTTATACATTTCTTTATGATTAGAATATGAATTCACATAAAAATTGTCGAACTGAAAAGAGGAGCCAAAACCAAAAGCGGAACCACGGTCAGTAGTATATCTTAATTTTAGCTGCGGTGCTTGCCCTATTACTATATTCATTTCTAAAAGCGAACCGTAGATTAGTTTGTTTCTAAAATTGGCTCCAATTTTTAGATTTATCCCATAATAGGTATCGAATCTGATTCCAATATTAAAATCATCATCAACTTTTTCAGTAACTTTTATTTCAACATTATATCCACTATCAACTTCAATAAATGTTGTGGTTATTTTTTTGAAGAAACGTGAACCATATAATCTATTTATCTTGCTTGTAAACTCAGCTTCAGTTATGGTCGAGGGTGTAGTAATATCTAGTTTACCTTCCATTAATTTAATTGCCGAACGACGTGTCTTAGTTCTGTAGCTGTCTAATACATATGATATATTTTGAATAGTAATTGATTTGTCAATAGTGGAATCAATATATGTTATTGCTGGTAGATTATATTTGCCAAAAATAGATATATATATCGCATAATTTTGCATTTTCAGCCGATACACGGGAGTTAAAAAAACTAGCTGATTGATCCAGGATACGAATTATTGAATTTATTTCTTCTTTTTTATAAAGTACAGCTCCCACATCTACCCCAATAATAATTTCAGCTCCCATTTTTTTAATAACATCAGTAGGGAAGTTGTTCACCAATCCACCATCAACATATAGCTCATTATTTATTTCATAAGGAGCAAATACAGAAGGTATGCTCATGCTAGCACGCATAGCATCAGCTAATTTGCCTCGGTCAAATACCTTTGCTTCTCCTGTTTCTATATTAGTTGCAATACATTTAAATGGTATAGGTAAATCATTAAAATCCATTGGTTTATTGTACTTTCTTACTAATACTTCTATAAGTGTAAGTACATTCTGACCTTGATATAAACCACTTACCATGGCTGGTTTCAGTCCATCAAGAGGTAATGATATTAATGAGTTTTTATTCTTATCTCCTTGACCAATAAGAAGATTCTCTCTCTTTATTTTGTCATTCATAAGGTAATCCCCGACATGCTCAGTACAGGCTTTTATGCAAATAATTTTTGCCTTCTAATAGGAAAATATATTCCAATTTATTTATAGCGTATTTTGATACCAAATTGGTATTAATGAAGAACAAAGGTAATGAAAATGCTTGAATTGATTAATCGCCATAGGACTTAATAATAAGTTATGGACTTGAATCTATGTTGTTAATGGATGTAATAAGTGATATTATGCTTATACCACAATAAAAGATTTTCCTTCTTTTATGTCTTTTTTGAATTCTCCAATGGTTTTATCAGATAGGATTTTGAAGAAACCATCGCGTAATGGGCCGTAATCGTTATGGATAGGGCAGGGTTTTTCGTCATTACATTCGCTTAGTCCCATACCGCATGAATGGAATGATTCTGTGCCATCTATTGCTTCTACTATGTTTATCACGGGAAGTGATAATGTTGCTGGAGTGATAAAAAATCCTCCGTTAGGACCTTTAATAGATGCTATTACTTTTTTACGAACAAGATCTTGCATTATTTTACCGAGGAAAGCCTCTGGTAAACGCAAGTCACGTGCAATTACCTTTGTACCAAAACGTTTGCCGGGCTCACATTTTGAAGCTAGATATAATACTGCTCGTATTCCGTATTTCGATGATTTAGATAATAGCATTTCTATTTTTTTAAGTTGGCAGTCTACAGTCTACAGTTGGCAGTAATATAACTGCTTACTGAAGACTGCATACTGCTTACTGAAGACTGCTTACTGAAGACTGCATACTGCTTACTGAGTACTGCCTACTGCTTACTGAGTACTAAATTAAAATGCTCCGCCATCAAGTTCTTCACGACCTTCGTCTGTAATATTAGCAGGTGTCCACTGTGGCTCCCAAACTAATTCTACATCAACATAAAAACCAGGGAATACATTTGAAACCACTGTTTGTACATGCTGAAGAATAGTATCTCCCACAGGACAACCACGTGCCGATAAAGTCATTTTTACATCAATACGCTTATTTTCTTCGTCGTATGCAACTTCATAAATTAATCCTAGGTCTACAATGTTTACGCCTACCTCTGGATCTGGAACAGTCTTTATTACTTCTAATACTTCTTGTTCGATTTCGTTTAAATTATCAATTTTAGCCATTTCTGTATATGTTTTTATTGTTTATATTCTATTTATTATAAATTATTTAATTTTTTTTAGCCATTGGTCTAACACGTGGTTTTAACTTTGGCATTACTAGTGGTTTAAGCTTTTGCTTATGATTCAGTATTTTAAGTGTATTATAGCCATATAATAATGCTGTCAATAACATAAATGCTGCACTTGCTTGTATTAATATTGCTTCCTTAAATATTACTCCGGCAATTAATAATGAAAAGCCAGCAATAAAGAAGAAATAATGTGCTTGTGCTGCTTCCTCTGAATGCATATCTGCAGGAAGTGGTGTTTTAAATTTACCTACTTTGTCTTGATATAGTTTCAACCATACAATAAAAGGAAGTGTTTTATACATCTGTCCTAATATCAAAGCTGTAAGGAAACCATAAATTAATGAAATACCATAAATAAGGTTTATAGTAGTTAGGTATTTAGCATCTATTATACTACCGAAAGCAGATAATAAACCTGTAAGCATTGTTAATGCAAATAATGAGAATGCTAATACCGAAAGTTTCATTCCAATATCCAAACTACGTCGTAAACGTTTTTTGTATGCACTTAAGTTATATTTAAAGAACATCATAAAACCTAAGAATATTGCTACTCCTGCTCCTAATTTTGCATAGTTGCCTAAGTCTAAAAACATAGTAGTTAATAATACTACTAAACCACCATTAATCATCCAATAAGCACGCTCAAGGCATTTTTTATTAAGCTGATGTGCAATAAAGAACATTGGCATAAGTGTACTAGCTACACCAACTACTAACATCATAAACCATCCTATAATTCCTAAGTGAATGTGAATTTGGAATGATCCATTAGCAAGTATTTGTGGGAATAATACGATGCTTAATCCTAGGATTACAGTAAGTAATAACCATACAACTGAAGTTGCTATAAATCTATTTTCTATTGTTTTGATTTCTGTTTTTGCTGCACTACCGAATACGTTTATCACAAACATTATTACTGATAGAATGACTAAGCCACCGCCAGTCATCATTGCGTGCGATGCTCCGATAAAATTCACCCAAAAACTATAAGCCATCATAGGTGTTCCTAATCCTAAAGTGATAAAGCTTGCCATAGCAAGTTTTTCGCTATAGAGTTTCACTTCCATCACAACAGGTATTAGTTGATATAGTGCGCCGAATATTATCATTGTTATCCAACCCAAAATTAAAACGTGGGCGATGCTCAATACTTTTGGTGACATATATGTTAATGTAATGTCGTTTCCTGCAAAAAACATCATTATTGCTGCTGCAATAAAAGCTACTGCTCCATAAGCATAGTATGGTAATACTACTTTTGGTGATGGAGCATTTTTTGTACTTAATCCTGCTTGCATAACTATTTTGTTCTATAAATTATTAATTTAATATTATCAGCATCTACCTCTTTTGACTTATAATCAAAATCGCGCTGTTTCAACTCTGGTAATAAATATTGTGGTAATTTTTTATGATGCACGAATAATGCATTACCTAACTCAAGGTTTTCAATAGCTTCAAGAATTGTAACCATTGGCATTGGCATCTCTAAATCACGAACATCAATTTCCATTAATTTTCCATCATATCGATTTTCCAAATCTTCATAAGTAAGGTCTGGAGCTGCAATTTCTTCAATTTGCTCTTGCTTTACTTCCTCTTCACCTACTTTGTGAAGGAATGTATGTACTATACCTTCCTCTGGTCGCTCCGATTCGTACTCATAACCTTTACTTTTCAAAATATTCAAAAGTGGAATAGGCTCAAAAGTATTTATTATGCGAAGAGTTTCTTCTGGTTTTAGAGTTTTTAGAGTTTCCATTATTGCATTAAATGGATCAGTGCCACCATCAAGTATTGGTCGCACATCTAAGTCAACTATATTTGTTCTTTCCATGTCTATATTTGTATCTGTATTTACTGTGTTTGAATTATTATCTGAATTATCATACTCTACTTCAAAACCAACTTCCTCCAAAGCCTTCAGCATTTCGTTCACATTAGAATTACCTACCTGCGCTGCTGCTGCAACCGATACTCTAGGGGCTAACATTTTGCGTAGAAAAGGATTACGAAGCTTTGTCAAATGTCTATTGATTGAAGCTATAGCATCCACTGCATCCATATTCTCTTTCAGAATTGCCGATATTTTTGTGTCTCTATTGATTTTCATAATAGTATTGTTTAATATTATGCTGCAAAATTAAGTATATTTCCTTTACGGATATAAAGACCTCTATATCTTTTATTATATAAAATGTTAATTTATAAAAGATTGCGTGTAAGTTATTGATAATCAATATTGATTTAGAATGATTCTAAATAAGGAATTGGGTTGCTGTTTAGTTGTTTATTTGTGGATATGTTTATTCGATAGTAAATATTAACCCTTTCTGCTGATAGGCTGTCGAATAAAGCTTCCAGACTCCAAATTTGCGGGCACAAAAAAAGCGGCTAAATTGCTTTAGCCGCTTTAAGGAATATTATTATCAAATAATTCTATAAGAATTACTTGATAATAAGTTTGTTAACTTTAACACCATCGTTATTGCTAAGTTTGATGTAATATACACCAGTTGCAAATTCGCTTACGTCGATATCAGTAGTAAAGTTAGAAGTAGCTTCGATACGTTGAGTATAAATAACCTGACCAGCAAGGTTTACAATCTCCATATTCATATTACCTTCAGCACCATTAACAGACAAAGTAAATTGACCATTATTAGGATTAGGATAAATGCTAACATTTACGTTATTAAGAGCAGTTATATCATTTTGAAATGGTTCAAAATAGTCTACATCGTCTATATAATATGAATCATATGTACTATTCATGCCGTGCTTAATTGCAACATATTTGTCACTACCTGCATAAGATAAAAAATCAATAGTATATAGGGTATATTCAGCTGGTACACTAATAGTGTCAACTCCTACAAAAGCAGCAGCAGCAGTATCACTAGGCATAACCCCAATTATTAATGTATAATTAGTTCCGCCTTTAGTCCAAAACTTAAGCACCTTAGATGAAACTCCATTAGTAGTATTGTCTTTAGGTAGAACAAACATTAATACCAAATTAATACCAAAACACGCCATATAAATCGTTTATATTTCCCTATTACTGCGTTAAAAATTATTACCATAGCTATACTTCGACATGCTCAGTACAG
>NIUZ01000015.1 GCA_002254285.1 Bacteroidetes bacterium 4572_112 | reverse complement strand
TTTCTTATTGCTCTATGTAATTATTGTGCCTAATGTTGCTAGTTTAAAATAAATAATTCCACACTTATACCAATTTGGTATTAATTTGGTATTAAACATCACTACAACTTATAAAGGTTTTGATGTGCATAATTACACCAATATTATAGCCTTATTAGGTTTTTATCAATTACATTTGTTTTACAATGTTATTTTAAGAAGTATTTGTCTACAATATTTTCTTATAAAATGCTGTTATTATAATTGAAACGAATACTGATGTTAAAATGCGAATAATTCTACTACTTCTATTAATAATTGGGTTTAGTTATGCTTCTTATGCTCAGGAAGATATAGCGGATTGCGAAACCGAAATTAGTAAAAAATCATTAAAGCTGTATAAAAAAGCCGTTAAGGAACTAAAGGCAGGAAATCAGTTAGCAGGAGCAAGGTATTTTTCAGAAGCAATTGAGGATACCCCAGATTATTTGCAGGCATTATGGGCACAAGCGCGCTTGAATAAGGACGAGTCCAATAGAAACCGGAAAGAGGATTTGTCGATAGCGGCGTATATGCGAATTATTGAAATTTGCCCTTCCTATAAGCACTATTACTCATATTACTACTTGGGACTAATGCAATACGATAATCAGAAATATGGTCAAGCTCATAAAAATTTAGAACTATTTATAGAAGCTGATGATGATAAAATCCGTGAGAAGCATTACGAAGATGCACTGGATTTATCGAAATATGCCAAATTTTACAATGAAATTTATTCTAAACCAGTTCCCTTTGAACCTAAATTGGTAAGTGATGTATCGTCCTCTGATGACGAATATTTACCGTCACTTAGTCCTGATAATGAATTTTTATATTTTACTCGAAGAAGTTCTGCTAGCTCAGGCTCGTCATCACGTTTTAGGTCTTATTCTGGTAGCAGTTCATCCATTGAGGAGTTCTGTATTGCGCAGCGAAAATCAGCTTTAATGTTTGATAAGGGCGCTCCAATGCCCGAGCCTTTTAATATGCAAAGCAATGAGGGAGGCGCCTCGCTTAGTATCGATAATAGCGAGCTGTTTTATACCCGTTGTGTGCTTAAGCGCGACAAAACTAGTGATATACAGGTGCTTGACAATAGCATAAATACGAGCAATAATTGGGAGTCGATGCCCAGCATTAGTTCTGATGGAAGTATTATGTATTTTGTAAGCGATAGGCCTGGTGGTTTTGGTGGGTATGATATCTACCGTAGCACAAGAGATACTAGTGGTAAATGGTCGCCAGCGGTGAATATGGGTCCATCGATTAATACAGCAGGTAACGAAAAATCTCCTTTTATTCATACCGATAGCGAAACTCTTTACTTTTCATCTTCCGATAGGCAGGATAATAATACAGGAGAGTGGTTTGCTGGTCACCTTGGACTTGGAGGCTATGATATATTTTATACTCGTTTGGATACAGCAAAAGCCTGGATTGCACCAAAGAATATTGGCTATCCAATAAATTCTAAAGAAAATGATTTGGGATTTTTTGTAAGTACTGATGGTGAAGATGGTTTTTTTGCGTCCAATAAAATTGGTGTAAAAAAGAAAAATGTATATGAGAAAGCACAGCAACAAAAGAAAGATCCTTGGAATATTTATACTTTCAAATTATATAAAAAAGCCCGACCACAGAAGGTGCTTTTTGTTAAAGGTAATTTGAAGGATGAGGAGACAAATGAAGCTGTTAGAGGTGTTACCATTGAGATAAAGAATATGAAAACCAAAGAGGTGAAGAAGGTTAAAGTTGATAGCCGCACTGGTAATTATGCTTTTGCAATGGTTATGAAATCTGACTATACAATGGTGGTGAAGAAGAAGGATTATACATACGAAACTAAATATATTTCGCAAAAGGATGCTAAATTTGATGTGCCTGTAGATGTGGATATTGTAATGCAGAAAGTTAAGGTTGGCAAATCATATAATCTTGAGGATGTAAATTTCTCCATAAATTCTGCCGAACTTAATAATAGATCAAAGAATGTTATTGATGGTTTTTATGAATTTCTGTTTGATAATCCTGAAATTAAAGTAGAAATTCAGGGTCATACTGATAATGTTGGTAATGACAAATTTAATATGGTTTTATCTAGAGATAGAGCAAAATCGGTATACGAATATCTTATTGCAAGAGGGATATCAGCTAGTCAGATTACCAGCAGAGGCTATGGCGAAACAAAACCTATTGCCACAAATAAGACAGAAGAAGGAAGAGCACAGAATAGGCGAACAGTGTTTGTAATAATCAAAAAATAAGTGGGTTATGAAGAATAAATTAATTTTAGTAATTGTTTTACTTACCATGTTTGGGCTTAATAATATTATGGCACAATCAAATACATTATTTTATAACCTTAATGGTTTTAAGGGAGACAAAGTTGTATTATTTAGCACCTTTGGCGACCAAGTAAAACCTATTGATACTGCATATAGGCAAAGTACAGGGGCTTATGTGTTCTTTAATATAAATTTGCTAGCCACAGGTGTTTATACGGTTTATTTTAATGATTCTCTTTATACGGAATTAATTATAAATAAGGAAGATATTGTGATTAGAGCCGATGCAAAAAACTTAATGGCAAGTATTCAGGTTTTGAAATCACAGGAGAATAAAATCCTTTTCGATTATTGGAATTATGCCATTGAGGTTAAGGATAGCACCATGATTTATGAGTATAAAATCCGTAAGATTGAGTTAAAAACTTATGATACAGACGATGCTCGAATAGTGAAAATGAAAGCTAGAATTAAAGCTATGGAAGATGGTATTGATAAATATGTTGCTTATCAAGCCAAAAAATACCCCAATAGTTTCGCACCTAAATTACTTAAGGCTTATATGATTCCTGAAATTGATAGTTATAACCAAAAACATCCCAATAAAAAGTATAGTAGTGAGCAAGCCTTTCTAAAGGATCACTTTTTTGATAATATTGATTTTAACGACGAGCGATTTCTGCAAACAAAAGTTATTTATACAGTAATAAATGATTATATAAAAACTTTTGGTCAGCCTGCTGCTACTGTTAATTATAATGCCGTAATTGATAAGGTATTAAGTACTGCCGTTGTAAATAATAAGGTGTACGAATATTGCTTAGATCTTTTCTTTAGAACTTTCGAAACAAGTATTTATGAGAATGTGATGGTACATTTAATCGATGATTATTATTTACCTTATTACTCGTTATCGGGGGTGAATACAACTTATTATTCGCATCTTTCGGAAAGAATAAAAGCCCTAAAACCTGGCAAAAAATCGCCAAATATTATTCTTAAGGATACATCAGGAGTATTGCACAACCTTTATGAAACTGATGCTAAGGCCAAAATGATAGTATTCTATAGTAGCGATTGTCCGCATTGCGAAGATGCCTTGCCTGGCCTGCTAGAAATCTTTACTATGTATCAAGAGCAGGGCTTAATAGCTTATGGAATTGCTATTGATGATGATAAGGAATTGTGGAAGCGCGAAATTAGAAAATTTAGTATGAACTGGACTTCGGTGTCTGATCTTAAAGGACTGCTTAGCCCATATATGGATGAATTTAATATTCGTACAACACCATATATTATGATACTAAATAAGGATAATATTATTATGAAAAAACCATCTGATACCAACGAAATTCATAGCACTTTGGTTCAGTTATTAAACGAAATTTAAAGAATGAAAAAAATAATTATCTTAGCAGTATTAATGGTGATTGCCATACAGAGCAATGCCCAAACTAGATATGGTAGTTGCAAAAGTAAATCGCAGAGTAGACTTTATATTACTCCATATATTGGTGCTGGAGGTGGTTTGTATTCATACGATCTTAATAAAACAGTGGTTGGTCCAGCGCCTGATTCATTGGTTTACGACAACTCCAAAGGTGTATTATACACCCCTGTTGTAGGTCTTAACATTATGTATAGCATTGGCAATGCTAATATTGGTGGTGGATTGGAATGGCAAGGTGCTTATGGTAGCACTTCTACTGATGTGTCTTCACAGGATCACAATATTTATTTTTATAAGTTTTACGGTAGATTTGAGTATGCACTTTATACTGATGCATTTAGCGACTTTGGTTTTAACTTTCAGGGCGGATTGTCGTTCCCTAATAATATTGTAGGAACATCAAATGATATGGGAATGTTTCTTTCGGCAGGCTTATTTTATAATCTAATAATTAACTCAACATCATCAATAATAATAGGCGCTGATTACGAATATTCTGCTTTTACGAGCACCATTGGTAATCGTGTTTCAAATCATATATATCAACCAATAAAACTAACTATAGGGTATAGATTCTGGTTTTAGAATTTTATTTATTTGTTTTATAGATGAAACAAAATAATCTTATTAAGGGTTTAAATTCTTGGCGAGCTAAAAGCGTCAATGAGGATCTCTTTTTTATTATTTTGAGTATCATCATTGGATTGATAACAGGCTTAGCTGCAGCACTAATGAAAACTGCCGTAATATTTATTAAGGATAATATTCTTAATAATATTAGCGAAGGATCAAATAGTATTATTCTATTTCTAGTTCCAATTATTGGAATTTCCATTACAGTTATATTTATTCATCACATTATTAAGGATCCTAAAAATCATGGTATTTATGGGATATTGATGAGCCTGTCACAGCGCAAAGGGAGAATACGTAGAGAGAAATCCATAAGTGCATTTTTTGGCGGGATATTAACTTCTGCTTTTGGCGGCTCTGCTGGATTAGAGTCCCCAATTATTAGCACAGGAACATCTATTAGCTCAGCCATAAGTGCAAAATTTAATCTGAATATAAAGCAAACCTCTTTATTATTAGGCTGTGGTGCTGCTGCGGCAATGTCAGGAATTTTCTTTACTCCCATAGCGTCAATAATTTTTGTGGTGGAGGTTTTGGTAATCGATCTTACAGCAAATTCTATTATTCCTTTGCTAATAGCATCCATTTCGGCGGCCATTATCTCCAATGCTGTTATGCCTAGTGAGGTTGTTTTTCAGTTCAATTTTATTGAACAAATAGGCTTCTCTCAATTTCCTTTTTTAATATTTTTAGGAATAATATCAGGCATGATGAGCCTTTATTTTAAGAGAGTAACTTTTGCTATTCATCGCAAAATGCAATCATATAATACTGCATTAACTCGTTTGGTGATTGGTGCGAGTATATTAGGTCTGTTAATATACCTTTTCCCAGCACTTTATGGCGAGGGTTATGATACTTTAAAGCTCATAATACAGGGTGATGCTTCTGATATTACCGATATTAGCTTTTTATATGCTTACAAAGATGAGTTTTGGATTCTTATGCTCATAATGCTGATTGTAGCTTTCCTAAAAGTGGTAAGTACTACATTAACTATAGAGAGTGGGGGAGTTGGTGGATTTTTTGCGCCTTCGGTTTTTACGGGTGGTTTATTGGGTTATATTTTTAGTTCGGTGATAAACTATGTTAGCCCCAATTGGCATTTAAGTGTTAAAGAATATACAGTTGTTGGTATGGCAGGGGTTATGGCCGGAGTGATGCATGCACCACTTACAGCAATCTTCTTTGCAGCGGAAATTACTCAAGGTTATATACTTATTTTTCCATTAATGATTGTTGCAACTATTTCGTTTGTAACCAGTAGGTATTTCGAGCCACAGTCGGTTTTTACAAAATATATGGCTGACGAAGGCGAGGTTTTATCGCATCATAAAGATAAAACAGTGCTACATTTATTAACCATTAAAAGTGTGATGGATACTGATTTAACTACTATTCCCAGCACTATTACCTTGAAAGAGTTTACTAAATATGTGTCAGAAGCTACACGAAATGTTTTTCCTGTGGTGGGTAATAATAATGAGTTTATTGGAATAGTGGATTTTGGCGATGTGCGAAAAGTTATATTTGATAAAGATAAGTATAACAATAAGATAACCGATTATATGATGCACCCCAAAACTTTTGTTTCTACTTCTGATAAAATGGAAACTGCAATGGAAAAATTCAATGAAACAGGTTATTATAATATGCCCGTGATTGATGATGGAATTTATAAGGGTTTTATCTCTCGCTCAAATACATTCTCTGCCTACCGAAAGTTATTAATTGCCGTTAGTCAAGATTAATTTTTGACAAATAACTTACAGCATCAGGCCCAAGATTAAATAATAAATCCAAAATACTAAGGTCACTAATAAACCCATGTTTATCGCCAAATACTTGTATATAAGGCTCGTAATCAGGCGTATTTCGTGGGTTTATAATGGCTCTATAATCCTTTACTTCTGTAGGCAATTTTATATACTCTTGAGTGTAAGCAATAGGTGTTTCTATTTGCAATAACTCTAGTAGTAATGATAGCAATTCCTTATTTAGTTCCCAAAGGGTATCGTATTTATTGAAAAATACCGCTTCTATTTCATCTTGATAATATAGTAGAAAAGGGCTCGAATTATATGCTGTAATAAGTGAATTCCAATGTTGTTTTTGCCAATTTTCTATATATAATAG
Organism: Bacteroidetes bacterium 4572_112; assembly: GCA_002254285.1. GTDB lineage: Bacteria > Bacteroidota > Bacteroidia > Bacteroidales > UBA1556 > UBA6267. The sequence continues at coordinate 20,767 of NIUZ01000015.1, read as the reverse complement.
CTTGGCGTCGGTAATAATAGTGTTATTGCCATTTGGCCTATCTATAGGTATGTTTAACATTTGCTTAGCATGTGGTCCAGCAATATAACATCGGCTTCTATAGCTTTTCTTTTGATAATGTTCGTGAGCTTCAATAATAACATTATCAGCTTGTGCAATAGCTGCAAAATAGCTAATAGGAGCGAAGAAAGCAGTGGTTAATAATGTAGTGTTCATAATTTGTATTTAAGCCATTAAACTAGTTGCAAAGATATGTAAATGGTGGTTCTGCTTGGCGTAAAATAAAAATAATAATATCAAAGGAATAAGATATAAAGTATTAATTTAGCAAACTAAATAAACCGACTATGAATAGAATTAGCCTAATAATTTTACTATTTATTTCATCAATTGTAATTTCTTGTACTGATAGTAAAGTTGAGCTTCGTAAGGAAATTAATGCTGGAATTAAGGAAAATCTTCACTCCAATTTTGAAGGAGCATTAGTTCACTTTAATAATGCTTTGAATATTGATCCAAATAATGCCGAAGCATATTTAAATATTGGAAATACATACTTTAATCAGCAGAAATATAATTTGTCGATGGAGAATGCAAATAAGGCCGTTGAGCTAGATAATACCTTTGGCCAGGCTTATAAGTTGCGTGCAGAATTGTATAAAAAAATATTTGATGACAAAGATAAAGCTTGCGAGAATTATCTTTTGGCTGAAAAATATGGGGTAGAAAATTTATATAATTATACTAAATTCTGTAAATAACTATTCCTGCTCCAATAGATACTCCTTATATAATTTATGAACCATTCCGTCGGCAAGGCCAATACGTGGAACTCTAATTTTATCACATTGCAACTGCTGCAGAATATATAGAAAAACCTTTGCTGCAGGTATAATTACATCAGCTCTATCTTTGCGCATACTATATAGAGTAATGCGCTCTTCAATGCTAAGTGGCTGTAGTGTGCTAATAGTTTTCTCAATTGTTTCTTTTTGCAAATCAATACTGTTTCTATCCCCAAAAAGCTTCTTTATTTTATTGATATTGCCGCCAGTGCCAATCACGTTTATTTTGCCATAATTATTCTTAAACTCCATCAGCCATTCGCTCATTTCGTCCCAAATATTATTGTCATAATTATTATTTAGGATTCGGATAGTGCCAATTTCAAAACTCTTTAACTTAATAAGTTCGCCGTTTCTTTCTGCTGATATTTCGGTGCTTCCACCTCCTACATCAATCATTATCTGTAATTGATCGGGTTGGTCGAAAATCATTTTATTGGTATCTCTAATAATTTCGGCTTCATCTGAGCCTGATATTATTTCTATTTTTATACCAGTTTCTTCACTTATCTTCTTTATAATTTTACTGCTATTGCTAGCCTCACGCATGGCTGATGTAGCACATGCCCTCACGTTTTCTGGCTCCATTACACCAATTAGTAGCTTAAATGCTTTCATGGTTTTAAGGAGTTTCTTCTCCCTTATTTTCGAAATCTTAGAGCTTTTAAAAACATCTTTCCCCAAGCGTAATGGCACACGAATAAGTGATGCGCGTTCCACAGTAATATTATTAATATCACCTGTGGCATGAGCAAATACTAGTCTTACAGCATTTGAGCCTATATCAATAACAGCAAATTGCATACTATTCCTTTTCGTTTTTATAAAGTGTGGGAAAACTTATTTCAAATTTCACAACAATAAGTCGTAAAATAATAATTATAGAAATACCTAATATCTCTACCCATGCGCCATGCGATTCGTACCAATAGATTAAATAATAGATTGAACCACCTAGCAGACTGATACTTATGTATATTTCTTTTTGAAAAACCAATGGGACTTCATTAACCAATATATCTCGAATTACTCCACCAAAAGTTCCTGTTATAGCGCCTAATATTACACATGAGATGCCTGGCAAATCATATTGTATACCTATTTGAACGCCTATAATTGTATAAAGGCCTAATCCTATTGTATCAAATAATGAGAGAGTTGTGCGTAAATGCTGGATTTTATTGTGGAAAATAACGGCCAATACACTTCCTAGAATTGCCATATAAGTGTAGATGGGTTCTACAATCCAAAACACATCACGTTCAGGAATAATTATATCCCTTAACGATCCTCCTCCAACAGCAGTAGTAAATCCGATGATTACTACACCAAGCACGTCGAATTTTCGATCCATTGCAGTAAGGGCGCCTGAAATAGCAAATGCTATTACCCCCACAATGGCAATGATGTTTAAAATTTTATCTAGATCAAGCATTATTATAATTTATTATTTGCTTTCTTTATTCCAATAATTATAGGTCGCAATTTGCGAATTCAATTTATCGAAACCTTTATCACGCCTTGTATAGGAATTTATTTCCCCTTCATTAAGCGAACGATATTTCTCGGTATCATTACGCTGCAAATGTATAATATTTAGGATGTCACTTTTGATTTTTTTATCCAAAATCGGACAAATAATTTCGAAGCGATGATTGAGGTTTCGCGACATAATATCTGCCGAACTCAAATAGACCTCAGGGTTGCCGCCATTGGCAAATACAAATACTCTAGCATGTTCCAAAAACCTACCTACAATACTATAAGAGTTTATGTTTTCACTGAAACCCTTAATGCCTGTACGCATTACGTTTATACCGCGTATATTAAGCTCTATTTTTACACCATTATCACCAGCCTTATATATTAGGTTAGAAATATCAGGGTCTACCAAATTGTTGGCTTTGAATACTATCCATGCTTCTTTGCCCTTTTTCTTATTAGCAATTTCTCTCTTAATCTTTGTCTCCAAAAATGTTCGGATATTGAAAGGACTGATGTGCAATATATTTAACTTTGGAGCTAAATATCGTGACTCAATAAGCTCAAAAAATGTAGATGCGTCCTTACCTATTTTCTGATTGGCAGTAAGTAGGCTAAAGTCGCTATATACTTTTGATGTCGACTCATGAAAATTTCCTGTGCTTATATTAGTATAGTAGAAATTCTTTCCAGATTGTTTTCTGCGTATCAAAATAAGTTTTGCATGCACCTTCATACCAGGTATTGTTGGCAGCACTGTAATGCCTTCACTCTGCAAAATTTGTGTCCATTTTATATTTGCTTGCTCATCAAAGCGAGCTTGCAATTCCATAAAAACAGTCACTTTTTTTCCATTTCTAGCTGCATTTATCAAGGCATTCATTACAAGTGAATCTGATGCCGCACGATAAAAACTCATTTTTATACTTCTTACTTTTGGGTCTATTGAAGCCTCGCGTAGGAAGTTTATTATATTTGAAAAACTATGGTAAGGAAAATTTAATAGTATATCGTGCTTTCTAACTTGACGAAAAATAAGCTTATCGTCCGAAAGAAGTGGATGTGGAATTGATGGCAATTCATCAAATAATAGCTCAGGTCTTATCCCTGGAAATTTCATCAAATCCTTGAAATTATGATATCTACCACCACCTCTTAATTGGTAGTTATAGGTAGTAATATTTAATTTCTTAATAATTTTATTTAATAATGGTTTAGGAATAGCATTATCATATATAAATCTGATAGGGATGCCTTTATGTCTTTTTCTTACGCCCTCAGACATAACTTCCATAAAGCTTTTTGATACATCATTATCCATATTAAGCTCCGAATCACGGGTGAACTTTATAATATAGCCATCGGCTTTATTATAACCGTATTTGTGAAATAGTAAAGGCAGATTGAAACGGATTATATCTTCAATAAATATAAACTCAGTATTGCTATTTTCGCTTTCGAGTTTAATAAATCGTGGGAGATTATTTGGCACCTCTATAAGTAGATGCGAATCTTTAATATCACTATCATCAGATGATAAATGTACGGCCATATATATAATGCCATCACTTAACATTTGGCTGGCATTAAAATTATCTAGAATAATAGGAAAAACATTTGCATTAATCTCTTCTTTGAAATATTTTTCTACAAAAGCTTCTTGTTTTTTTGTAAGTGAGGTTTCTTCTACAATATTTATTCCGTGTCCTCTTAATTCTTTAATAATATCGAAAAAAGAATTTGTATAAAGTTTTTCTTGAATTTCTACATTAGATAGTACATCTAAAAGCTCGGAATTCAATACTTTTTCGTCCTCACTATTTTTCTTGGCAAGAATAATCATGCGCTTTAAGATAGCAACTCTAACTTTAAAAAATTCATCTCTATTATTTGAGAAAATACCAAGAAAACGTATTCTTTCTATTAGCGGGTTGGATTTATCATTAGCCTCTTGTAAAACCCTGCCATTAAATTGTAACCAACTTAATTCTCTATTATGTTTTTGATACATTATTATTTGGGTGAAGTAACAAAATTTCTTTTTGCAGTATTTAAAGCAAATTCAGCCCACGAATTAGTATCGTATGAGCATGAAATTATTCCTGATGTACCCAAATGCATTGTCTCTAACTGCATATACTCTTGTGCAAATGCTGTTAGCCCAGGGTTATGACCAACAATTAGGATATTATTCACATTATCATCAATAGATATTATTGTATTATAAATACAACTACTTGTACAAGGATATAAGCATTCTTCAAGCTCCACCTGTGGTAGGTTTAGTTGTTTGCGGATAATATTTGCACTTGAAACAGCACGTTCTGCTTGACTAGAAATTACAACATCAATCTTTATGCTGTTTTCTTGTAAATAGTGTGCTATTTGCAATACTTGTTGTTCTCCATCAGGGGTTAATTTACGATTAAAATCATCAACCTCTGCTGTAAAATCGTATGCTTCGCCATGGCGTAATAGGTATAATGTTTTTGCATTATTTTTCATAAGTTTTATTTTTTAGAGGGTTAATTATTAATTCGTAAACTATAATTTATGATAGTAATACTAAGGCTGATTTTATTATCAACCTTAGTATTATTTCAAAATTATAATGTATAAACGATACCAATAGTAAGAGCCTCGTTAAATTGAGTTCGAGGACCATGCATATCAATAACGCCATCATTATTACTGTCTACATCAATCATTACGTCATCATCATAAATTAAATGACCTTTGATTTGTGCATTTAAGAAATCGTTGATTTTAAATGTTGCAATAAATTCCCAGTCCACATCAATGTTTTGTGGATTTTGAAGGTAGTTAGAATAAAACTCTAAGATGGTAGCAAAATTCACATTTTTCATTACATCTTTAGAATAAGTAAATCTAACCAAAGCACCTGCCTCTGTTCTTAATTTACTTGCTGAATTAATGATAACAATACTATCGCTACCATCAGTAGCAGTATAAGTTTTTGTTTCAGCGGCATCAAGTCCAAATTTACCAGCATCAGCCAAGGCTTGATCCTTAACAATGGTCCACTTTGCTGTTAAAGGAGATAAAAATGCCGAAAAATTCTTATTAGGCTTATAATCCATACCCAAACCAAGTTTTATATAAGCAGGAGCCATAAAATTAGATATATAAGTAGAGTTTCCAGCATCATCAAATTCGTAACCCGAAGTAAACTGAGTTTTGAAATTGAATAATGCAGAATAATACCATTGTTCGCTAGCTTTAATACCATAAATAGTATTATACTCAAAACGGTCATCACCTTTTCTCCAATCTTGCTTGCCTTGTCTAGAGCTTCCTAAGTCCATCAATAGCAAGTTTTCCCATGATGTATTATCGTTTTTGTGGTTTATAAATGCTTTAATATTTCCACTTAACGAAATTTGGTTTTCACCACCTTTTGCCCAATTATAAAATGATGTTTGACTTCCATTCAGTCCAATTGTACCACCTTTTGTCCATGGTCCTGTTGCTTCTTCCTCTTCTTGTGCGAATAAATTTGTAATTAAAAGAATAAATATTAATAGTAAAAGATTTTTCATACTGTAATTTTGTTGTTAATTTTTAATGATAAAGTTTCTATCCTAAATAAATTAGAATAGAAACTTGATATTTTAATTTCAGCAATTAATTGCTGCTATTTTTCTTGAAATAAATGTACATCTGTTTGTGGGAAAGGAATACTGATATTGTTCTTATCAAAAGCCTTTTTTACACCTTCAAGCATGGCGAAATTTACATCCCAATAGTCTGCAGAATTTACCCAAACTCTAGTTGTAAGATTTACTGAGCTATCACCTAGCTCACCAACAACTACCATTGGCTCTTTGCCTTTTACGTCACGTAATATCTGTGGTAATTTACCAATCTCTTGCATGATTACATCCCTTGCTTGGTCAATGTCATCGCCATAACCTATTCCGAAAGAGAAATCTACTCTTCGTGTTGCTTCTGCTGAATAGTTTGTTAATGATGAAGTTGATAAAGGTCCGTTTGGTAAAATGATTTTTTTGTTGTCAACAGTCATTAATATTGTGTTGAAAATGTCGATATGACTTACAACACCCATATAACCTTGTGCTTCAATAAAGTCGCCAGATTTATAAGGCTTGAAAATCAATATCATTACTCCACCAGCAAAATTTTGTAATGTGCCTGAAAGAGCCATACCTACTGCCAAACCCGCGGCTCCTAATAGAGCTACAAATGATGTCATTTCTATGCCAATCATACTCATTACACTTATCATTAAAAGTGTTTTTAGTAGCATATTTACAATGCCTGATAAGAAAGGAATCAATGATGCATCCATTCCTCTGGCATTCATTACTCGTTTTGTGGTGTTTGAAACTATCTTTACAATCTTTAATCCTATAAATAGGACTAATATTGCTCCAATTAATTTTGGACCATAATTCATTACAAATTCAATCGCATGACCAGAATACTTGTCTACGTCTTCCATACTATTTAAAAAAAATTCTAATTTATTAATCTATGATGTTATTATTTAATACGATACAAAAGTAGGATATTTTATTTTTATAGAATTTATAATTTTTAGTGAAATATGTTAAAAATTCTTATAGGTTTTTTTTGAATTATTTTTTTAGGGAATTATTATTACCGATGAGATATAAAATACTGATTATAATATGTATTTAAACTTAAGATAATCAGTATTTTGAGTTTGAATTTGACAATATATATTATCTGCTTTTGATAATAATAATGTTAACGCTTTGCGCTACCCTATATGCTATAATTTCACTATTTTGTGGTTATATGACCCACTATTATCGGTGATTTTAACAAAAAATATTCCTTTAGGCAAATCGTTTATGTTTATTATTATTGATGTTTTGTTGAAATCTGATGTATTATAGCTTTTAATTATTTTCCCATCAATAGTATATAGACTTATATCAGTAATTTTTTTGGCTTCACTGTTAGTAATATTAATAGTGTTATGAGCCGGATTAGGGAATATATTATAAGAATCTGATTTTGAGGTAGAATTTATGCCCACACTTGGCCCAGTAATATAATGTGCTGTCCAACCATTATAGCTTTGTTGAGCATTTGAAGTAAATGTAATGAACATTTTGCCACTTGGTGAAACTATTGACGGAGGTAAGTTGTTTCCAGAAAAAACACCCAATAATTGTGATGGTGTAGTGGAGGGGTCATAAATTTTCACTTTATCCACAGACTGCTCGGTGTCAAAGTTGTCGAAAATTAGCTTTATTGGAAACCCATTCGCAGGATCGATAAACCATTTACAGAATGTGTTATTATTATAATTATTGCTTGCCGAGCCATCAGTTAATACTCCTATGCTATCGTTTAGTACTTTTGTGCCATTACAATATACTGGGAAAATTGATTTATAAGAAATTGAAAACCCTTCATCTTCATTTGATGCCGAAGAAACTAAGTTTAGATATACACTGCTATTGCTAGAGATAATATCTGATGGTAAAATTCCTCCTGTAAGCTTTGCTATAACAGGTGCTGTATTATTACTTCCGTCGTAAATAAATAATGTATCATCTGTTGAAAGACTGAACCTATCAAATTCTAATTTTATTTTCTCAATCCCTTGATTTGGCTGAATCAACCACTCGCAATTCGCGTTTGACTGATAATTACTAGGTCCACTACCATCCGTAAAAGTGCCTTGCAATGCTGTTAGTGTTTGCGAAGTTGCATTACAGTATTGTGGATAATTATTTGCAGGATAAATATCAAAAATTGCAGCATTATTATATGAGAAATCACCTCCATTAGGGTTCATTGCCGATAAGTAGTAAAAGCCATTATATGCTCCGCCCCAACCCCAGTTGAAATGAAAATGATCGCTACCCTCGTAACCATCCAAATTAAATGCATGGCCTGAGTTTCCTTGGCTGTCGCGTCCATCATAATACAATGGTATGTTAGCATCAATACTAGCTATTATCTTATTATTCCACTGTGTTTGTGTATAGTTACTCTTGCTCTGGTATGATAATGAGCTTTGGTAACCAAAGTTAGTCTTCAATGCTGTAGCTGCGTCCCAAGAAAATGCTCCCGAACCACCTGCCGAATACATCATTTCTACACTTATACCAAGATGCTGTAGTAGTTGTGCTATTTCAAAATTGCCACCAACAGGCATTTTATTTTGCATCAAATTCCATTGATAGTTGGTGTTTCCAAAGTTTGCTGTTTGTGTGCCGTAGTCTGTGGCATAATAGGAGTGACTTCCTGTACCAGTAGCCGGATAGCGATAGTAATACATTATTTGCGCCATTGCCACAGCTACACAGCCAGCATATACTTTGCCTCCAGGTCCCATTGCATCCACTGGGCATTCGGCATTATATGGACTGTCTTGATTCCACTTGCTTAGCAATAATGGGCTTACAGATTTAGTGCCGAAGAAAATACTCTTATTCTCATTTAGTAAGCTCAACCACATATCGTGAATTTCGGAACCTGCTTGTAGGTTCTTTGTTCTAATTTCGTCAATAGCTTTGGCATATTGCAGCATCCAATTATTGTAATTAGCGGCATTTACCTCGGTGTTTATTCTATCTTCAGTACCATATCCCAAAATAGGGTAGGCGGCATCGTCGGCAGCAATATGTACAAAGCTACCATTGCTAAAAACTACTGTATAATACACAATAGAACCATTATATGCTTTCTCTATTGTGTTGGCAATAAGTATATTCTCTTCAGAATTTTTCTTTTGCTGATAATATGCTTTTATGTAATTTAAAGCTGCTCTTTCGGCACTCTGCTTTGTAATAATTGCCGAAAAAGAAACTAAAGATATTGATATAAATATCCAAACTAATGCTAAAAATCTTATCATATAATTATGCTTTATTAATCTCTGTTTTATTGTGCAATATAGCACTGCTTAGTAGTACTAAACTGTATTATTTATCTCTTAAACTTTTGTCTGGCTCCCAAATAAAGATTTCCTCTTTGGATCGTGGTCGCCAATATAAATACGATTTAAATCCTCTTAAATAAAGCGCTCTTTTCGATAGCTTATCCACCGGATTTAAACTTGATTTTACTCTATTAAGATATACAATATTGCTAACCCCACCAGGGATAAATTCAATACGCATATCGCTTGATGCACCCATATTTACACCCGATAAGGTGCTGTCTTCTTCTCTTACAAAATATATGCTTTGTGAGTTTTCAAAAACATCAACATAGTTCATTGTGCCATCCTTGAAATGTACCAACATATTTCGCCCTGATATTTGATTGTAATACTCCAAACTATCGTGCTGCAATACAAATGAGTTGGTGTCGATATATATCTTATTAATATCGCCATTAGACATATATACGCGGACTTTCTTTCCTGAAATCTGACTCCCTTCGCCCCAAATTAATGGGTTTGAATACATGGTAAGCATTGAATCTTGCAGATAATAAACCAAGGAATCACATTTGCCCTGTAAGTTATTCTTAAAGAACTGTGTATGATTGAAAACGTATATTGTTTTTGCTTGTTGACTTGTGTCGGTTTCAAGCATTAATGTGTCGCCATGAATGTATAAGGAGTCGCCCTCTTCATCAATTAATATTGCTTGACTATGGTCAGTAAAAAACGACATTCCACCATTTTCATAATGCTCAGCATAGTTTCCGCTAACATAGATATTTTTTATAGAATCGTATAATAATACATTCTCAAATCCTTGCCCAAAGCCTAAATTTCTATCGTAATAAAGACTATCGGCCCATAGTTTCTGATTATCGTTTTGTAGTAATGCTTGGTTATTGAAACTAGCAGTATTATTATCGGTATTATACCAACCTTGCTTACAGTAAATAGAGTTTTCGTCACTAACAATTGTTGTTGGTCCATTAAAAAAAGCGGTACTTATTGGGCTTTTAAAGCTCAGTGTATCGGAGTACATTATATAGTCAGGATTCACCAATACCACATTTCTACGAAAGTGATATGCCTGCGATTTGCTAAAATAATATCCTAAGTCTGAGGTAAGAGTATTCTCTTTATCTACAATCTTTCCACCATTGAAATACATGGCTTTTTTTGCTTTTGTAAAATAGTCGAGATGATCGGTATAAAGAGTCATATCCTTATCAATCATACGTACATTATGCCTGATTTTTGCAAGGCTACGATTACCAATATAATGCATGGAGTCGCCATAGATTGTCATTTTCTGACGGTCAACAATCCTAACATTACCAACTTTGATGTTATTGCATATATAGAGCAAAATTTCATCAATAAGGTTGCAAAGATAATGCTTTAAAGTATTGAATTGTTAGATTATTTTCTCAGTCTTCAGTCTTCAGTCTACAGTCTACAGTCTACAGTCTTCAGTCTTCAGTCTACTGCCAACTGCCGACTGAGTACTGAGTACTGAGTACTGCCAACTGTCGACTGAGTACTGAGTACTGCCGACTGCCGACTGCCAACTGCCAACTGCCGACTGAGTACTGAGTACTGCCGATTGCCAACTGCGAAAAATCAATCTTTAATAATCTTAATTAACTTTTGATACATACTAGAGTCATGAAATTATTATTAGATTTGCATTCTTAATTGAAAATTGAAAATTTTACAAGAAAAACACAATAATAAATATATAAATAATGGAAAGAGATCAGCAAATTTTTGACCTAATTGAGGACGAGAGATTACGTCAGCTACATGGTATAGAGCTTATTGCAAGTGAGAACTTTGTTAGTGAGCAGGTTTTAGAAGCTATGGGTTCGGTATTGACAAACAAATATGCCGAAGGATACCCAGGTAAGAGATATTATGGCGGTTGTCAGATTGTAGACCAAACTGAGCAATTGGCAATTGATAGAGCTAAGGCATTATTTGGTGCCGAATATGCAAACGTACAGCCTCACTCTGGTGCACAAGCTAATGCAGCTGTTTTCTTTGCTGTACTTAAGCCAGGCGATACCTTTATGGGCTTAGACCTATCTCATGGTGGTCACCTTTCTCATGGTTCGCCAGTAAATCTTTCGGGAATCAACTATAATCCTGTGGCATACCACGTAAAGGAAGAAACTGGTACTGTTGATTACGACGAGATGGAAAAACTTGCTCTTGAGCATAAGCCAAAAATGATTGTTGCAGGAGCTTCTGCTTACTCTCGTGATTGGGATTTTGCTCGTATGCGCCAAATCGCGGATAAAGTAGGCGCTATTCTTATGGCTGATATTGCTCACCCTGCTGGGCTTATTGCCAAAGGTCTGTTGAACGACCCTATGCACCATTGTCATATCTGTACTACTACTACTCACAAAACCCTTAGGGGTCCTCGTGGTGGTATGATCCTTATGGGTAAAGATTTCGAAAATCCTTTCGGAATTAAAACTCCTAAAGGCGCTACTAAAATGATGTCGGCAGTTCTTAATTTTGCTGTATTCCCAGGACAACAAGGTGGTCCTCTTGAGCATATTATTGCTGCTAAAGCTGTTGCCTTTGGCGAAGCTTTAACTGACTCATATATGGATTACGCTATTCAAATGCAAAAGAATGCTAGAGTAATGGCTGAGGCATTTATGGAAATGGGTTATAAAGTTATTTCTGATGGTACTGATAACCACAGTATGCTTATCGACCTTCGTCCTAAGTTCCCTGAAATTACAGGTAAAGTAGTAGAAAATGTATTGGTACAAGCCGATATTACTATCAACAAAAATATGGTTCCTTTTGATAGCCGTTCACCATTCCAAACTTCAGGTTTAAGAGTTGGTACTAACGCTATCACCACTCGTGGTATGAAAGAAGAGCATATGCGCCCAATAGTAGAAATGATTGATAAAGTGATTTCTAATGTAGAAAGTGAAGAAGTTATTAAAGCTGTTCGTGGTCAGGTGAATGAGTATATGAACCCATTCTCTATGTTTGCGTACTAATTTACATAAAACATAATATTTTGAAAAGCCCTTGGTGTAATACTGAGGGCTTTTTTTTGTATTTTCAATGACAGTAAGGGGGTAGAATAATTATATAAAATTAGTTATAGCTTTTGTCATCATAACCGATTAATTAATTAAATTTGGGATTGATAAAATTAATCAAATGAATTAAAATTTCATGAAGAAATTAATCTACATTACTATACTATTTCTTGGTTTTTTAAGCACTCAATTTGTTTTTTCGCAGGAATGGAAAAATATTAGTGAGTATAGTAAAACTACGGGTTTTGATGTTCTTAAAGATGGTTGTTGGTTAGAGAAAGACAGAAATAAAAATACAGAAACTTGGCAAAAAGCCAATAAATACAATCTGTCGATTGAGAATGGAAATCTAAAATATAAGACCATAAGTCAGGTACGTGATTTTTATCTTTGGTTTGATGATGAGAGAAAAAAACTAGGACATGAAATAAATGCAATAGGCGTTGCAGCAGTTGTTGCATAGCGATTTTCATATTTTGATAATTTATTTATCCGAGCATTTATTGTCAGGAATAAGGAGGTGATTTGCTTTGGAAATAAAGCTGCACATCTTGTGCTAAATTATGCTTTTACTTTACTGAAAGAGGTTTATCTTTCAGATAATATATTGAAAGGACAGCAAGCAATAGAATGGGATATTTAGCATGAAAAAGCAGAGCAATGCACAATCTTAGAAACCTTATATCAATTATCGCCAAAAGCAATTCTAAAATTAGAGAGCATGGCGAAAGGTAAAGCAATTTACAATTTAGGAGTTAAAACTGAGCTAAGATTAGAAGGAGATATTAGAGATTGCAAATCAAGATATGAGCACGCTTTTTATAAGCTGAATCCATATTATCTGAATTTAAAGAAATAAGTTAGGCTTAGTAATTAAAAATAACTTTAGGATTATAAGTAAAGAAGTAAAGCGATAAAATCGCGCAGAGGTGGTATTCTACACCTGTTTTTAATATATATATAATTCTCTTAACGGATATATTAAATTATTCTTATATTTGTCCTAATTATTAAGCTGATAATAAAAATATACTTATTCTTATTATTTCTAATTACAGATAAACAATTAACTAAACAATTATTTACATGAAACAATTACTTATTATTTTTATTATGGCTCAGTTTGCGAGCCTTACTTTTGCACAATCGAAGAATGATTTAGATTATATTCTTTTTTACGATCAGGACACTACTTATTGTATTATTACTATGATAGCCAGAAGTGGTGGAAATGTTTATAAGGTTGAATATTATGATGTAAACCAAGAACTACATAAGGTTAAAAAGAAAGAAACAAAGCAGATAGAGTCTATGCGAGTAGCAGGACGAACATTAGATTATATACCATTAAATGCGTCGAAACCAAATAAGTATCAAAGGCATATTGAGAGAAAGATAGATGGTAGGATTAAGATATATGATCACATACGATTAATAGCAGAAACTGACAAAGATGGCTATAGGCAACTGTATTCTGTAGTTGGTGCTGGGGCAGAAATCTATACTATTAAATTAGATAATGGGAGATATTATAAAATAAAATCTTCTAATATTAAAAAGTACATTGCGCCTTATATGAAAAAGTGCAGAGAGTTTAACAATAGTTTTAAAGACGAAATAACAAGGCAAAATATTGAAGAAGCAGTTATTGAGTATTTCGACATGCTCAGTACAGGCTTTTATGCAAATAATTTTTGTCTTCTAATAGGAAAATATATTCCAATTTATTTATAGCGTATTTTGATACCAAATTGGTATTAACAATACACCTAAGAATTAATTAAGGCACAAAAAAAGAGGTTTTCCAATTCTGGAAAACCTCTTTTTTATATGAAACGAACATAACAAATTTTAATCTTATTTTGACCCACAGGGACATGATTAAAATTTTGTTATGTGACTGTATATCACCAAATTAATAAATTTTAGACATATGAAATTAGGGGCTTAATATTCTGCCATTAATTTCTTTTCTTCTTTAGTTATTTGAGTATAAGTATCGCTCCATGTTAGCATAGAATAAACCGAAGTATAAAACATTCTTGAATTCATGTTTTCGTATGGTTTAACTTCGCCGCCAGTAGTATTTAATACAAAATCTTTATTCATCATATCTCCAAGCTCGTAAGTGAATTTAACACTTAGGCCACCAGGGAAAGTAATTCCGCCAAATACTGAAGGTAAAAACATATTAACTCTATCACTAAACCACTCAGTATATTTACGCTTGCCTGATGGTAAGAACTCTTTTTCCTTATAATGGTAAAGCATATCATATTGTGCACCCACAAATACATACATGCCTTTTTCTAAATTACCAAACTTAATTGCCAAAGGCACTCCTAATGTATAAGCACGTCTTTTCCATTTTACTCTGTCAGCTAAACCTGACTCTGATGGCATTTCTTTAGTGATAAAGCCTACATTTCGGTTAACTAAACCAGTATAAATACCAAAGTTTTTATTAAAATCGATATGAGTATAATATCCTAAATGAAACCAAATAGTAAAACGTAGGGCATCCTGAATTTGACCAGCGCTGTTATTTCCGAGAGCTCCTGAATTATTAGCTGTATATTCAGCATTTGATGAGCCAAAAATTATTTCACCAGCAAAGGCATGAGAGATTTTCTGCGAGAAAGCAGTTTGTGATATTGTAAATACAAACAATAAAAGTAAAAGTTTTTTCATAAAGTAGTTATGTTTTTAGATGAATGTTCAATTATAGATTTTTAATAAAATGTTTTACAAATGTAATGCAAAAAATTAATAAAAATAAAAAGTCAGACGGGAGTCTGACTTTTATTAACTTACTTATGAAAAAAAGGGGCTCAATCCTTCTTGTTTTACTAAAATTCGACTATAAGACACCCTTGCTCAAAAATAGGTTGCACTTATATTGATATAATTGTGTATTTTCTTTGATATTAATGTTTATTTATTGTAAAATAAAGATAATAAGAGTATTATGGTTTTAATAAATTGTAATTTATTTGTAATTATTTTCAAATGGGGGGGGGATTCAGTATTTATTGATAAGTATTTTTATGATATATGAGTAATATGGCGAATTTATTTTCGTTAATTTTGTAATAATAATGAATATTAATATCTATAACTCTGCAAATATGTTTAAAAATAATGCTTAATATTATACTTTAAGTCGTAGTTTTATTTTATTTTTGCAAAGCTATACAGATATTATAATAGTGCATAAAAAACAGTTTTTATTTCAATATGGAAGAGGAATACGAAGAGTTTTCTCAAGAGCAAATAAATGAATTAGTTGAACGTTTTGAAGCGTCAATTAAAGAGACTAATTCGGCATATTTTGATGTTGAGGAATTTGAGGAAATTATTGATTACTATGATGTTACACATGATACTAAGAGGCTTAATATTGCCCTAAAAACGGCTTCAAGTATTCATCCCAACCATTCGTTTTTTAAGCTTAAAGAGGCTCAACGACAAATGTCGTCAAAGCGTTATTCAATTGCAATTTCTATACTAAACGACATATTGGAGATTGAGCCAGAGAATTATATGGCTTTACAAACCCTTGCTTTTACTTATAGTAATATGGGAAACCATCAGCGCTCGCTTGAAATTCATTTGCGTACACTCGCACTTACCTCTGATTTAAAGGATGTATATATGAATGTTGCATACGAATACGAGAGCTTGCATGATTATGATAAGGCTGTTGTATATCTCAAAAAAATTCTTGAGAATGACCATGAGGACGAAGGAGCTCTTTACGAAATACTATTTTGCTATGAGGTGAGTAAAAATATGGACGAGAGTGTGAAGTTTTTTAGCAACTTTGTTGACGATCACCCATATTCGCAAACGGCATGGTTTAACCTAGGTATTACATATAGTAACCTTGAGCTATACGAAAAGGCGATTGATGCCTATGATTATACTCTTGCAATTGACGAGGGCTTTAGCTCGGCTTATTTCAATAAAGCCAATGCGCTAATAAATATTAATAAGTATAAGGAGGCTATCGATAATTTTAACGATACCTTTATTTATGAGGAGCCTGATAGTACTACGCATATGTATATTGGCCAATGTTACGAGAATTTGGACAATAGAGATGCTGCAATTAAGCATTACTATAAAGCAATAGAAATTAATGATAAACTGCCTGAGGCATATGTGAATATAGCTTTACTTTATTTCAATATAGAGAATTACAGCAAGGCTCTTCCTATGATTAAATTGGCTTTGGAAATCTCTCCTGATAATGTTGATTTTAAATATATACTTGGCGATATTATTGCCGAAATGGAGGATTATGAAACTGCTGCAGGTGTATATATCGATATAGCAGAAGCTGACCCTGATAATAAAGAAGTGTATTTTGATCTAGCAGGAATTTATTGGAATATGGGAAATAAAGAAGATGCTTTTGCCATATTGGAAAAAGGAATTGAAGTGTCCAAAATCAACTATAGGAATTATGTTCGCCTTGCCGAATTCTATTACGAATTAGGTGATAAAAATATGTCCTTGAATTATATTTCGGTAGCATGCAATAGCAATATGGAAGGTTGCCTCGAACTTATAAGTGGTATTACCCATCTTATGGAAGACGAAGCCGTCCGCGAGCTTATTGATCTTAAGAAGTAATTTTGAGTCTTCAGTCTTCAGTCTTCAGTCTTCAGTCTTCAGTCTTCACCTTTATTTTGAGTAGAACTCCAATAATTCCACAATAGCCTTATTACATACTGGGCAAAAATCGTTTGATCGTATGGATTTCATTGAGCAATCGGGTAGGGGGCGATAAATTCCTTTTTCAACATATCCACCACCTTCGTAGGCTCCCAATGGATTATTCGTTTTGCTTATCTCAGTTGGGATTTTTGTTTTTGGGTCAACATCACTTTTCCATTTTTTGTCAAAATCAACAAGTGTGGTAATATTTGCTTCCCAAGGTTCTTTTGTTAGGTCGTAATAATTCTCTACCGATACATCCGAAGAGTAATACTCATCGGCAAGGCCAGCAAAAGCATGCCCAAACTCATGGCAGAATACAAATCCTGAATATGGATTATCAGCTGTGCAAATTGAGTAATAATTATAAATTCCTGCTCCACCATATTTCTCTGTATTTACAAGAATATATATTTGATCGTAAGGAGCATTTGCTGCCGCATCTCTTATCTTTACATTTTTGGTAGTATTGATATATCTTTCGGTATCAAAAGTATAGAAATGGCTATCGAAATAGGTGTTTTTATATACACCATCGCCAGGGATATCGGTGCCAGATTCATCAGAAACAGTAGGAACTGCCCATACGTTTATATTTTTGCTGTATTTATCGAATGGCGCCCACGAAAGTAGTGTGTCAGTGAAGCGTTGAGCATCTTTCATAAACTTTTGCAACTCTGATTCTGTATATCCTTCAGCCAAAATTACTAAGTCTAGTTTCTCTGCTGGAGAGCCACTATCGTGAATTTTGAAAGCTTTAATTTTGGTTTTTAAATCAGGGTTAATCATATAGTTTTTAGGGTTTACCAAAAAAACATAAATCTCTTCCCAATTCTGTTGCTTATTACGTTTGTAGATCTTTACATTCACTGTTTTTAGTGGAAATGGCATAATAATACTTTCCGAAAAACTTCTCCAATTATCTTTTGCCTCAGGAGTACTTGTCCATTCTGCACTTAAGGTCGAAAACCCTCTAGAATATAGTAAGTTGTCGCTAATACTATCATGCATTTCGAACTTATAATATCCGTAATTGAAAGTGTCAATAAGGTTTATTTCTGAACCTCCCCAATGTGGCTCATGATAATATTCGTCTAGCGATATTATTTCCTTATCATGAGTTGCGCTATGAATATAATCTATACGCAGCGACCCTTTGTCAAATAATTGCTCAAAATTTTGGGCGTTAATATTTAGTGATACTAATACAAAAAGTAATATCTGAAGTTTTTTCATAGCTTATATTCTGGAGTTTAAAATTTAATTGTCTAAGCCTTCGTAAATGGAGTTTTTACTTAGGAATTCAGGTACAATTCTCTTCATTCCTGCAACAATTTCAAAATTATCTTGAGAATCGAAAAGGTCGAGTAGATTATTTATTTCGTTATTTATTTGTTCGAAATTGTAAGGTCTTACCTGAGCAATCATTATTTTCTTATGATCGGTAGGTATAGTATTTTCTTCTGTGGCAAGCAATTCTTCATAAAGCTTTTCGCCAGGTCTTAATCCACTGAAAATTATCTGAATATCTTTTCCAACTTCCAAGCCAGAAAGTTTAATCATCTTTTTTGCAAGATCAAGAATCTTAACACTCTCGCCCATATTAAATACAAATATCTCACCACCAGTTCCCCTATTTCCTGCCTCTAGTACTAGCTGACACGCTTCGGGAATAGTCATAAAAAATCTTGTAATTTCGGGATGAGTAATTGTAATTGGCCCGCCTTCTTTAATCTGACGAGTAAATAGCGGAATTACAGAACCATTACTACCAAGTACATTCCCAAATCGGGTGGTAATATATTTGGTTTTGGAAATGCCATTTAGCGATTGCACATATATTTCGGCAATACGTTTCGAAGCACCCATTACATTTGTTGGATTCACAGCCTTATCTGTAGAAATCATTATAAATTTCTCAACATTAAATTCATTGGCAAGGTCAGCAAGTGTGAGCGTACCTTTTACATTGGTCATAATAGCTTCACTAGGATTGCTTTCCATCAATGGCACATGTTTATACGCCGCAGCATGGTAAATAATATCTGGTGGAAATAGTTTAAATGCCTTAGTCATACGAGCTCTACTACGTACATCGCCAAGCATAAATTCAATATTATGGTGTTTATTGGTGCTAAATTCTAATTCTATATGATACATTGGTGTTTCGGCAGCATCAATAACAACTATTTTCTTAGGTTTAAAATTTGCAACCTGTCTAATAATTTCGCTACCAATGGAGCCTGCTCCACCAGTAATCCATATTGTTTTGCCATTAAGCTCCTTAGAAATGGCAGTTCTGTCAAGCTTAATTTCAGATCTCTCCAAAAGCTCAATAATGTTTATATCCTTAATTTGATTGGCACTTAATTCTCCATTAATCCATTTGGCTACTGGTGGCACATACTGAATTTTGGTTTTATGTTTAAGGCATATTTCTGCAAGTTGATTCTTGCGCTCAACACTTACCGATTGTGGTGAAATAATTAGCTTATCTATATTTTTAGTATTCAAAAGATTTTCAAGTGTATTCGAGCCATAAACTTTGACTCCCATTAACTTACGACCTTGCTTAGAGCTAGAGTCGTCAATAAAAGCTTCAATTTCTATTTTATCTCCAAAACTTTGCTTCAGAGCATTATGAGTAAAAATACCAGCATCTCCAGCACCAAAAATAATCACTTTACTCTTTTTGCCATTTTTATTTGTTGCATTTGGCGATCTAAATTCTAAATAGGTAGTTTTTATAAGTAATCGGAATGCAATTAATCCAATGGCCGAAGCACTAAATTCAATAATAAGTATTGCCCTTGGAATAATAATAACTTTATATGTAAAATAGTAGGTATAGTCAATAACAGACAAAATTAATGTGCCTATCAAAAGAGTTGAAAGTATGCGTACAACATCCTGTATTTCAGTATATTGTATTATTCCTGTAAATGTTTTTGCAATAGTAAAACTCACCACTCTCACAGCTATAATTATAGATAAAGCAAGTGGAATTTGCGATAACTGATCTGGTGGAATATTAAAGTTGAAGCGCAATAAATACGCTATCATTGTTGAAAAGAATATTACAGTAATATCAATAAATAAGATTAAAGCTCTAGGGGCCGTTCTTGAATGATCTTCCATATTAATGTGTGTGTGTTTTTTTTACAAAAGTACGTGCAAATTTAGGTAAAAAAGCAATGTGATATCTCTTGATATACATTAGTCTAAAAAATGTTTTATGTTTAGTCTTTATTAGTTCAAAATAATTACATTTGCAAAATACAAAATATTTGATTTTTATTAAGTTATAGAAGTGTAAAATTTCTATTATTTTACTGTAATAACATAAAATACAATAAGATATGAAGCAGACAGCTTTTACAGAAAAACATATCGCCATGGGTGGTAAAATGGTTGAATTTGCAGGACATAATATGCCTGTACAATTTGCTGGTATTAATGCAGAGCATGAAACTGTTCGTAAAGGAGCAGGTGTTTTTGATGTGTCGCATATGGGTGAGTTTTGGGTTCGCGGACCTAAGGCTAGCGAATTTGTTCAGAAGGTAACTTCTAATAATGTTGCAGACTTAACAACGGGTAAGGTTCAATACTCTTGCTTTCCTAATAATGAGGGTGGTATTGTTGACGATCTATTGGTTTATGAGTTTAGTAAGGAAGAATATCTTCTTGTGGTAAATGCTTCAAATATTGAGAAAGATTGGGCATGGTGTACTGAG
>NIUZ01000119.1 GCA_002254285.1 Bacteroidetes bacterium 4572_112 | reverse complement strand
ATACCTTCGATTAGTCGATGAGGATCGCCCTCGATAACGGCTCTATCCATAAAAGCGCCAGGGTCGCCTTCGTCGGCATTACAAATAAGGTATTTTTGATCAGAAGGAGTAGCGCTAGCAAATTTCCATTTTTTTCCTGTTGGAAATCCTCCGCCACCACGGCCACGAAGTCCACTTTCTTCAATATTGTCGCAAACCTCAATTGGTTTTTGTTCGTTAATGCATTTATGAAGTGCACGATAGCCACCACGAGCAATATACTCGTCAATTTTTTCAGGATTTATAAGTCCACAGTTCTTAAGAACAACTCTTTGCTGAGGCTTAAAATATGGGTGCTCATTTATGAACTGAACACCTTCCCAAGCTCTACCTTTGCTGTCGAGCTGAAAAAGAATACCTTCTTTAGGAAGCTCAAGAGCCATCATGCTGTCAAAAATATTGTCAACTTTTGCTGCGCTAACATTTTTGAATGATAGGCGATTATAACCTGGCATTTGTATATCAATCATTGGCTCATAAGCACAAAGTCCAATACAGCCAACATTCACTATCTCAGCCTCTATATTGTTTTTGTGGAGGTATGATCTAATTTGAGTTTCGGTTTTGGCAGCTCCTGCTCCCAAACCACAGGTTCCTGCACCTATGTATATCACAGGTTTTTCAATAAGCTCTCTTTTTAGAGTACTTATTTCTATAGTTTCGAAATGGCTAGGCTTATTATTAAACCAATCCATCAATATTGTGTTTATTGCTTCCATATTAGTCTTCTTTTTTGCGATATTCTTCAATAATTCCTTTTAAAGATTCTGTTGTAACTTTGGCGTGAAACTCTCCATTAATACTAATTACAGGAGCCAAGCCACAAGCGCCAATACATGCAACTACTTCTATACTAAATAGCCCGTCGCGCGAGGTGCTTCCTGCTTTTATCTTTAGAATTTTCTCCATCTCTTGTAGTACTGTGGCTGAGCCCAATACGTGGCATGCTGTACCTCTACATACGCTAATGTGATATTTGCCAACTGGCGAAAATCTAAACTGATTGTAGAAAGTTGCTACGCCATACACTCTTGATGATGGTAGCTTTAAGAATTCTGAAACCTCGCGTACCGATGTTTCAGATAAAAAACCATTGTCTGCCTGTATGTCTTGCAGTATTGGTATTAAATCGTCAGCTGTAGCTTTATTATACTTATCAAATATTTCTTGTGAATTGTTCATTATTAAGTCTTTTTTTATGTTATAATATTAACAATTAATTTTATAAAATTATCCGCAATGGAAATGTTCATGTACTAATTTGTTTAATAGGTCTTTGTTTGTACTTATTTCTGTTCTAAGGTTTTGGTCATTATATTCTTTAAGGTTATGACTTATGCAGTCCAATAGGTTATCTGTAAATATTTTATGTTTCAAAAGAACGTTTTTCTGATTTTGAATTGCCAATCCAGCCTGATGACAAGAGTCGGGTAGTACGTTTAGTTTATCGTCAGCGCTGTGATCGTCAAATATATTTATGTCCACATAAGTGTCCTTGGCAATTGTTAGCGCGTTTTCCATTTCTAAGCCATGCAATGCTGCTAAGCAAAGGCCTGCCATCAGATGGTAAATATTTGCCGAGCCATCAGCAGCTCTATATTCTACTGTTTGCTTATATGAGAAATCGGTATTGTTTATATTCTCTTTGGGGTTTATAATTTTTGACATATCGTTAGTACCAGTCCAGCCTAGTGGTACTCGTACTAATACTGAGCGGTTTCTATCGCCCCAGCAGATAGTTGTTGGTGCTTCCTGATGAGGTACCAATCTAAAATATGAAGTAGGATTTGTATTACCAAAAGCTGTTAGGCTTGGTGCCAAATCAATATAACCAGCAATTACTTTTTTTGCAGTATCACTAATTTTATGATTCTCTATCATTACATTTTTGCCATCTTTCAGTAGGCGAGTATGAATATGTAGTCCACTACCAGCTTTGCCTTCAGTAATTTTTGGTGCAAATGTTACACTCAAATCATATTCGAAAGCAAGTTGTCTGATTATCCATTTTGCAATAATTAATTGGTCGGCAGCAGATTCTACATCGCATGCAAGAAATTCTATTTCGTTTTGCTCATAATTTTTATTATCCAATACAAAATTGCCAACTTCAGAATGACCATATTTTATCTGTCCACCACATTGCGAAATCAGTTGCATTGCTTTTGTTCTGAAATTTTTCATTTTATTAAAAGGATATGACTCCTGATATCCTGCTTGATCATTTGTAGCAAATAAATCTTCCTTATCACTAATAACATAATATTCGAGCTCACCCATTGCTTGAAAGTCAAATCCTTTTTGAGTTTTAAGAGCAGTTGCTGCTTTATGAAGTATGTAATCAGGGCCGCTTTCTAGTGGTTTTCCTTCTTTGGTAAAAAATGTACAAAGTAGGTCTATAGTAGCTACTTCTGCAAAAGGATTTATAAAAGCAGTTCTATAACGAGGAATTACATAAAGATCACTTTCTCCAGCTTGAATATGTGCAAATAAACTTGATCCGTCAACTCTTTCTCCAGAGGTGAGAATTTCTTGTAAATGTTGTTCCGAATTAATTACAAAATTTAATGTTTTTAATCTGCCATCATCAGCAACATAATGAAAATTCACCATCTTCACTTCATTGTCTATAATGAAGGTAATGATGTCGTTACGAGTAAAATCTTTAGAATCTTTTTTAAGATACGAAGATATTATATTTGGGTTTAATCTATATGTATTTGCCATAATATTGGTCTCTAATAACTATGTTAATTATATAACAAAAGTATATAAATACTCATAGGTAATTACCATTTCTGTTAATTAAATAACAGTAGCTAAATGATAATTCTCAATAACAAAAATGACCGTTATAAAACAATTTTTATAACGGTCATTTAGTATTTCAAAAACCAACAATAAAGATGAAGGATTTTTGTGTTTTTTTAATTTTAAGGTACTATAAAGAAGGTAAAGATATTTTGTCCTTTTTCACATCTTCTTCGTCTATATCGAATTTTTTAAGAACCTTAACGTATAGTTCATATTCTTTATTATGAATATCGCCATCAGCTATCATTACAAGGTCCATCCATGCTAAAGCTCTTACCTTTTCCTTATAGGATGCTTTTTTAAGAATAGTCATAACGATATCAAGCTGCTCATCTGCAGAGCCAAGATCAGAGTTGATGAAATTGCTAAAGTCATCATCGTTAATTTTTTCGTGTTCGCGCATTAATTTCATTGTGCGCCATTCAGGGTCGTTTGGGTCAAAGTTCTTTTTGCCGTCTGCACCAGACATTAACCAATATAAATATAATAGACCTGATTTGTAGTTAAGTGAAATTGCCATGTGATTTTATTTTAAATTTTGAGTGCCAAATATACGATTTATTTTACTATTTACTAAATAAATGTAAAAAAAATCATATTATTTTGTAAATTTACCGCTTGAATACTAAAATATCACAGTGGACGAAAGAATTAAAAAATATTTAATTTGGGGAGCAATAAGTATAGCTTTCTTTTTAATGTTAGATTTATTATTGGTAATTGTTGAAAGCAATAATCCAGATTCTGCTGTGCATTCATTTTCGGATGCATTCTGGTATATGATAGTAACTATTACTTCGGTAGGGTATGGCGATATAGTTCCTGTATCTTTTATTGGCAAGGGGATAGGGTATATTTTCATTTTTTCAAGTTTAATAGTATTAGGTATTTTAATTAGTAGTATGTCAACAAATATTTCTACCATGATTGAGGAAAATAAATTAGGTTATAGAGGGACTAAGTTCGAAAATCATATTGTTTGCATTGGTTGGAATGATTTTAGTCATATGGTTGTTAATGAGGTTCTTCATGCTTCTCGAAAGGTTGCTATCGTAACAAATCGAAAGGATGATGTAGAGCTTATTTATAATCTTTACGATAAGAAAAGCATTTTTGTGCTTTATGCTGATTACGATAATTTGGAATCAATTTCAAAAACAAACCCAGATATGGCATCTGAAGTATTCTTGGGATTTGAGGAAGATACAGCAGCACTTTTATATGTAATAAATTTCAAAAAAAGATATCCTAAACCAAATATTGTAGTTGCAATAAAAAATCATAAGCTGCATGATACTTTCCTTACTGCGGGAGTAAAATATGTTGTTGCTCGTAATGAAATTGCCTCTAAGCTTGTTGCTAGTTATGTTTTTGAACCTGATGTAGCTAAGCTAAATATTGATTTGTTAGGTGCTGCTGTACATGATGAGGATTTTGATAATCAGCAGTATTTAGTTACCGAAAAGAACCCATTTTTAAATAAGAATTACGATGATGCTTTTGTAAAGCTTAAACTTAAGTATAATATTGTTTTACTTGGTATTAGCAAGCACGACAATAATGGAGGGCATGCTGAGTTATTGGTAAATGCGCGCTCCGAAACAGTTATAGAACTTGGTGATTACCTCATTGTTATGGTGTCAGGTAAAAAGAAAAAAAGAGTAGAAAAGCTTTTTGGAATAAGTGAGGGAAAATTTTAATGTAAAAATTAACTTAATTTATTATATATTTGCTTTTTAAAATCGAAAATGTTATAACTAAAATTTATAGAAATGATTAAACAACTAAAGATTACTTTATCATTGATAGTGCTAATGACAGCAATGGCTGCTTCTGTATTCGCACAAGAGTATGTAGCGCCAAAACTACTTATCGTATCAGGTTTTGAAGGCGGCTCTAATTATGAAATGGCAAAAGACATGCAAAAAATGTCGCGATTAACATTAGGTACTCCATCATATCAGGAAGGCGAATTAGTAGTAGAGATGAAAGACGGTAAGCCTATTGTTGACGAATATGGTGATACATCAATGATTGCAGAACAAGTTTCTACAGGTGATACTTTAGATTTTTTACAAGTTAGAGATTCAGAAGGTAGTTATTATAACTTCTTAAGAATTATCAAGTCTAATACAGACTTAGCATTTTTACAGTATGACGTATTATTATACGAATCAATGAAAGATTTGACTCGTACATATAAGAAATCAGAAAGTATTAAAGTGATTTTACCTATGGGTTTAGAGCAAATACATATTGTAGCTCTTAAAAGTGAAGAAAAAGGTGCTATTAAAAACTATGATGACCTTAAAGGTAAGAAAGTTGCTATAGGATCTTCTTTACAAGGAACAAACATCACAGCTCAGTACATTAAAGAGATTACTAAGATGAAGTGGCAAGATATTGAGATTCCTTATGATAAAGCTCTTAAAGCTCTTTTATCAGGTCGTATCGATGCTTTCTTTTATGTAGGTGCTGATCCAGTATCAAACTTCACAGGAATGTCGAAGCAAATGCGTGATAGAATTACATTAATTCCATTGAATCCTACAAAAGGAGTTAAGGATTTAGATGCTACTTATACTAAGTCAACAATTAAGCAATCAGATTATAAAAAATGGCTAACAGCTGATGTTCCTACTTATGCTGTACGTTCATTATTAGTTACTGATATCAACGGTCAAACTGAAGAGACTAAAGCTGATATTGTGAAGCTTATGCAAGTTGTATATAGCCATAAAGATGATGCAAATATTCACCCTAATTGGAAAGAAGTATTCAGTGCTAAAGCAGCTAATGAAGCTGAAATCGATTGGGATTTTTATGAGCCAACTCAAAGTATATTCAAATAGAGAATAGAAAATATTTTATTAAAAAAGCGAAGCCTTATGGCTTCGCTTTTTTTGTTTATATAATTATCTGCTGATTGTAAGCATACTCATTTAAGCTATAAAACTAAAGTATAGCTTATCTGTGCTGATAATAAGAATTATGAAATGATGGATACTTTAGCAAGTATTATTTAAAGAAATTGTTACTAATCAGTGTAGATATATAACTGATAATGTGATATATATATTAATTATTTTGTCATAATTTTTGCGGAAAATGCAAAAATTACGCCAAAACAGGTCCATACTGCTTTCATAGCTCCACCCTAAAGGGCGGAGCTAATGATAATTACGATTATTTATACATTTCAATCTACACTGATTAGATACAAGAAATTAATACATTCTTTGGACTATTTAAATAGCACTCCAAATCTGATACCTGAAGTAATACTAATTGGGAAAGAAGGAGCAGCACTTGTCATATGACTATA
>NIUZ01000118.1 GCA_002254285.1 Bacteroidetes bacterium 4572_112 | reverse complement strand
AATTAATACCAAAACACGCCATATAAATCGTTTATATTTCCCTATTACTGCGTTAAAAATTATTTCCATAGCTATACTTCGACATGCTCAGTACAGGCTTTTTTGCAAATAATTTTTGCCTTCTAATAGGAAAATATATTCCAATTTATTTATAGCGTATTTTGATACCAAATTGGTATTATTTAATTGTTTAGTTGGTAGTTCTATCCATATTATTTTTAAGCTTATAAACTTATTCCACAAAAAAAAGAGAAACCAAACATAATTGATTTCTCTTTTTCATAAAATACTTTATTACAGAATATTACTTCACCAAAATAACATATTCCCAAGCTCCTAGCTCAAGTTTATATTCATTATTTATTTCAACTTTTTCTTTAGTAACATAGTTTGTGTATTCTCCCTTTGCATTAGCCACAGTCAAATTTACTTCAACAGACTGTGGGCTAAAGTTTCCGATAAAAACAACGCTATTATCTTCTAACAAACGGCTGAATGATAATACTGATTCATTATCTGTTTTCAATACATTAAAATCACCACCATAAATACCATTCCAAAGGGCTTTATTGTTTTTCTTTAGAGTATTCATAGATGTATAATAATCTGCTAGCTCATAGTTTTTCCAATCAATTTGGTCTTTTTCGAAGAATAAAAGTCGCTTCGTATTTTTTGACTCCTGTCCATTATAAATAAGTGGCATACCAGGCACTACATATGTCAATGCTGACATAATTTGATAAGCATCGCCCATTTTCTCAAACTCAGTACCATTCCACGAATTTTCGTCATGATTAGTAGTAAATTGCATTAGGTAAGTATCATCACCAAATTTCTCTTGATCCTTATTCACTTGCGACATCAATACTTGAGCTACGGTATCTCCTTTGGCTACATCTGCCATTTTATGATGCATTGCCCAAGCATAACTACTCTCAAAAGCGTTTTTATTCAACTCTGGCTCCTCAGCCTCGGCAAGCATAAAAACATCTTTCTTTTGATTTAGCACAGCTCTTGTACTATCCCAAAAATCGGTAGGCACCATTGATGCTACATCGCAACGGAAACCATCAATATTGAAACTATCTACCCAAAACTCCATTTCCTGAGTCATGGCAGTACGTAAGTCTTTATTGTCATAATTAAGCTGCACTACATCTGTCCAATCAAAAGGCGCAACCATTACGCTATCCTTCATTTCGTACCAATCGGGGTGATTTGTTACCCACTCATGATCCCATGCAGTATGATTTGCTACCCAGTCGATTATAACATGCATTCCGCGAGCATGAGCATGCTCAACCACGGCTCTAAAATCGTCCATAGTACCAAACTCTGGATTTACAGCAGTATAATCTTTTACAGAATAATATGAACCTAAGCCCTCTTTTCTGTTCTTTTCGCCAATGGGAGAAATTGGCATAAACCATAAAATATCTACTCCCATATCTGCCAATCTATCAATATGCTTATCAAAAGCAGCAAAAGTTCCCTCTTGAGTATATTGACGGATATTTACTTCATAAATATTAGAGTTTGCACTCCATTCGGGATACATTGTGTGATTCACAATAGCGGTTTCAGTCTTTTCAATCACCGTTTCCTTCGGTGAATCAGATGCACATGATATGGCAAATATAGACACTGCCAGTATCATTAATAATTTCATATTCTTCATTATTTGTTAAGTTTATTTGTTTTCTATTTAATAATTATTTCAAATGAGTTAGGAGCAATAGTTATGGTCAAAACATTATTTTTTACAGTCATTTTATTACCAAAACTAGTTTTATATTTTTTTGCATTTCCTTTAATGCTAATGTTTACTTGCTGCTCTTGGTCAGAGGTATTAAACACAGAATAGACTTCATTATCGAAGTACTTTCTATGAATAATCAATGTGGAGTTATTAGGTGTAATACTTACCACATCACCATAAAGTAGAGCCATATTCGATTTACGAATTGCAATAAGTATTTTTGTAACCTCAAGGTTAATTTTCTCTTTTTCCGTAAGTTGATTATCAAAGCGCATCATACGTCGGCAATCGGGGTCGTTTCCTCCGGCCATACCAAACTCATCGCCATAGTATATAACAGGAATGCCAGGAATACTCATATTAAAAGCCATAAGCTGTTGCAATTTCAAATATCCAACATCATCACCAACACCAATCTTACGAGTCCAGCCAGCTTCCTTTGCATCCTCATCGAACTTAAGGTCACCACCGGCATAGGAAATAAATCTTCCCCTATCTTGGTTTCCTGTGATATATGCCATCACATTATGACTACCATATACATTCAGACTTTCCTCCAATCGCTCAGCCAAAGTATTCATGGAATTATCGCCAGCAAATACGCCAACAGCAGCATCGTAAACATTGAAATCGAATTGTGCATTCAGCATTCCATTATTCACATAACTACCTATTAATTCGCTATTTCCATATGTTTCGCCCAATTGATAGACCTGCTTATCATTTTTGAGAACCACCTTATCTCTAATCTCACGAGTAAGTCTTTTCCAGAATGAAAGAGGCACATGCTTAGCTGCATCGTGGCGGAAACCATCAATATCGTATTCCGTAATCCACCATGTAGCAGAATCAGCCACCGTTTTAGAAACCTTTTCGTTCTCTAGATTTAGGCTAGGCAAAAATTTATCAAACCAAGTAGTAAGTCTATATTCGTCCCAACGCTCAAGATTTAGTGTGCCATCAGGCAAATGCAATTCTGTAGCATATTCGGGATGAGCTTTTATAAATGGATGATCTTGATGCACATGATTAGCAACAAAATCAAGTAAAATATTCATATCATCATTATGAACTGCTGCCACAAGATTATGCAAGTCGTCAGAATCACCGAAATGTGGATTTATCTGAGTAAAGGAAACCGGCCAATAACCGTGGTATGCCGAAAATTTCGTTTTAGGATCAGGCCAATAGCCATAAGCACCTTCCACGTTTTTAACCAATGGCGACAACCATAAAGAATTTACACCAAGTTCCGAAAAATAATCAGCATCAATTTTATCCATAATACCTTCCATATCACCACCATTATAATTGGCAGCAGGCAGCACTATGCTATCAGGAAGTGAGTTATTATTTTCAGGATTTCCATCAAAAAATCTATCCACAAACACATTATATAATATATTGGTTTGCCATGCTGTACGTGGCAATTCTGTAATGGAAGTACTCACTTTGCCATATACCAAAGGAATCATAAGATCGTTGGCAATGCCATTGGCATTAAAGGCAAATACACGAATATAAGAAAGCTCATATTGCTTAGCAATTTCAGGAATATTGATATTAAGCATATCGCCTTTTTTCAGCTCTGAGCTAATATCTTTATTATTGAACATCACAATTATATTAGCATTTGTATCATTAATACTAAAGCTGATATTATTGTCAGTATAACTCTCTGTTGAAAGTTGAAGTTTAGCCTCATTGCCACTTCCAACCACAAAAACAGAGTTCATTCCTCCTTGATTATTTGGAGCTGTAATAGGGTTATACTCATCGAGTTTCCACTCGCCATCTTCCACTATTTGATACTGATACTTGCCTGAAGTAAGCTCCATTACAGCCTGATATGCAGTATCGTGCCATTGCAAATTAGTATTTGTAGGAGCCCAGCCATTGAAATCGCCAGCTACCTGATATTTTTTATTTTTATCATATTTTGCGCTATAACTAAAAAGCACATATCGCTTATCCGACTTTCGCAAAATCACATCAGTACTCTCCCCATTCTGATAAATTTTAGCCACTAGATACTTTTCTGAATAAAAACCTGCATGAAATATCAGCTTGGTATTATCCATATAAAAATCGCCTTTTACACCATTTATTAAAACCGAATCCACATCACCATCCACAAAAGATTCCAAATCCAACATATTGGCTTCAAAATCCAATTGTTGAACAATAATAGGTTTCTCAAAATCTAAAATCTCCATCTGCATATCATCTTCACAAGAAAACAATAATAAAGATAGTAAACTAAGCAGTAATATTTTGTAATTTTTCATCGTATTGTATTTACTTATTTAAACAATTGAAATATTGTTGCACTCTTTGCATCCAGCATTACTTTATCCTTAATATCAGATATATTATCATCTGATGCATTTTTTATTCTAGAATAACCATCAAGCGATTCTGCAAAGTCGTGTAAAGATAAACTATATTCCTTATCAGAGTTATTAAGCACAATCATGAAGCTTTCCTCGGCATTGCTTCGGAAATAAATATAATAGCTATCCTTGGGAATATAATGTGTAAGTTTTCCTGTTTGTAAAGCAGTATGTTCGTTTCTTAGTTTCAGAAGGTATTTCGAAAAAGCCAATGATTTCACCTGCTTTTCACTCATATTTGTTCCAGTAAATACATTTACCGAATCACCTTCCCATCCTCCAGGGAAATCGGTACGCATATATCCGTGGCTTTTTTGCCCTCTACCCTCGGTCATAAATTCACCACCATAATATATCATAGGAATTCCACGAGTGGTCATAAGAAAAGTCATTCCCATTTTCCACTTATCGAAATCTCCATTTATATTTGAAGCAAATCTATCGATATCGTGGTTTTCAAGGAAAATAAGATTGCTATCGGCATTGGAATACACAAAATCCTGCGCCAAAGTCATATACAAACTTGCTACACCATCGGTCCATGAGTCTTGCTCATTAAAAGCCGAATTCATTGCATAGCAAAGAGGGAAATCGGTAACAGTATTGAGCTTAGAAACGGCTTTTTTATCAGCAAAAGTATTATTTTGGAAATAAGCAGTATTGGCAACTGTTTGCAACCACGCCTCTCCTACTATATTAAAGTTGGGATATTCGTTATAAACTGCCGCTACCCATTCGTTCATAAAATCGTGGTCGGCATAAGGATAAGTATCCATTCTGATACCACCAAGGTCGGCATATTCTACCCACCAAATACTATTTTGAATAAGATATTTTGCCAAATATGGATTTGTTTGATCCAGGTCGGGCATGGTTTTATCAAACCAGCCATGGCTCATTATTTTTTTGTCGTAATTACTAGCATGAGGGTCCATTAATGTACCTCCACGATAATTAGAGCGAGTAAATTCTGGAAAATTATGAATCCAGCTACTATCGGGCATATCATTCATCCAATAATGCTCCGAAGCACAGTGATTGAACACCATATCCATCACTATTTTTATTTTCTTGCTATTGGCTGTTTGCACCATTTTAAGATAATCGCTATTGCTACCAAAGCGTGCATCCACCTTATAAAAATCGGTAATTGCATAACCATGGTAGCTAACTGCTGGCATATTATTTTCCATTACAGGATTCAACCAGATTGCAGAAATTCCCAAATCTTGCAAATAATCGAGATTATTCTCTATCCCTTTCAAATCGCCGCCATGCCTACCATCGGGATTGCTTCTATCAGCCTGCTCAGGATAGCCTTTTACATTATCGTTATTGGCATCGCCATTGGCAAATCTATCGGGCATTAGCAAATACATAACATCCTCTTGCCCAAAGCCTTTGCGCTGAGCAGAACCTTCTCTTCTCTGTTTCAACTCATAATCGAAAGTATAAACAGGGCGACGTTTTTTACCCTTATAAAAATCGAATTTTATAATTCCTGCTTTGGCAGTAGATTTTATTTTAAGGTCAACAAAAACATAATTCTCATTATCAACTTTATGCACTTTCAAAATCTCCACATCATCAGAGCTGCTTTTCATTTGCAAATTGGCAATTCCATCATGGTGAATCATTATTTGTACCACATCATTATTCATTCCTACCCACCAAAATGGAGGCTCTACCTGTTGTGCTTTTATATTCATAAAAATGAATACACTAAATACTATAGTTGTTTCATATGTTTATATTTTTAGCGGCCATATGTGGTCGCATGAAAAAAATAATCATTCTATTGTGAGTTAAATAATTATTTTGTCATGCTCGTTTCATACGTTTCATACTAAAATTTGCCCATTAGTACATCTTACTTTTCACTCTAAAATTATTATTTCATTAATGGGTAGATTTAAAAATATAGCTAAATTTCCAGTTTGCAAATTTATTAAATAGTTCGTTATAATTATGGGATTTTTGGAAAGTTATAAAGTGAGGGGTATTGAGTTAAATTAAAGTAGCAGAATGCCTATTATACAACTTAAAACAATAATTCTTGATTGTTTTTTAAGTTTTAATCTAGACGATAATTTAAGAAATATGCTCAGCCCAAGATTCGCAAATGGCTATTCTACCTGGACCTGGGCTGTACTCATTACCATGGACATTGGCTAGTATCTCGTTAGTAGCAAGAGCTGTCCAATATGCAATGCCTACTTTGGTATAATGTGATGAATGAGCCAGCTCGTAATTTTCTTTCATAAAACAAAATTAATAATCACATATAGACTAATCAACAACTTTAAAACAATAGCCTCCTGTATCAAGGTATCTTTCTTTGCGAGACGCCCAATCTTTATAATAACTATTTTTTGCTTCATTTATTAATTGGAAATTATTATCTCCTCGTTTATTCATGTATACTTTGGCATCAATTTCAGTGTTCCTACATT
>NIUZ01000117.1 GCA_002254285.1 Bacteroidetes bacterium 4572_112 | reverse complement strand
ACGAGATTGACCTACTGCGAAATCGCAAATATCAATCATCTCTTGTACTTCACCTAAACCTTGTTGATAGATTTTACCCATTTCGTAAGTTACCAAAGCTCCTAAAGCTTCTTTTTTCTCACGAAGTGCTAATCCAATCTGACGTACAATCTCACCACGCTCTGGAGCTGGTACATGACGCCAAATTTGGAAAGCCTCTTGTGCTTTCTTAACTACCATCTCGTAATCCTCTAAAGTTCCGTTTTTAACTTTAGCGATTTCCTTATCATCTATTGGAGATACTGAATTTGTAGTTGCTCCTTTAGTGTCAAACCACTCAAGTCCTGTACAAACTCCTTGGTTTATTTCTTCAATTCCTAATTCCTTAAGAACATCTTTAATGTTAATTTTACTCATATATTTTGTGTTTTTCGTATTTTAAAATTTTCACTCTGACAACATCGATTTATTATCAGGCATTTGTATATAATAAAGAAACAATCAGTAATTGATATAATTTCTAACGTATCCCATTATCTATATTAAATATTAAA
Source organism: Bacteroidetes bacterium 4572_112 (assembly GCA_002254285.1). Classification (GTDB taxonomy): domain Bacteria; phylum Bacteroidota; class Bacteroidia; order Bacteroidales; family UBA1556; genus UBA6267. The sequence continues at coordinate 5,474 of NIUZ01000117.1, read as the reverse complement.
CAGCAATCGGTTACAGAATACTGATCACCGATTACTGTTTACTTATTTTACATTTTATTTACCGAAAACTATTCTTTATCTAAGAATGGGTAACGATAATTTGTAGCTGCTACTAAAGTTTCCTTAATAGTACGAGCATTTACCCAACGAATAAGGTTAAGGTAGCTACCAGCTTTATCATTAGTTCCACTTCCACGAGCTCCACCAAATGGTTGTTGTCCTACAACGGCACCTGTTGGCTTATCGTTTAAGTAGAAATTACCTGCTGCATTCTGCAATGCATCATATCCTTGGTTCAAGTACTTACGATCTTGAGCAAAAATAGCTCCTGTTAATGCGTAAGGAGATGTTTTGTCACAAAGATCAAGAGTTTCGGTGTATTTATCATCTTCGTAAACGTAGATAGTAACTACAGGGCCGAATATTTCTTCTTCCATGGTAACAAAGTGAGGATCAGTAACCTTAATTACTGTAGGCTCAATAAAATAACCTTTAGACTCATCACTTCCACCACCAATAACAACTTCAGCTTTATCGCTGTCCTTAGCCATTTGAATGTAGTTTGTAATGCTATCGAAGGCAGCTTTATCAATTACTGCATTGAAGAAATTACCAAAATCAGTAACATCACCAGTAGAGAATTCTGCAACCTCTTCTTTTACTTGCTTAAATACTTCTGGCCAAATTGACTCAGGAATATACGCTCTTGAAGAAGCCGAACATTTTTGTCCTTGATACTCAAAAGAACCACGAACAATACCCGTAGATACAATATCAGGATCTGCTGAAGAGTGAGCAAAGATGAAATCTTTACCACCAGTTTCGCCAACTATACGTGGGTATGATTTATATTTTGTAATATTATTACCAATTATTTTCCAAAACTGCTGGAAAGTATTTGTAGAACCAGTAAAGTGAATACCACCTAAGTCAGCACTATCAAAAATTACTTTTCCAATAGTAGAACCCTTACCAGGAACAAAGTTTACAACACCATCAGGTACACCAGCTTCCTTAAATATTTGCATAAGGATATAGTTAGAGAATATTGATGTAGTTGCAGGCTTCCAAACAGTAGTATTACCCATAAGTACAGGCGACATATTTAAGTTAGAAGCAATAGCAGTAAAGTTAAATGGGCTAAGTGCAAATACGAAACCTTCCAAAGGACGGTATTCCATACGATTGATTACACCTGGCGAGCTAGCTGGTTGATCAGCATAAATCTGCGAAGCGTAAGCAGCATTAAAACGAAGGAAATCGATAGTTTCGCAAGCAGCGTCAATCTCAGCTTGAAAAGGGCTTTTTCCTTGACCCAACATAGTAGCTGCATTAATTAACGAACGATATTTTGTAGCTAATAATTCAGCAATTTTCAATGTAATTGATGCGCGCTCAACCCAAGGCATATTAGCCCATTCTTCACGAGCCTCCATTGCAGCGTCAATAGCCATTTGAGTTTCTTTTGCTCCAGCTTTATGATATGTAGCAAGTACATGACCATGATCTGTAGGCATAGTTACGGTAGCAGTATCGCCTGTGCGAACTTCTTTACCTCCAATAATCAAAGGAATCTCAATAGTTTGAGACTTCAACTCTGCTAATTTTGCTTGCAATTCCGCTCTCTCAGGAGTGCCAGGAGCATAGCTCTTAATTGGCTCATTTTGAGGAATTGGAAAGCTAAAAATGGCATTATTCATAGCTTGTATTTTATTAAGTTTATATATTTCTCTTTAATCAGCACAAAAGTAGTAATTCCTTTCAATTTTATTATACAAAAAATCCTAAAAAAACGATATTAATTGTGTTTTTTAATTGATATTTTCCACTAGCAAATGTTAAAAATTAACTTATCTCATAATATTAACATGCTAAATGTTCATTTATTTAAGTGAATAATAGTATCTTTGAATATTAATAAACTACAACAGCTATGAAAGTCAATAAGTTTGAAGAGTTAATATCTTCAATATCAGGATCTACAATATTAAAAGGTATGCCTGAACTAGCCTATGTTTTTAATGATAAAGGTCAAATGCTAATGTGGAATAAGAATATTGAAACAGTACTGGGCTACTCTAAAGAAGAGCTGTTTTTGAAAAATATTGTAGAATTTATTGATATTCCTGATCAAGAAAAGACAATAAAGTCGATGCAACTTATTTTTGAAAAAAAAGAGCAACAGACTATTGAATATAATCTTGTGACAAAATCGGGCAAAAAAACGCCTTATGTTGGTTCAGGTAGTTATGCGGTACACAATGGCGAAGAATACTTTGTTGGCATGGCTATAAACATAAGCAATGTTAAAGATACTGAGAGGAAATTAATTGAAAAGATAAAAGAAACCAACGAATTAAAAAATCATATTCAAGCAGAAAATATTTACTTAAGACGAAAGGTTGAAAGTGTTCGCGATTTTAAAAACATCATTGGTGAAACCAAATCACATCTTCATGCTTTATACAGAGTTGAGCAAGTTACAAAGCTGGGCACCACCGTATTAATAGAAGGAGAAACCGATACCGGCAAAGAAATTTTCGCAATGGCAATACATAGCCGAAGCAATAGAAAAGATAAAGCTTTTGTAAAAGTACATTGTTCGGCATTATCAAAATCACAAATCGAAAGTGAATTATTTGGTCATGAAAAGGGTTCTTTTTTGGGAGCATTACAAAAGCAAATAGGTATATTTGAGTTAGCCGATAAAGGCACAATCTTTATTGACGAAGTGGATGAAATACCTATTGAATTACAATCAAAAATAATAAGAGTATTAGAGGAGGGCAAAATTAAAAGAATAGGTGCCTCAAAATCAATAACTGTAGATGTAAGAGTTATCGTTGCAACAAATAAAGACCTTAAAGAATTAATAAAACAGAAGAAGTTTCGTGAAGATTTATATTATAGAATTAATGTATACCCTATTACTCTACCTCCACTTAGAGAAAGAATAAGCGATATTCCGATATTGGTAAACCACTTTGTAGATCGATTTAATATCAGTACCAACAGAAACATAAAGAGAGCAACTCTTAACACTATGAAGATATTAGAAAAATACACTTGGCCGGGCAACATTAGAGAACTCGAGAACATTATTGAACGAGCCATAATTATTAGCACTGGTGAAATTCTAAGAATTGAACCATTTTACAAGACTGAAATAGCAGACAAAAAAACCATTCTATCATTGGCCGAGACCGAAAAGCAGCATATCATAAAAGCTTTAAGCACTACATATTGGCAAGTTAGTGGAGCCTCTGGAGCAGCTCGTATTTTAGACATTCACCCAGAAACATTGCGCTCAAAAATGAGAAAGCTTGGTATAAACCGACCAATAAACAGCCTAATGTAATCATTATATTTAATGATTACCATTGAATATAATGCGTCTATATCTGATAATAATCAATATCTTTGCAGTATATATATAATTACAAAATAAACAAAACAAACAAATTTTATTTTTATGAAAAACCTTTTTATTACATTAATTATTACACTTATTTCTATCACTGCATTTTCACAAACAAAGAATGAAGTTGACTTATTTCAAGCAACATTAGGTGTTGAAAAAGAAGAAATTGTTATGAATTTCGTAAAGCCATCTGAAGAACAAAAAGAAGCATTTATGGAAGTTTATAATAAGTATGAAACAGAGCGTAAAGAACTAGGTAAACAACGAATTACTTTATTAAATACATATGCTGAGCAATGGGAAAACATGACTAATGAGCAAGCAGACGAATGGACAACTAGCGTGTTGAAATTAGGTAAAAAAAGAGACGCGCTAATTAAAAAATATTACACTAAAGTAAGAAAAGTTACTGACGCAAAAGTAGCAACTCAGTTTTTTCAAATTGAGCAATATATTCTTACAATGGTAAGATATTCAATCTTTGAAAGTATTCCATTTGTTGGTGAGAAGTAATATTTACATATTATTTTATATAATTTTTTAATACAATAATTACAAGAAATAATAATTATGAAAAATTTACTTTTTATCATATTTGCTTTAGTAATCACAGCTACTGGATTTGCACAAAGTGGAATACAATTCCCTAAGCATGACACTACTTCTGTAGACAAAGTATACCCTTACGTATTACCTATTTGGGGTCAAAAGTTAACAGACCGAAACATTGATTTTCAACTTCCTTTTGGATTTAATGTGAACTATGTATACAATCAGATGAGCCTTGAGCTTACCCATTTTAGTATGAACTTTTATGATGGAGCAAATTTGGACGATATTCTTAATCCCGAAACGTTAAATTTTAAAGAAACTATTGCCAGAACAAATGGTGTAAATCTTCGTGCTGATGCATGGATATTGCCATTTATTAATGTTTATGGTATTTATTCAAAAAATAGCGGTTCTACTCAAGTTTCGTTTCAACCACAAGTTATTGAACATGGTTTGGGAGCAAATGGTAATATTAAAGAGATCAGAACTCTAGAGGAAGCAATTGATGTTGATCCAGTTTATTTTACATCAAATACTTGGGGCTTTGGTTCTACAGTTGTTTATGGCTGGGATAATTATTTTATTAGCGCTGACGGTAACCTTACTTTTTCTACATCGGATTTACTGGAAGAAACAGTTAAGTTTTTTGTTGGTTCGGCTCGTATTGGGCGTAGAATGACCTTCTATAATGACATGAAACTATCATTATATTTTGGGGCTATGTATCGCAATTTTGTTGATAGAGAAATGAACTCAGGATCACTTGGTGTTCCTGAAATGGATGAAGCAATGAATAAAGCAATGGATGGTTTATTAAACCTTACTCAGGAACGAATTGACTTTTGGGAAGGAATGCCAGACGCTACACCTGGCAAGGACGAAAACTTAAAAGATCTTAATGAAAAACACGATAATTTGACTGATGCTCAAACTAGAATAAATGATGCCAACGCAATAAATTACTCCATCAAAAAGGAAATAATAAGTAATTGGAGTACTCAAATTGGTTTTAATTTAGAAATATCAAAAAATTGGATGTTCCGTGGTGAGTATGGTTATAGACAAGGTCAAAAATTCTTTATGACTGGAATACAATATCGATTTGGATTTTAAATAATACAGTATCAATTCGATTTATAAGTAATATAATGCCTCGAGGGTTTGCCCTCGAGGCATTATTTATTTAATACCAAATTGGTATAATGAACAATTTTCCCAATAATTGCATCTAAATTTTTGAACAAAGTTTAGCCCTCCTACTATCAGGCATTATACTAATAATATAAACTTTGCTCTACAGCATAATTAGTTTAATAGAAATATTAATTATCAAAAAAAAATGATTAGTCTTTGTTTTGTTTCACTTAATTTCTTTACTTTTATCGAACATAATAGATTTAGAATTACAATAAATAAAACAGCAATACATAATAATGAGTATACGTAAAGACAGACTTCTAAAATCATTAACAGCAAAGGATATTCTTGATGCTATGCCAGA
>NIUZ01000116.1 GCA_002254285.1 Bacteroidetes bacterium 4572_112 | reverse complement strand
CATTTTTAGTATCATTAATAATAAACAATAAAACAACCTTTTACCAATTACTATTTTTCCGAGGGTAAAGTCTGTTATTTAAGACCTTAATTCTTTTCATTTTATTAAGCTTTTGCTTATTTAAGTTCGGAAAGAATGGTTTTTCCGAGATTTTACAGTATCTAAATCTTGACTATTTCCCTTTTAATCGGCCTCTAATTTTATAATATCTTTGCACTATAATATTTGTTTAAATATAAGAAAAGAACATACAATGAAATATAACATTTTAGCTTTAATAATATTTATTTTTAGTATAGGAAATACTTATTCTCAGATAGGAAATATGTCTATAATTAAAGGATCGGTATCTGATGCTAAAAGAATAACGGCTGCTTATATGATACCTTTAAATAATGGATTGGCTATGATAAATCAAACACTGCCCATTTATTATAAATCTGAAAAAGATGTTATGTTTTATTTTGGTGTTCAATTTAGTTCAGTTTATGTTCCTTATGATTATCATTCGTATGATGTTACAAAGATAGGTTTAGAAGAATATATACCATCAGACCCTTCAATAACTATTGCTCACACTGCGTTTGGAGAAGAAAAGTCAATTTTACTAAAAACAAAGAGCAAGTATTTAATAGGAACTCCATCAGGAATACAAGAAGTGCCAATTTATGAAATTGAAACACCTAAAGGTATTGGATCGTCTGTTCTACCATTTGCAATGGTTAATATAGGAGGTTATTTTTATGGTAATTATTTAACGCTTAAATTTATTCCTAAAATCAAATTTTCTGATTCTGAGATGGATATTTATTCCATAGGATTTGATTTTAGACATGATATTACTAAAATGATTGGTGTTTTAGAGGGCTCTAAATGGAATTTCTCAGTTCTTTGGGGATATCAATATACAAAAATGAATTCATTTTTTGATATTAAGCCAGATGAAAATATGATTGGTCTTAATATTGGAAGTAATAATGGTCCTTATGATGATCAAAAATTAGAAAATGTAATTACTACTTTACCATTGGGGTTTAATGTAGGTTATGAATTTGGAGCATTTAATGTTTATGGTGGTCCGAGTATTGCGTTTAGTACAGCTAATGTAAAGCTTTTGGGGAATTATCCTGTATATTTCAATGTACCTTTAAATAAATTTTCAGTAGTAGTGTTGGATGAAAAAAATCCTTTTGAGTACTCGCAACAAATTAATCAATGGAGATTTGATTTGGGAACTTCTTATCAGTTTAAAAACTTGATAGTGGGATTTAATGCGTCAATAGCAGAGTTCACAAGAGCGAGTCTAATTGTAGGAATGAGTTTATAGTATAAGTGAAAATATATTGGGTTAAAAACAATGAAAGAAGAAGTATTAAAATATTGTTTTTCATATAAAATACTCAAGAGCTATAAATGCCAAGAAAACATAGATTTCTCTATGACCAAGGATCCATATGAGTATTAATACAAGAATAAATATCTAGTTGTGATTGTTTAACGATAGCCTGTGTAACACTTTTTTCGTAAATAGCTTCTTGATTATTTTGATCAAATTCAAGAATAGTTATGTAAATATTTACAGCATCAACTAAGCGATTTAATTTTTTATATGTTTTTGCTAATTGCAAAAGACTTTGTGTGTCCTCTTTATTAACTTCAATATGTTTTTGTAAATTAGAAACTAACTCTTTTAGATCTCCGTTTTCAAGCTTCTCTTTGAATAATTCTGAATTCATAATATTTGTGTATAAAATAAGTGCACAAAAAAAGGGTAAGCTACTTATATCGCACCGCTCAACCACCTACCCTTGCTACCTTCCGGTCCTGGGGGAGTTCAGTAGGAGCTGGTCGTATAAGACTTACCCAGGTGCAAATGTAATATTTTGTTTTATATAACCAAGTTTAATCTACAAAAGTGTTTAATTTTTATATCTCAGTATATCAGTAAATTGTAAAATAATTTTGGTGCTTAGGCTATTTTTCTTTGATTTAACTTCAAAATTATGGCGTAAAATCCTATTATCATAAGCATATTCATACCAATTATTAAGAAACTATTATAATGGAAATAATCGGCGATTAAACTAAATAGTAATTGTAATACGATGAAGCTTGATATAATTAATGAAATAATATTTGGTTTTAAACCCAGATCTAAAAAAACATGGTGTATATGCCTTTTATCTGCAATGAATATCGATATTCCTTTAAGGTATCTGATAAGTGCTACTCTTAATAGATCAAAAGATATTAATGAGATTAGGGCAAAGGATATACCTGGCGCACTATGAATAGTTACTGGGTTATCACTTAATTGACTTATTTCTTCGAGCTTTATTAAACTTATAGACATAATCAATCCAATGGATAGGGTACCTGTATCTCCCATAAATATTTTTGCAGGAGAGTAGTTAAAAAACATAAATGCAATTAAAGCTGATGTTACTGTAAGTAATGCAAGGCTATAATCAATTTGACTAACTAATAAAAAATATAGTCCTAAACTTCCTATAATAACGGTGCCCACAGAAGCGGCTAACATATCTATACCATCTATTAAATTATATGCATTTATTATTAAAATCATTATCGAAATAGTCAATAAAATATCTAATATTATACCAATAGTGCCATCAATAAAATGTATTAAAAATTGAATACGAACACCTGCAAATACAACTAATAAAGTTACAGCTACTAATTGTCCAATAAGTTTTAATTTGGGTCTAATATTAAACAGATCGTCCCTTAGGCCAATAGCAAACATTAGTATGCCGCTGCTTAATATGTATTTGTACTCTGGGTAATTTACCAAATCTGAAAATAGAATAAATGAAAGTATGGAGCTGCCGAATAAAGAAATCCCCCCCAAGGAAGATACATTTGTAGTATGTACATGTCTATATCCTTTAGGAACAAATAATTTATTTGTTTCCGCTATTCTCATCAATATAGGAAGCGTAACTAACGTTAGGCTAAAAGAAAATATACTTCCAATTAATAGCTCGTACATATGCTTTATTTATTTTTCAATAATTAATTTAAAGTTTACCAAAGGTCTAAAAGTTTCTTAGCTTCTTCCTCTAGCTTTTTCTTAGCTGCACGAGCCTTTTCTTTTTCTTCATCTGTTAAATCAGAGTTTTCAATTGCTTTATCAGCTTCTTTGGATGCATTATCAAGCTGTTTGTCGGCCTCTTTTTTAGACTCCTCTTTCGCTTTATCTTTGGCAGCGTCAGTAACTTCATCTTTTACTCCTTGTTTGCCTTTTTCAAAATCTAAACCTACTTTTGGATCAGTTGCAGTACCTGTAATTTTAGCGTTTACTACTATAGTTTTGCTTGCTTTAACGTCAAGGCCTAATGCTTTTGCACTTTCTTCAATTTGTGCAATAGCATCATTTGCATCTTTTCCTAAGTTCTCTCTAGGCACATCTATTCTTAGTTTATAGTCTATATCCTGATTGAGTTTTGTAGTACCACTCATAGTCAGTGGCATATCGTTTATGTTAGTTTTAAATTCAGAAACAATAAGATCACCATTTACTATTTTAAACGGTATAGCCATTGGAGTTGTTGTTAAAGTGCGGAGCTCATTAACCTTTAACTCATCAGCAAGTCTTTCAATACTTTTAGCCCCCTTTATTGTAAGTTTAGTTGTAGATAACAAACCACTAGCATTTACTGTTGCCAAATTAGGTTCCATATTTTTGTCAAGGATTCCCTTATAAACAAATATTGTAGAAAAACGGCCACTAACATTCTCCATAATAGGAGCAAGTTTTTTAACCATTTCCATAGCCTTATATGTCTTCTTAATATTGAAATCATGAATACCCATAACTAGGCTAACTCTTGGTGTATCAATTTCAGTAGAATTATAATAACCATTCATATTCATTTTCCCACCAAGCATTTCCATTTTAAGATTATCAAGACTTACTTTCTTTTTCTTAATGCTCATATTGCCATAAATGGCTTTCATATTTATTTTATCATAACGGATTCTGCCAATAATGCATTTCAACTGCATATCTATATTCGAAGGTATATCTAATGCTTGGCTAATTTGTTCATCTACTTTTTCTTCACTAGAAGTAGTGCTTGAGGTTTCGTTAGTTGTGCTGCTTTCTGCTATAAATGCATTCATATTTAAATAATTGGCAGTAAGCTCAAACTTACCTTTTAAAGTGCCATCACTTAAGGCATAGCTCATATAATTAGATACTCGACCTTTAAGATTCAGTGTGTTTTTATTATAGGTGGTTTTAAAATTTGAGATATTAATAAAGCGTGGTGTAAATTCCATCGATGCATTATGTACGATAATTCCTTCAGGAAAATCATTGTCTTTATAATTTAGCTTACGAAGGTTCATCTTGCCTTTAGCTATAAATTTACTATATCGCCCTTTATCTATATCCGATTGTTTCCCTTTAAGTTGAATATTAGAAGTAAATAATCCACTTATTTTCATATCGCTCTCCATCGGATAAACATCCTTTATAGTAGACAAGTCCATTTTACCTTTAAAATGTGCATCAATATTAGGGTCTTCCATTGGCGTTCTTAGTATCATCGAAATATCCATAGGATTTCCAGCAATACTAAAATGAAATTTCTTAAGGTCAATAACCATATCGTTAAGGTCTGAACTTGGACTGCTAATATTTGTGATAATATTAATGTCATTAACATATTTTGGTAAATCAGGATATTGAAATTTCGCATTATTTACTTTAATATCTAAATCAAAGGCTGGCATGGAATTATCATTATATATACCTTTTGCCCAACCGCTTAGTTCAAATTTGCCATCAGCTTTTATGTCTTCATATCCTTCGGTATAAAATGCGGGAATTAATGATAGAAAGCTTTTGAAATCCGTATCAGGAGCACTAAATTTAATATCAGTATATATATCATCACTTGGCATAGATACATAACCGTCAAAATTTATAGCTACATTATTTATGGTCATATTATTTTCTTTGAATGTGAATTTAAATTCTGATATATCGCTAAGTATTTCAGCGTCAAATGTCATTTTGACTTTATTTAGGTAAGCTATATTATCCATTTTATAGCTAATCTTTTTTATGCTAGACTTTAAATTAATATTAGCATTATCTGCTGTAAAGTCTCCGCTTAATTCCATATCAAAGTTATCGATTATGGAACTCATATTCCCTTCAATATCGTTATAAGTGATATTTGCATTTGTTATTTTAAAAAGGCTTATTGCAAAATTAAATTCTTCGCCAGAATCATCCTTTTCGTTAAAAGATGGCTCTTCATTAGTAGGCTTGCTAGTTTCCTCAATTGCTATATCCCAATTCGCTTTCCCATTCTTCAATACCTTTAAGGTTATTTCAGAATTTTCCATGTGAATTTCCTTCACAGTATAATCTCCAGCAAATACACTAGCTAAATCTAATGTTAGGCTAATGTTTTCACTTTTAAAGAGAGTTTCTTTATCAAACTGATCAATACCAACTACCTCAAGTCCACTAATACCAAAGGTAAAGTCTGGGAAATTGGAAAATAGACTTAGGCTTACATCCTTAAAATCAACTAATGCGTTTACATTTTTATTGATTTCTTCTTTTGCCAATGCAGCAATTTTACGATATCCTCACCATTAGAAATGCCTGCTTGTATGCCACCGCTATTATTTGATTTTGTCGAGACTTGTCCGTCTCTCATTATAAATTCATCATTATGTTCAGAACCTTTCATTTCGACACTTTCAAATCCACTTCCTATTTCAATGCCTTTTACGGCATTAATACTCATAATAGCATGTGCAAGTTTTGCATTCAGTTTGTCAAAAACAGGCTCTCCAATTCCAGCATTAAGACCACTTATTCTACACCGTATAATACCACCTAAAGTATCACCTTCTTTTTTTGCTTTTTCAATCTCCGAAATCATTAGTGACTCAGCTTCTTTATCTGGGCATCGTAATGGACTTTTTTCTATTTCCTCAAAACTAGCTTTATTATTTTCAATAGCTTTGATATTATATATTTGACTTACCCAAGCTTGTATCTCAACACCATTTGCCGATAAATATTGTTTAGCAAAAGCTCCAGCAACTACTCTAGCAGCAGTTTCTCTAGCCGAAGACCGTCCTCCACCTCTATAATCACGATGCCCATATTTTGTGTCGTAAGTATAGTCACCATGCGATGGCCTATATATATCCTTAATATCCTTATAATCCTTAGAAATGGCATTATTGTTTTTAATCATAAAGCCAATAGGGGAGCCCAACGTTTTTTCTTCAAATAAGCCAGAGAGGAGTTCAATCTTGTCAGTTTCTTTACGCGATGAGCTATAAATGCCTTGGTTAGTGCTTCTTCTTAAAAGCTCAAATTCTATTTTTGATATGTCTATCTTGAAATTAGAAGGGAAACCATCAATAATTCCACCAATAGCTTTGCCATGTGATTCTCCAAAAGTTGTTATTTTGTATATAGTTCCAAAGGAATTGCCTGCCATAATATGTTTTGCTTTTAATCTATGTCAAAGGTAAATAAAATAGATTTACCTTTTTATAAGATATACCTTATTTCAAGCACGTTTATCTATAAAGAGATTATTTATGTTTATTATCTATGTGGTAGGTGTAATTTTAAATTGCTCTATAGACTATTTATGCATATTTATTTAAATGAGCTATGTTTTTTGAGCATTTAATTAATAAGTGTGCTTATGTTTATTAGTCGATTTGCATTTGCTAGGAGGTAAAACAGGCTATAAATTGCTTTTATAAATATTAAATTAATACTTTTTTTATTAAATAATTGCCGTTAATTTTTATAAAATACCGATAATAAAAGGATTATAAAATTATATATTTTTTATTCAAAAGCTGTTATAGTAAAGAAAATAGTATCTATATTTGCAGCCGCTTAACAGGGAAGTGAATAACACTACTGAGTGAAGCGAAAAAGTTTTTTAAAATATTGCAAATTTGATGTTGGATTTAAAGAAAAAGCATCTATCTTTGCACTCCGAATTTTTCGGGAAAGTTCAAGA
>NIUZ01000115.1 GCA_002254285.1 Bacteroidetes bacterium 4572_112 | reverse complement strand
ACTATTTTTAGCAGCCATTTTTGCTGCCTATCCTTATACCGCTGATCCCCCTAAGGGCTTCCTAAAAGCGAGGGCAAACTCATTTATCATTCAATTAGCAATTACGAAACCTTTGCCATTGTCATTATTGAGAGCCTAGCTGCTGGCAAGCCGGTAATAGCTACTGAAGCAGGAGCTATTCCTGAGGTATTGCCTAAAGAATACGGAATGCTTATAAAACCTAGGGACGAGCAAGCCCTTAGCAATGCAATATTACTAATGGCCAATAATTATAGAAACTATGATATTGAAGCCATGCGCAACTATGCTATTAATAATTATGACAAGCCTAAGGTGGGTAAATTATTGATGGATTTTTATTCTCAAGTGATTAGCAATTAAAGTATTTTTTCATATCTATTTTTAACAAAATCATCCAAGATTTTTCCATACTTTTGTAGTAATAATTTGTTTAAAAATATGGACATACAATCATTAAAGCAACGTTTTGGAATTATCGGCAATTCATTGGCACTCAACAGAGCCATTGAGATAGCTATTCAGGTAGCACCAACAGACTTAACTGTTTTAATATCAGGAGAAAGTGGTGTTGGTAAAGAAAATTTTCCAAAAATAATTCATCAGATGAGTGCTCGTAAGCATGGCAATTATGTAGCCATCAATTGCGGTGCTATTCCTGAGGGGACTATTGATTCAGAACTTTTTGGTCACGAAAAAGGATCTTTTACGGGAGCTACAGACAACCGTAAGGGATATTTTGAGGTTGCCGACGGAGGAACTATATTTTTGGACGAAGTAGCTGAATTACCTACAGCAACTCAAGCACGACTACTGAGAGTTTTGGAGAATAAAGAATTTATGAAAGTAGGTTCGTCAAAAATCCAGAAAACTGATGTAAGAGTTATTGCTGCTACCAACGTAAATTTACCAAAAGCCATTGAGGAAGGTAAATTTAGAGAGGATTTATATTACAGACTAAACACAGTACCTGTTAGCATACCATCATTACGAGAGCGTAAAGAGGATATTTTACTTCTTTTTCGCAAATTTGCTGCTGATTTCAGCGATAAATACCGTATGCCAACATTAAGACTAACACCTGAAGCTCAGGAATTAATACTTAGTTATAGGTGGAAAGGTAATGTGCGACAATTAAAGAATGTTACTGAGCAAATTTCTATCATTGAGCAAAATAGACTTATTGACAAGGAAACTATCATAAAATATTTACCAGGCTCATACTCAAGCCGTTTGCCTGTATTATTTAAAGATCCGGCAAATGATAGCATTAACGAAAGAGATATTCTTTATAAGGTGCTTTTTGATATGAAGCGCGATATTACTGACCTTAAGAAACTTGTTGGCGATATTATGCAATATGATGATTTGGCTACCATTCTTAAGAAATCTGACACTAAAATAGTAAAAGATATAATTCAGCCAGAGAACGTAGATGACAGCTATACTGGCCCTAGCGATTACTCTTTTTCTGACTTAAGTGATCTTAATAATCAAACAGTACCACAATCAGAGTTCAGAAAACAGCAATTTGATAGTGGATATACGAATACAGAATTTGCAAACCCACAATTTGCTAGTAGCGAATTTGATGGTACAATTCAAGAATCGGAAATAGTAGACGAATCATTAAGCTTGCAGGATATGGAAGTACGTATGATAAAGCAAGCTCTAAAAAAACATAATGGCAAAAGAAAACTTGCTGCTGAGGATTTAGAGATTTCTGAAAGAACTCTTTACCGTAAAATTAAGGAATATAATATTAACTAACTATTGTGATCTTACTCAAATACAAACATACTAAAACATTAATATTGATTGGATTCTTAATCATTATTCAATCGTGTAAAATTAATTATTCATTAACTGGTGCGCCAATTACTGCAAAAACAATTTCCATTGATTTTTTTCCAAATAAGGCTACATTAATAAAACCTTCATTGAGTCAAGACCTTACTGATGCTCTGCGCGATAAGTTTGTTAATCAAACAAGTTTGGAGTTGCAAGAACAAAATGCCGAACTTCATTTAGAAGGTGAGATTGTTTATTATAGGACAAACTCGGTAGCAATACAAGGAGACGAAACCGCAGCACTGAACAGGCTTACCATAAAAGTAAAAGTACGATACACAAATACTAAAAACGAGGACGACTCTTTTGATCAGTTATTTACTGGCTTTGAAGAGTACGATGCTAACCAAAGTTTTGGTAGTGTTGAGGATCAATTGATTGAAATAATTAATAAGCGTTTAGTACAAGATATATTTAATAAAGCATTAGTTAACTGGTAATTTATGTTGAACTCTACTACCCTTTTAAGCAAACTCAAAAGTAATTATTTTAGCCAAAGCGACATCACAGAGCTTAAGGCCTTGCAACAGAAATATCCTTATTTTCAGATAGGTTCGATGCTATTAAGCAAAGCGCTTCTAAAGAATAAAGATGCTGCATACAAAACCACTTTAGCCAAAACTGCGGCCTTGGTATTGGATAGAGATGTATTATTCAAATTCCTATATAAAGATATTCTTAATACTCCTACTAAACCTAGAATAAGCCCAACACCAGCTACTACTGTTGCTAAAGAAAAAACTACAGTAAAACCTGAAGTTAAAGCTCCCATTTCTGATATTAAATCTGTTTCTAAACCCGAAGGTCCAAAGCCTATTTTAAGTGCTAAGGGTGACGAAATAAAGGATAAAAAGGAGATGATGAAGGAAGTTGTGGGGAAGTTGTCCCTTCGACAGGCTCAGGATGACGAGATTAATGTTAAGAAAAAGGTTGAAAGAGTTGAAAAGAAAGTTGAAGTAAAGGTTGAGAAAGAGGTTATCCTTCGACAGGCTCAGGATGACGAGGTTGAGGTTGAGAAAGCGAAGGTTGAGGAGAAAAAAGAACCTAAGAAAAGCATAGAGAAAGAGGCTAAAAGTAGTGTTAAGAAAGTTGCTAAGAAGAGCGACGTAAAAGTAGCTAAGGAGAAGGCTCCTGCTAAAACTACGAAGAAAGTAACAAAAGCAAGTAGTACAGCTAGTTCTAAAAAACCTATTAGTAAAACTGCTAAGAAATCAACAGCTAAACCACGAGTTAAGAAAATAAAGCCTGTTGACAGGACTACATCCATTGCAATAATGGAAAAATTTATTTCTGAAGACCCTTCAATAAATAGGCCTGAAGATAAAGCTTACGAAAAAGAGTTGAAGCTTGCAAAATCAAGTGTAGCAGAGGAATACAACATAGTATCAGAAACAATGGCAAAACTATATTCGGCACAAGGCAATAAGAAAAAAGCCAAAAAAATATATGAAAAATTAAGTTTGATTTATCCAGAAAAAAACACTTACTTTGCAGCCCGAATTTCGGAATTATAATAATAACAATTAATAAATAGTAACAATGGGTTTATACATAATCGCAATATTGATATTTATAGTTTGTATCTTGATGATACTTATCGTTTTAGCACAAAACTCTAAGGGTGGTGGATTAACTTCTACATTCTCTGGTGGAAATCAAGTAATGGGTGTTAAGAAAACTAGTGACTTTTTAGAAAAAGCAACATGGACTTTAGCTCTTGCAATGCTTGTATTGTCATTATCAACTGTTTTTGTAATGGACCAAAATGTTAGCACTGGTGCTCCTAGCGAAACTTCTGAATTAGAGTATATTCGTAATAACGAAAATGCTAAGCCAGTAGAGTTCCAACCAACAACAGAAAAGGCTGCAACGTCTAGCGACGAAAGTGCTGCTCTTCCTACTGAATAATTAAGAATTATATAAAATATTCAAAATGTCAGAATGTCATACATTCTGACATTTTTTTTGCCCCTAAATTTGATTACAAAACCAATCAAATTTCAAACTAAGCTTATAAATCAACAGCTTACATAAGTAGTATAATAAAACAGCTCCCAATTTGTCAGAAAATAAAAAATGGTATAAAATTGGCTTAAGGAGCAAACGTTAAAATAAATATATAAAACAAATAAGCTATGAGTACAATAAACATAAAACCATTAGGAGCAAGAGTTCTTGTTGAAGAGGTTGCCGCTGAACAAAAAACAGCATCAGGAATTATTATTCCAGAGTCGGCACAGGAGAAACCAGCAAAAGCCATTGTTGTGGCAGTTGGTCCAGGAACTGATAGCGAAAAAATTGAAGTTAAAGTTGGCGATAATGTTCTTTATGCAAAATATGCAGGAACAAATATTAAGGAAGATGGTAGAGATTTTATTATCCTCAACCAAACGGATATATTGGCAATTGTATAATTTCAGATAATTTAAAAAATAACAAATAAAACATATAAAAAATGGCAAAGATTATAAAATTTGATACCGAAGCTCGTGATTTACTTCGCAGTGGAGTTGATCAGTTAGCAAATGCTGTAAGAGTTACTCTAGGACCTAAGGGCCGTAATGTAGTAATTGAAAAAACTTTTGGTGCACCACAAATAACAAAAGATGGTGTAACCGTAGCAAAAGAGATTGAACTAGAAGATGTTTTTGAGAATATGGGTGCACAAATGGTTAAGGAAGTTGCTTCTAAAACCAATGATGATGCTGGTGACGGTACTACTACTGCTACAGTATTAGCTCAGTCTATTGTAAATGTAGGACTTAAAAACGTAACTGCAGGTGCAAATCCAATGGATCTTAAACGTGGTATCGACAAAGCTGTTAAAGCTGTAATTGCTGATATCAATGGTCAATCGCAAGAGGTTGGCGACGATAACGATAAGGTACGTCAGGTAGCAACAATTTCTGCTAATAACGATAAAATTATTGGTGACCTAATTGCCGAGGCAATGGGTAAAGTAAAGAAAGAAGGTGTTATTACTGTTGAGGAAGCTAAAGGAACTGATACTACTGTTGAGGTGGTAGAAGGAATGCAATTCGATAGAGGATATATTTCTCCATACTTTATTACTGATACTGAAAAAATGCAGTCGGTAATGGAGAACCCATATATTTTACTTTACGACAAAAAGATTTCTTCAATGAAAGAAATTATGCCAGTACTTGAGCCTGCTGCACAAGATGGTCGTCCGTTGGTAATTATTGCTGAGGATGTTGATGGTGAAGCTCTTTCTACATTGGTTGTAAACCGCTTACGTGGATCGTTAAAGGTTGCTGCTGTTAAAGCTCCAGGTTTTGGCGACAGACGTAAAGAGATGCTTGAGGATTTAGCTGTTCTTACTGGTGGTATAGTTATTTCTGAAGAAAAAGGAATGAAGCTAGAAACTGCTACTTTGGATATGCTTGGTCGTTGCGAGAAAATCGTAATCGATAAAGATAATACTACTGTTGTAAACGGAGTAGGAACAAAAGAGGATATCGGAGCTCGTGTTTCTCAAATCCGTGCTCATATGGAGAACACTACTTCTGACTACGATATGGAGAAACTACAAGAGCGCCTTGCTAAGCTAGCTGGTGGTGTTGCTGTACTTTATGTTGGAGCTGCTTCGGAAGTAGAAATGAAAGAGAAAAAAGACCGTGTTGAGGATGCATTAAGTGCTACTCGCGCTGCTGTTGAAGAAGGAATTATTCCTGGTGGTGGAGTTGCTCTAATCCGTGCAATTGCTTGTATCGATAATATTGAGTTTGAGAATGCCGACGAGAAATTAGGAGCACTAATTGTTAAGCGCGCTATTGAGGAGCCTTTACGTCAGATTGTATCTAATGCAGGTGGCGAAGGATCAGTAGTGGTTCAAAAAGTACTTGAAGGTAAAGCTGACTTCGGTTATAATGCTCGTACCGACAAATACGAAAACCTATTTGAAACAGGTGTAATTGACCCAACAAAAGTTACTCGTGTAGCACTTGAAAATGCTGCTTCAATTGCAGGTATGTTACTTACAACAGAAACTGTAATTGCTGAAGAGAAGAAAGATGAGCCAATGCCAATGCCAGGTGGTGGTATGGGCGGAATGGGTGGCGGAATGCCAATGATGTAAATCATCTCATTCTTATATAATACAAAAGCCGTGTCGATTTTTAATCTTCACGGCTTTTTTTATTTTGAAATATCAT
>NIUZ01000114.1 GCA_002254285.1 Bacteroidetes bacterium 4572_112 | reverse complement strand
CTACTACCTACTACCTACTACCTACTACCTACTGCTTTTCACTCTTATAAATAAGCATGCTCAACTTATTAGGGTCGAAAACCTCATTTGCAATTTCTAATATTTCATTTGATTTAATCTCCTCTAATTCTTTGGTCATTGTTTCAATAGGGTCAACCTTGTCATATACCAATATGCTTTTTCCCATGCTAAGCATTTCGTTTACGTTAGATTCTTGTGCAATTGCTATTTGCCCAATAAGTTGTTGCTTAGCTCTTTGTAATTGTAAACTTCCTAACTTTTTATCTCTTAGCTTGCCAAGTTCCTTATGAGTAAGCTTTATGGTTTTTTCCAAGGAGCCAAAATCTGTTCCTAAGTATATACTAAGAATTCCTGTATCAGAATATGGAGTGTAGTTTGATTCTATATTATAGCAAAAGCCATATTTTTCGCGAATACCCATATTTAATCGAGTATTTAATCCTGGTCCGCCAAGTATATTATTAAGGAATATAAGTTTATTCCTATTTTCGTGCTGAGCGCTATAGGCTACATTGGCAATTATGCAATGAGCTTGATGTACAGCTTTGTTCTCAGTTTTATTACTAGGAATATAATTACTGAATTCTTCGCGTTTAAAATTACGCAATCGGGTAGGGGCATCACCAAAATGCTTTTCGCAAATAGCAACAAATTTCTTAAAATCAAAATTGCCTACAGAGCAAATAACAGTTTCGTCGGTATGGAAATTATTATAAACAAACTTAAGTATATCTTCTCTATTATATGATTTTACAAGCTCTTTAGTCCCCAATATGTTTCTGCCCATGGAATGACCTTTGAAAACTATATCTTCAATTTCGTCAAAAATTTCTTCGGCAGGATTATCTCTATAAGAGTTTATTTCGTCAATTATAATGTCCTTTTCTTTATCAATCTCATTTTTAGGGAATTGAGAGTGGAGTGAAATGTCAGAAAACAGCTCCAATGTACGGTCATAATACTGTGGTAAAAATGAAGCGTAAATACAAGTTTCTTCTTTGGTAGTAAAAGCATTTATCTCACCGCCTACATTCTCAAGGCTTGATAATATGTGGAAAGATTTACGTTTTTTAGTTCCTTTAAAAATTGTATGCTCAATAAAATGTGCCATCCCTTGCTCGCTTTCTTTTTCGTCGCGCGAGCCAGTGTTAACCATCAATGCACAATGAGCTACAGCATTACTCACAGGCTTATGTACCAATCGTATTCCGTTCTTAAGAGTATGTCGTAAGTATTCCATTTGATAATATTATTTGTTGCTCATTGTTATTATTGAATTAAGCGGCGCAAAAGTAATTCTTATTAATGAATCAAACAATTAAAGATTTGCAATACTTAAATCAATTTCTATTAAAACAAAAACCTCCAGATCGGACGATCTGGAGGAAAAAAATAATTAATCACTAATTAATAAAATTGAGGTAGGAGTATATGTATAGTGTAGTTAGAATAACCAATTTAATATGTAAAATGATATTAATATATTCATATTTATCAAAATTACTAATGCAAATGTAAGAAAAAAAACCTCTAGCTTCCACATTTATCTTAACAAGTGTTAATATTTAATTAACATTTTATTGAAATTAGTTTATAACTACCTTGTAAACAGATGTATGGTCTGTTGAATATAAATTGAAGAAATACACTCCTTTTGGGTATTCTGATACATTTAGGTTGTTAATATTATTGTTAAGAACAATGTTTTTATCAACAATTACCCCTAAACTATTGATAATATTAAGTCTTACATCACTTTGTTTATTGTTTTCTAATTCTATGTGAATAACATTATTTCCTGGGTTAGGATATATTTTTGCACTAATAGCATTATTATTAGTGGAACTTTTTGCGCTATTTGCAAACGGATAAGTTACCGATTCCCATAAGCCTCTTCCATAGGTTGCTGCTCGTATTTTATTTCCTTGTTCAAATAGCTCAAGCTCTTTTACAATAACATTTGGTAGGTCTTTCATAAAAGGAATCCAATCGTCAAGTACAGTATCATAATAATATATACCTAAGTCAGTACCTACATACAAACCATTATTTGTATTAGGTGCATTTATAATTGTATTTACAGGGTAATTTGGTAGTGATTTGGAAATATTTGTCCAAGTTGTTCCTCCGTCCAGTGTTTGATACACCTTTTGTCCATCGTAAAATCCTGATTTACAAACCCAAACTTTATTTGGGTCAGCTTTGTTAATAGCTATATAGTTAACCATTCCACTACCAATATTAGCTGTTATTGTTGTCCAAGTCGTGCCTCCATCATAGGTCTTTTTAAGTGCTGACCCATTGGCTGTCCATATTACTGATGAATTAGTGCCAGCAGATGCAAGTGCATTTAGTGTTTGGCTTCCTGTCCAGTTGGATATTTTTGTCCATGAGCTACCTTTGTTAGTAGACTTCCATACATTTATATAACCTGCTAATAATAAATTAGAATTATTGTCATCCATTATATATGGGGTAACCCATGCGCCAGATTCAGTAATTGAATTAGAAATTGTATTCCAAGAATTTCCTCCATCATATGACCTTCTTATCTCTCCATTATATATTGATGCATATAAAGTCATATTATCACTATGACTAATTATGCATTCCATACCATCACCTCCCATTACAAAATTCCAACTGCTAGTCATTAAGTTCGACCCATTGTCTTGCCATCCTGTAATAACTCTTTGCGAATTAGTTCTAGAGTTTCCTAATCGATACATTTGAGCTATTGCTAAATGTGTATTTTTTTCATTCCAGTTACTTCCATTATTTGTTGAAAGTGAAAGACCACCATCAGTACATGCCCATATTTTATTAGCGTCATGTGGGCTATATTTAAGCATATGTATATCTGCGTGTACATAAGGTGCTCCGTATCCTGATAACCAAAAAGCAGCAATAGCCCATGTTGAGCCTCCGTTGTTTGATGTCCACATATTTACTCCTCCAACAAATAGTTTGTTCTTATTAGTAGGAGATACTGTAAGTGCTAAATCATAAGTGCCTTGTCCACCAGTGTCACTTCCGTTTTTTTGCCATCCCAAAATATTTGGAGAAGTTGCTTTTAATGTAAAAGAACTTCCACTATTTGTAGATTGATAAATACCATTAAAGCCACTATTAGACGAATTTGATAATAAAACATATATGTAGTTGGGGTCATCTTCAGTAACAGCCATTTCCACTCTATTAGTGCTGCCAAAACTTTGTATTATAGTAAAACTTGTTCCCCCGTTTGTAGATTTATATATTTTATTAGCAGATGCTGCATATATTGTATTTGGATCACCTGGCTTAAATTCTAAATCTTTATAGCTACCAAGTTTAATTCTCGCCCATGTAGTACCTCCATCAGTAGTTTTCTGAAGGCCCATATTGGTTGATGCGTATACAATGTCAGGGTTTGTAGGGTGTACTAATAAACGGTATGCTTTTCGTCGGCTTTTATAATCATATGATAAGCCTGTAGTATTCCATGTGTTTCCACCATTTGTAGATTTCAATATACCAGTAGTATATGTGTCATCCCCATCAATATCTCCAGTAGCAGCATAAATAATATTACCATTACTAGGTGCATATTTTAAATCAGATATTCCTATTGAAGCTAAGTCGTCGGTATTAGTTGTCCAAGAAGCTCCTCCATTGTCGCTTCTCCAAATTCCTCCTGATGGTGCTCCAACAATAATTTTATTAGCATCTGTTGGGTGAAAATCTACGCAATTAGTTCTTCCACTTCCAATCCCGTTTGAAGGGCCATTAGGGCCTAAATGTACCCATTTGCCAGCAGAGCCAATGCTTTTCATTGAAGACATTTCCTGCTTAATCTTTTTATAATCTTCAAGTCTATTTGGATTTAGGTGCAATTTGCCATCTTTTCCAATTCTATTTATCTGAAAATATTCTTTTCTTTTGAATTGTTTGTACCCTTTACCTTTTTCGTAATCTCTTGTAGACCAGTATGCTTCGAAAGATTGTTGTTGTTGCTCTAGAGTTAAACTAGTGTCCATCATGTCGGTTACCCATTGCTGTGCTTTTGTGTTTTCTATACTTATAAAAAACATGAATGAGATGATGATTGCTATACTCGCATTTTTTGTATAATACATAAATAGTGTCTTTAAATTCTTAATTTTCGGTCAGCGAAAATAATGTATTTTTTTACTCATAAATATTTATCTTTGATGTTTTAATAACATATTAGTAATAATCATATTAAATATGAAGATTTTTGCAGCTACTTTATTCTATATCCTCCTATTCTTATTCATTCCAAACCACCTTATTTCACAAACTAAAGTACAGTATTATTCTGTAAAAAAGCAGTGTGTTATTAGCCCAAAAGAAATGCAAGATAATTGGTTATTAAACATACAAAATCTTGAAATTATAGAAAGTAATATTGAGTATAAGAAGTATTTTGCAGCACAAAAAAATATTGTGAATAAGAAATATGCAAATATTAGAATGTCTGAATATGTTGGAAATGGCTTGCATCATGCTGATATTGACACTCCAAAAGTAAGCTATGGATTTATGGGAAATGCATATTCAAATAGTGCCCCCAATGATAATACCATGGCCATTTCTAATGATGGTATTATAGTATCGTCAATTAATACAAATATTATTTTTTATGATACAAAAGAAGATACATTATTAAAGAAAATGTCATTAAGGTTTTTCTCAAAATCACTTGCAGGAATTAGTACACATCAATACGATCCTAAAGCTATCTATGATTATAAAAATGATAGATTTATACTAGTTTATTTGGCAGGCTCAGGGAATTCAGGTTCATCACATATTATTGTTGCATTTTCTTCTTCAAACAACCCTTTGGACGATTGGTATTTATATGCAATAGAAGGCAATCCTTTTAACGATAATTCTTGGACCGATTATCCGGCATTATCATTATCCAATAATGAATTATTCATCACAGGAAACCTTATCAAAGTTGGTGGAGGTTCGTGGCAAACGTCATTTAAGCAGAGCTTAATATGGCAAATAGATAAGCAATTGGGCTTTGATGGCGATGAATTGGACTTTGCCATTTATTCGGATATTAATTATAAAGGAATTCCTTGCAGAAATATTCATCCTGTACGTGGTGGCAATAAATTCTATGGTCCAGAGATGTATTTTCTTTCAGAACGAAATTTTGATATCCATAATGACACCTTCTTTTTAATGAAAATAGATAAATATTTGTCGGAAGGAGATTTGGACTTATCTGTAAAGCCTATTATTTCGGATTATAGTTACGGAATGCCACCAAATGCTTTACAACCAAATTTAACGGATTCGTTGGCCACTAATGATTCACGAGTTTTGGGGGCCTTTTTTCATGACAATAAAATACAGTTTGTTGGTAATTCTGTTGATTATCTTACTGGTCATTCTTCTTTTTATCATGGTATAATGGATCTTAATATGCCTAATATTTATGTGCATTTAAATATATTTTCGGATTCTCTGCTAGAGTATGGCTATCCAAATTTATCTTTTTGTGGTGTTACTCCCGAGAGTCAGCAGTCCATAATTAGCTATAATTATACATCCTATAAAACCTTTCCTGGAATGGCGGCATTTATATATAAAGGAAGTGATGATGGTTATAGTATGCCAATAAATATTAAATCAGGAACGGCAAGTATTCAAGTATTAAACGGAAATCAGCGTTGGGGCGATTATTCGGCAAGTCAGCCAATGTATAATAAAGCAGGTCAAGTGTGGGTGGCAGCAACCTTTGGTAGACAGTGGTACTCCAAAAAAGTATATGGTACTTGGATTGCAGCTTTAAACTCGCAACTTACTGATGAGGTAGATGTTGCAGAAGGGGAGGATATATCATCGGCAGTATATCCCAACCCTGTTTCAGATAATATAGCTGTTGTGGAGTTTAACTTAAAAGAAAAAACTGTTATTATTATCGAAGTGGTAGATGTTTATGGTAAGCATATCGACAGACTGTATAATCAGGAAGCTTTGAGAGGGCGAAATAGAGTTAGCTTAT
>NIUZ01000113.1 GCA_002254285.1 Bacteroidetes bacterium 4572_112 | reverse complement strand
GAAGAAAATTGATGATATTATTGAAAAGGAAGAAGAAAAGGAAAAGCATATTTCTAAAGTTAATACCAATAGACATATTGTTTCTAAGAGTAATTAATTTAATGTTTAGTTATTAATTGTTAATGATTAATTGCCTGCTAGCTATCATTGCTTGGAATATTTTGGCGAGGCTGTTATTGTATTATTGGCTTATGTTTTTTTTGTAATCCGTAATTAGTTGTAGGTATTCAGTACTTTACAAAACTTTACAACTTCTTACAATAATTTGCCATTCCTTACAACACCTTGCATTTTTTTTACATTTTCTAATTTCCACATTTACTAATTAATGAATTAATTAATTTTCGAATAAATAGATTTCTCAAGAGTGAAGTACAATAGTATACCTCTAGCCAATAGAAATGCTAAAAATGCTGCCCACAAACGGAATGTTGCATCACCATAACCCCATAGAGCTATAGGTAAGAATATGCCAAAAGCGGCTATAATCATAGTATTGCGCATTGCTTTTGATGCTGTAGCTCCGATATAAACTCCATCCAAAATAAATGCTGCAAAAGAAATTATAGGAATTACAATTACCCAATAGAGTAGAGGAGTGGCTGTTGAAATTATTTCAGCATTATCGGTAAGTAGCATTATAATATATTTTCCTGCAAATGCGTAAATTAGTGTAAAAATAAGACTGAAACCAAAGCCAAATGCCATATTGTTTTTTATGACCTTTTTGAGCAATTTTATACTTTTTGCACCAATGGCTTCAGCACTTAATGCCTCGGCAGCATTGGCAAATCCATCAAGCATATAGGAAAAAAAGATAAAAAATTGAAATAGGATAGTATTTACAGCCAGGGTAGTATCACTTATATTTGCTGAATGAATTGTGAAAAATGACATCACAAATATTATCCCTAAAGTGCGAATAAAAATATCCTTATTTACGTGCATAAATTGCTTCAGCTTGGCATTGAAAATTGAGGCAATATTTATAGGAATAATGTATCCACGATATTTTTTTAGAAATAAAACTATTGCTAAGCCCAAAGCTATATACTGCGCGATTACAGTTCCCAAAGCTACACCCTCGGTCTTCATATCCATATAAAAGATAAAGAAGAATGAAAGTGAGATATTAATAATGTTTGAGAATATTGATATAATCATTGGATATACAGTATTTTGCATTCCAATAAACCATCCGCTAAGGGTAAGTATTGTTAGTGTAGCAGGTAGTGCCCATATTCTAACATTAAAATATATTTTTGCCTGGGTTTCTATTTCTGCTGATGAGTTTGTTAGAAGCAACGCCCAATCTATAATGTAATTATGTAGTGCCAAAATCCCAACTGTAGCAATTAATGCAATGCTTAAAGCTCTTGCTAAAATTAGGAAGATTTCTTTATTATTTCTTTCGCCAAAAGCTTGACCAGTAAAACCCACTGTACCCATTCTTAGGAATCCCACTCCCCAATATATGAAATTAAAAATCATACTGCCTAGAGCAATTGCTCCCACATAAATAAGGCTATCCAAATGCCCCATAAGTGCAGTATCTACCATTCCCAATAGTGGGATAGTGATATTGCTTATTACGTTTGGAATAGCGAGTTTAAGTATGCGTTTATTCATCTTTGATTTTGGGATTTACAAAAATAGCCTCAACGAAATTTATTCATTGAGGCTATTGTTTTATGTATTTTGATATTAGTTGTTAAGGATCAATGGCAGGCCACCTTTTCCACTTCCAATAATTACTGTTTTAGAATTTGGTGATTCAGAAAGCTTAATAGTAGCTTCAATACCACGCATCTTAAGAAGTCCGTCGGTCAAACTGCTATTAATAATCTTATTGGCAGCAGCCTCTCCTTCAGCAGCAATACGCTGACGCTCTGCTTCTTGTTTTGCGCGAGATAATTTATACTCATATTCTTGAGATAGTTGCTCTTGCTTAAGTTTGCTTACAATAGCGTCCATCAAATCTTTTGGAAGAATGATAGAACGAATTAGCATTCTGTCAAGGAAGATATATTTATCATCAAGAATTTTCTTTGTTTCGTCATAAATCTCGTTCTCAATAGCATCTTTTTTAGTAGAGTATATCTCCTCTGGAGTATATCTACCGATAACGCTACGAGCTGCTGCACGCATTGATGGAACTACAATCTGAGATTCGTAGCTTTTACCAATAATTTTATGCAATTTTGGTAGCTCACTAAATACTGGCTTATACCATGCTGATACGTCAATTCTAATTTCAAGACCATTAGAAGAAAGCATTTTCATCTCTTCAGCTTTTTCCTTTTGTCTTACATTATAAACGTAAACTTTGTTCCAAGGTGCAATAAAGTGAAACCCTTCATTAAGAGCTGATTGCTCCACATCAATACCTTTTCCGAATGTGTTAAAAACTACTCCTGCTTCTCCAGCACCAATAGTAGCGTTTCATAAAGGTAAATGTACGTTATTTTTTTCGTTTTTATTTTCATAAAAAACGAAAAAAATATGAGGGAATTCAACGTATCAAAATATATTTTGTACCTTTTCAACAAAATATATTTTGCGTTTCATAAAGGTAAATGTACGTTATTTTTTTCGTTTTTATTTTCATAAAAAACGAAAAAAATATGAGGGAATTCAACGTATCAAAATATGTTTTGTACCTTTTCAACAAAATATATTTTGCGTTTCATAAAGGTAAATGTACGTTATTTTTTTTCGTTTTATATTTTTAAAAACGAAAAAAAAATATAAGGAATTGATATATCAAAAAATGTTTTGCAATTTATTTATGTAAAACATTTTTTTGCTTTATATATTAAAATGTACGTTATTTTTTTTCGTTTTATATTTTTAAAAACGAAAAAAATAAGGATAGAGGGCAAGGAAAATGAACTAGGATAGAGGACTAGGATAGAGGCCCCCGATAGGAATCGGGAGAAAAAAGGAGTGATTCGCAATTAACCATTAATAATTAAGCATTAACAATTACTTCAGCTTTCACTCTATACTCCCGATAGCTATCGAGATAATTACTTATTTAATTTAGTAGAATATTTTGCATAAAAATACGTTAGAAATAAATTGTAGAAAATCACTATTTGTGAATTATATTTGCAACAATTATTTTTAAAGCGTTTGAAATTGAAAAAGCTAAGTATATTTACCCTTAAATCATATATAGGACCATTGGTTCTCACATTTTTTATATCCATATTTGTGCTATTAATGCAGTTTTTATGGAAATATGTCGACGATTTTGTGGGTAAGGGATTTGAATGGTACACAATTGCAGAACTAATGTTTTATGCTTCTGCTACCTTTGTACCTATGGCATTGCCGCTTGCAGTTTTGCTATCGTCATTAATGACTTTTGGTAATCTTGGAGAGAATTATGAACTTGTTGCCATAAAATCGGCAGGAATTTCCATTCAAAAATTAATGCGACCATTGGTGGTATTTATTGTATTTGTGAGTATTGGAGCTTTCTATTTTTCAAACTTTATTCTGCCCAAAGCAAATCTCGAATTTCAGACTTTACTAAGTGATGTTAGAAATAAGAAACCTGCTGTTACTATTTCTGAGGGGATTTTCAATTCTGATATTGGTGATTTTGTTATAAAAGTTGGTAAAAAACTACCTGATGGCAAAACCATTCAGGATGTTGTAATTTATGACCATAGAAGTGATGATGGTAATACCAACGTAACTCAAGCCAAAAGTGGTTTGATGGAAATGACTGATGACAAAATGCATCTTGTGTTGACTCTTTTTGATGGAATAAATTATAATGAGAACCTTGATCAAAAAGGAGATAAGTACGAGCCAATTCAAATTACAAAATTTAAGAAAGAGATACAACGAATAGACCTTTCAGCCTTCTCATTTAAGAAAACGGATAAAAGCCTTCGAAAGAAAGGTTATCAAATGCTAAATGTATATCAATTAGCTTTTTATGACGATTCTTTATCCATGGATTTGGATAGTACTCTCGATGAGTTTAGTACTTCATCAATGCGTGATTATGCATATTATTATAGGTATTATAATATGAATGAAGTGCCTGATTCTATTCTTAAAAAATCTGGTGATAAAAAATATGAAGATAGCTTGAAAGCTTTGGCTGTAGTTAATTCTTCATCAAATAAGACAAAAAATAAAGGTAAAAAAACAAATAAAGCTAAGTCTAAAAAACAGGATAGTAAATTAGAATTAGTTAGCTTAAATAGTGATATGATTTCTAGTTTTGATAGCACACGACAATTACGAATTGTTGTTGGAGCGCTATCTCAAGCACGAAATGCAGCATATCAATCTAAATTTTCGAAAGATAGAGTTATTGCTAAAGAGAAATTTATTTCTAAATATAAGGTAGAGTGGCATAGAAAATTCACCCTTTCGGTGGCATGTATATTACTGTTCTTTATTGGCGCACCACTTGGTTCAATTATTCGTAAAGGGGGACTTGGAATGCCATTAGTTGTTTCTATACTTATGTTTGTAACCTATCATGTATTTACTATTATTGGCGAAAAGTCAGTAAAATCATTGGTTATGGAACCATGGGAAGGAATGTGGCTGGCGAGTATAATATACTTACCTATGGGAGCATTTTTTACTTGGAAAGCAACCATCGATGCCCCTTTATTCGATTCTGAGGCTTGGCATAGAATCTTTAGTAAATTAAATATTTTCAGTAAATTATTGAAGAAGAAAGAAAATGCCTAATAGCGATAGCATGAAAATCCTTCAATTTTGTAATAAACCACCGTATCCACCAAAGGATGGCGGAGCTATTGGTATGCATAATGTTAGCCAAGGTTTTATTGATAGCGGATTCGATTTGCACATTCTAAGTGTAAATTCTGAAAAGCATTTTGTGGATGCAGAGAAATTACCTCAAGAGTATTTAAAAAACACTAATTTTCAGGCAGTAAAAGTAGACCTTAGAGTAAAGGGGTTTGCTGCTTTTGCTAATCTTGTTTTTTCAAAAAAATCGTATAATATAGAGCGCTTTTATAATAAGCAACTCGATGAAAAATTAATAGAAATACTTGAGAATAATAAATTTGATATAATACAGATAGAGAGCATTTTTCTTAAAGATTATATTCCTACCATTAGAAAATATTCGAAAGCTAAATTAGTGCTAAGAGCTCCTAATGTGGAGTTTATGATATGGCAGCGATTGGCTCATATAGAGAAGAAGTTTTTTAAGAGAATATATCTTAATATTCTTGCCAAAAGGCTGAAACGAGAAGAGATACAGTCTTTTATGGATGTAGATGCTATATATACTGTAACTAATAATGATGCTAGCTTAATTAAAGCTCTTGGAGTGAAAAAGCCCATAGAATTTGTGCCAACAGGTGTGGATGTTACTAAGGACTTATCAACTGAGGGTGCAATAACAGAGTATCCTTCATTATTTCATTTGGGAGCTTTGGACTGGATGCCTAATCAAGAAGCTGTAAAGTGGATTTTGGATAATGTATGGCCAAGTTTACATACTGAATTTCCTAAGCTAAAATTTTATATTGCAGGCAGACGCCCATCTCAGTGGCTGTTGGATTTGCATACTGATGGAGTAGAGGTTGTGGGAGAGGTAGATGATGCTGCGGCATTTATTAAATCAAAGGCCATAATGCCTGTGCCATTATTTTCGGGTAGTGGTATGCGCGTAAAAATTATTGAAGGAATGATGCTCAAAAAAGCGATTGTTTCTACTAGCATAGGAGTGGAAGGTATTATCCATGAAGATGGAAAGAATATATTGATAGCAAATACTGCTGATGAGTTTATTGAAAGTATTCGTAAGCTTATATGGAAGCAGGACTTTTATAATAAAATTTGCTTCAATGCCCGCGAAAATGCCAAACGCCATTATTCGAATAAAGTACTTGCCCAAAAACTTAATGTGTTCCTTGAGGGACTAATTATTAATTCCTAATCCTATCCCGATAGCTATCGGGACCTAATTCCTAATCAAATCATAACTTTTTACATTGCTATTTCCTTTGGAGTCAATAACAATAATTTCAAACTTATGTTTTCCGGCTTCAAAATGCTCATCAATAACATAATATAGGTGATTTCTCTTGGGATCGAATTGCAAAAGAATCCATTTTCCATCCAAAGTAGCTATATATTTCTTTATTCCCGATAAGTCATCAGTTACCTTGAAGCTTAGTTTGTCTTGCTTGGTAATATTCTTATTTTGGAATACATTATTAGCTTTAATAATAGGAGCAATAGTATCCATATCAATTAGGTAAGAGCCAAAGCTTCGAGTTTTAGTTGAAACATATCCATCAGCATATTTTCCGCCTTCGTATATTTTCTCATTTTTAGAATTCAAACTTATTATACAGAGTTTGCTTTTGTCTTTTATCTGATCTGCATTCTGTAGCTTAATTTTCAGCTGGCAATATTTATGTAGTGGAACACCAATATCGTAAATATTGCATACTTGACTATAGGTAGTGATTTTATTATCAGAAGTGCTTGCCCAAAACTGCTGTGAGCTATAAAGCGCATTCTTAGGAATCGAAAATTCAAAGTTGCTATTCTTATATGAGTTTGCATGATTCCATTCGAATAGGGTAGTGTTTGCAATATGTTTGTGTTTATATCTTCCTTTCAATCTAATTGCTACTTCCAAGGTAGATTTCTGTCCAGCAAAGTCGTAAGCAATAATCTTTAGCTTATGTATACTATCGTCGCTAAGGCTCATTACTCCATTATTTACAACAGAAGAAATGTTTCTAAGGTGTGTATTAGGCTCCTTATACGAGCGTTGAAATCGCTGTTTTATATCCTTAAAAGTATTATAGTCGATATAGGAGTTAATATATCGCTTCTCTCTGAAATCAAGCTTATCGGCTGTAAATCGAGAGTGTAATTTATTATCCAAATAAAACTCTAGCTTATAATAACCATTCTTATTATTTGCGCCATTAAATCTATCGAAACCTTCCACTGCAGGGTAAAAGTTGTTTGTAGGAATATTTATTGTGTCAGAGTTCGCTTTATATACTTTAGATCGGTTTTGCTTAAGGCTAATTTCTTGAAAATCAGAATTATTAAACTCATCATAATAGTAAATTCTGAACTTTCGCATTCTTGGATATTGATTGTCAGCAACCTTTATCCCTAGAATTAAAGGATTGATGGGTTGTTGAGCTCCATTACGTATTTCGAAATGTACATGTGGTCCACCAGAGCTACCACTATTGCCACTATGAGCAATAAGTTGTCCTTGTTTTACTTTTATACTCCCTTTCTCAGGAAAAATCTCCACATCAAATCTTTTTTGTTTGTATTGCGTTTGCTTCACAAGCTTGGCAATGGTATCATTATATTTCTGCAAATGTGCATATACGCTAGTGTATCCGTTTGGGTGAGTAATATATAGTGCATTTCCGTATCCCCAAGGCGAAACCTTTATCCTAGACACATAACCATCAGCCGAGGCCACAACTTTTGAAACTAAAACTATGATATATAATGTTTTGTAAGTTAACATGCTTATTTTTTTAATCCTTTATAATAATATTTTTTATATTTTTTGAAGGCTTTTGTTTTTCCAAATCGGTTATTATATAAAGCCTTACTATTCGAGTTTGGGTAATTATTATGATCAATATCAGCTAATGATAACATACATAACTCTGCAGTTTTATCATCAATAATTGATCCTGTTTCAATGGCTAGTTTCCAGATATCAAAAGCCAATTCGGTTTTATTGCTGTCAATAGCTGTAGTTATTGTATAATCGAAGACTATGCTATTGTTTGCATATTTGGCGAAATCCTTTAAAGTGAATTTATCAATACTGTTGTTTAAAGATTTGTATTCTGTAATACTAATATTATAATCCTCAATTGCAGTCTTATAATTATTTGAATCAAGCTGCTGCTTAATGGATTCTACTAATATCTGATACTCAATCTCTTTACTATACTTTAGTAATAAAGTCCTAGGGTAGCCTATATTCAAAGGGATTTGATAGCTATTTTCGCCAATAGTAATTGCCGAATCGCAGTATAATTTCATATTAATAAAATCATTGAAATCAATACTTTTGCGAGCTTTTTGCATTTTATTATTGAAAACAATGCTTTGCTTAGAGTCAGCTTTCTTAAGTATCTCTATTCTAAGATGCTTTATTTTTCGAATTATAAAAGTATCTTCTTCAAGCTTATTTTCCTTTATCTCTACCAATGTATTATTCAGAATATTGTCAGCAGATTTGAACCTACTTGCCCATGCGTGTAAGCTAGCAGTATTAAGATTTTCAATAATAGCAAACCTTGCATTTTTATGGATTTTATAATCCAAGTCCTTATCTTCTTTTAAATCATAGTCATTTGCAATATTTTCAGCTTCTTTATATTGCGCATAGGCTTTGGAATATAACTCGTGTTTATCATATTCGTCACCTTTACGAATGTATAATTCATAAGAGTTTTTTGCAATTTGCACAGGGCTAATTTCCTCAATTTGTACATTGGAATATTGATTTTTTTCTATAAGCTCAATATTTTTTATGTTTTCAGCAGTGGCTACAGATTTGTTATAATCTTTATCCTTAATCTGGATTTTGGTTTGCTCCACAAAACTTAGTGCTTCATCCAATGAGTGGGCGTTGGCAAGGCTATCAGCATGATTGATGTAATTATTTGCTTGCCTATTATTATAGTTATTTGCTGCCTCAATACTTAGTCGCAAATACTGAGTAATAAGCAATGTATATACTCTTTCTGCTTCAGAATTAGATTTTATTGCATGAGAGAATTTCTGCTGATATTTTGTTGCTGATTCTAAATAGGATTCCGTCATATCAAACCGACCTCTGCGCATAGAAGCACCAGCAATACTTATGTATGATTTATAAATACCTGCCTGTGCTTGCTCTATGGATATATCTTGAATACTATCGCATTGCATCACATGCATATTTGTAGTGCAAAACTTCTTTGCATGTTCGAGCAGTCTAAGACCTTCGGTATATCGTTCTTGCCTATTGAGCTCAATTCCTTGCTGCAACATTGCATTATAATTTCTTAATGCTAATACATTTGCATCATTATACTTACTTGTTATAAGCAATATTCTATTTAGGTATGATTCAGAATTAAAATACTCTTCATTATTATATTCGTAATATGCCAGCTCATATAAACTTGGCAGGTATTCAGGACTAAAATCTATTGATTTGTCAAAATACTCAATGGATTTTATGGTATTGCTGTCATTTTTATACTGCATTCCTTTGGCATAGTATAAAGAATCTAGCACCTTGAAACGTGTGATATAAAGCTTGTAAAGTGAATCAATTCTGAATTTTGTAGTAGTATAGTTTTTATAAATTCCAGCAGGGTCAGTTTCTTGTAACGATAATTGTTCTTGATAAATAGGGAGTTTAATTTTATTAAATTTCTTACTAATATATTTAATATCAATACTCTCAAGAATTATTTTATCAATATTGTCGGGATTCAATTTAACAATATTATTATTAATTTCTTCAATGCTTTTACCATCATTATAATACTGCTTAATATATTCTATGGATTTATTAAAAACATCTTTCTGTTCTTTATTATAAACATAATTAAGTTTTTCGTTGGTAATAGTAAAAGATTTAGTATCACTAATATCAGTAAAGCTACTATCTATAATATAAGGCTCTGAATAAAAAATGTTTAAGTAAATCTTTCTCTCTTGTAAAGTCTTGCTATTGTTTTCGTATATATTATACGAATAGTAAAGCTGTGCAGGTAGTACTGCTTTCTGAAAATTAAAGCCCCGGAAGTCGAAATTGCCATCAACAGAAATGCTATCAATGCGGATTTTAAGATTATAGGTATTACCTTCCTTTATGAGTTGGTTTTTGACTTTTGCACTAATGCTATACTTAAAAAAAGAGCGCATTCTTGATTGCGAAGTAGATAATTCGTTAATGAATAAATTAGGTAAGCTATTATCCGACTCGTAGGTATTATACTTAAATTCTATATCTATATTTCTATCCTCATCGTATACTATCATTGACTGTGAGTATGCATTTAGCGACAGAAAAGATATTATAAAGATCAAAAAATATGTGAGGGACTTAATTGTCATATTATGTGTGTGCATGTATATACTATAACGATAGTATAATATTTTATTACCTATTTTTGAAAATGAAAGTTCTATTTTTTAGCCATAATATTATTTGCCACCGACATTAATACATAAAGTGGAATTATAATCAGAATTGCCATATACATCCACTGATAAAACACTATAAGAAGCAAAATGCTGGAAATAATAAATATGTATCTAATTTTATTATCAGCCCATTTTAGACTTTTAAATTTGAGTGCGAAAAGTGGTAGCTCAGCAACCAAAAGATATGATAACACTATAGATAAACCTGCTAGAAAATATGCATTAGATATAAACTGATGAAATGGCTGACAATCGCAGATGCTATATGTAGCAAGCGAAAGTGCGCCAATCAAAAGAGCGTTGGCAGGAGTTGGTAAGCCAATAAAACTAGTAGTTTGTCTGTCATCAATATTGAATTTGGCCAATCGTAAGCCACTCATTGCTGCAATTACAAAAGCTATCATAGGAAATACTCTAACATCCATAAATTCGTAATCTACAATAGGAGTAGGGCTTGCAAGTAGCATATTATACATAATAATAGAAGGTAATATTCCGAAACTAACCATATCTGATAGGGAATCTAACTCTGCACCCAATGGTCCACTAACTTTCAATAGTCGAGCTACCATTCCATCAAAAAAATCAAAAATAGCACCAGCTATCATTAGCCAAAATGCCAGTTCCCAATGACCGTTCATGGCTGCTACTATGCCACTTACGCCACTTGTTAAATTCATTAGAGTTATTATATTCGGAATATGCTTTTTCACGTTATTTCGGTTTTAATGAATTACAAAAATAAGGATAAAAAAGGGCTGGAAGGTGGAAATAATAAAGGTTTTTAACTAGTTGATTGTTGAAATGTAGGAAGTGAATTATTGAATTGCTAAAATGCTAAAATGCTAAATTGTTGAAGGGGGTTGATTGTTTAGAAAGTTGAAATGCTAAATTGTTAAAATGTTAGTATGGTTAATTCTGTTATTCCTTAAGTGTTTCATTAGCAATAATTCATCAATCAATCAATCAATCAATCAATCAATCAATCAATGTTTCTCTTAGTATTTGTTTTATTTTCTTTACTTCAGAGTTATTTAGCTCTCCTAAAACTTTAACTACTTGCTGTTTATCGATAGTTCTTATTTGGTCAATAACAACCCAACCTATAGTGTTATTATGTTTTACTTTTATTCTAGTGGGGTAGTTTTTAGAACTAGTTGTCATAGGAGCAATAATGATTGTTTGTAAATGCCTATTTATTTCGTCAGGCGAAATAATTACGCAAGGTCTTGTTTTTTTAATTTCGCTACCTTGAGTGGGGTCTAAATTGACTAATATTACTTGATATTGAGCTAGTTCCATTCTTCAAAGCTTTCGTCGTCAAAAATATCATCTACTAATAACTTATCGTCATTTTCCTTATTCATTTTCATAAAAGCATCATCCCATCCTTTTCTAGGAATACTAATAGGCTTTAATATCAAATATCCCTTTTCAAGAATTAGTTCAACCTTATCTTTGATATTATACTTCTCTAATAAAGTTTTTGGGATTCTTAAACCCTTAGAATTTCCGATTTGAACTATTGCAATTTCCATATCTAAATATTTACATTTTGTAATTACAAAGTTAGTACTTATTGTGTTGTTATGCAAGTTTTTGTTCAATTTATTTTACCAAACACCAAATAAACCAGCCTTGCCGGCAGGCAGGCAATTAAACCCAAAACAGTCAACTCCTAATGCAAAGGCTTTTTCTTAACCACTCCGCCATGCACTTCTCCCAGGATATGCTCAGCAATAAATGCTTTTTCGTCCACTTCAAGCACTTTGCGGATTACTCTATTTACCTCTAGGCGAGTTACAATTACATATATTACTTCGTAGTTATCATCTTCAGCAGCGGATCTTCCCCCGCGAGCACTGTATAGTGTTATGCTTTTGTTTAGTTCCTCGGTTAGTATTTCTTTTACTTCAGTAGTATTATTGGTTATAATTGTTAGTCCATAATACTCCTCTATGCCATGGATTACAAAATCTACAGTTTTTGATGCTACAAAATAGGTGAGTAGTGAATATAAGGCTGTTTCAACTCCCAAAAGGTAGCCTGCCACGGAAAATATCATTACGTTAAGTATTAATATAGTATCGCCTATTGATAGAAATGAGCGTTTGCTTATTGATAGAGCTAATACTTCGGTGCCATCAATTACGGAGCTACCTCTAACGGCAAAGCCAATTCCCATGCCCAAGAAAAAACCTCCAAATATTGCTATTAATAAGGTGTCGGTAGTTATTATTGGAAAATGAAAATATGCAATACTAAATGCTAACATACCTATTGCGATTATACTAAGTACAGCAAATCGAATATTTATTTTTATTCCTCCCCATATTACAAAAGGTAGGTTTATCAAAATAATCCAGAAATAAAGTGGCCAGCCGGTAATATGTACCATAAGCATGGAAATACCTGTAACTCCACCATCGATAAAGTTATTAGGAATTAAAAAAGATTCCAAACCAAATGACGCAGACATTACCCCAATTGTAATTAATAAAAGGCTTTTTACGTTTTTTAATATCTTTTGTTTGGGAGTAGTATTATGCATTATTTAATGTTTTAATTATCAGGATAAAGATAATGCTTTATTATGATTTATAGGATAAAATTTATCTGTCAAATTTCTTTATTTTTACTCACATAATAATTTTGATAAAAACACATAATATGATTTCGCGATGCAGCTGGGCAAATCCCAAAAACGAATTATATATTGTCTACCACGATAATGAGTGGGGCATAGCCAAGCATGATGATAATGAACTATTTGAGATGCTTATTCTCGAAGGTGCTCAGGCAGGTCTTTCGTGGGAAACTGTATTAAACAAAAGAGAGAATTACCGAAAGGCTTTTGATGGCTTTGATCCTAATATTGTTGCAAAATATAGTGAAGATAAAGTAGCTGAGTTGCTAGCCAATGCAGGAATAATAAGAAATAAGCTTAAAATTAATTCAGCTATCCGCAATGCAAAGATTTTTCTTGAAATTCAGCAGGAGTTTGGTAGTTTTGATAAATATATATGGGCTTTTGTGGATAATAAAGTTATAGTAAATAATTATGATAGTATTGCCGAAATGCCGGCTACAACTTCTATTTCTGATACTATTTCTAAAGATCTAAAAAAAAGAGGGATGAATTTTGTTGGCTCTACCATTATGTATGCTTTTATGCAGTCGGTGGGAATGGTTGATGACCATGATACAATCTGTTTTAAAAGAAAGTAGATATGAAGGAAATTAATATTCAATATTATAAAACAGCAATTGGAGAGTTAATAATAGGTTCATTCGAGGGTGAATTATGCCTTATGGATTACCGATATCGTAAGCAGCGCAATAGGGTAGATACC
>NIUZ01000112.1 GCA_002254285.1 Bacteroidetes bacterium 4572_112 | reverse complement strand
CTTTGCAGTAATAGGTATCATCATCAGTTAAGGAAACCGAACTAATTGTATAAGTATTATTAGTAGCACCAACAATTGCATTTGATCCCTTATACCATTGATATGATATTGGACCTGTACCTGTAGTTGTTACATAAATTGATACACTTTGGCCTTCACATACTGTAAGTGACGACGACTGTGAAGATATTAGTGGTTTTTCATCAACAGTAAGTACCGATTGATTAGTTTGATCTGTACCACATATATTTGTAGCTTCACAATAATAATTACCTGCATTAGAAGTAGATGCGTTTGATATGGAGTAGCTTATTGCATTAGCGTTTGAAACTATTGCAACACCATCTTTATACCACTGATAACTTATAGTAGGTGCACCACTTGCCGTTGTAGTAAAAGATACAGCTCCATTTTCACAAACATCAGCAGTAGCATTTATTGGTGTAACAGTAGGTGGTGTTTTAATTGATAATAATGCACCATTTGTTAATACTAATCCACATTCATTAGTTGCTTGCAATCTATAAGTAGAAGCATCATTAGCAGTAGTAGAATTAATAGTAAATGTATTATTTGAACCCCCACTTAAAGCACCATTGGTATTATACCATTGATAGTATATTGGTTGTGTACCATTAATACTAGCAGTAAAAGTTGCAGAACTTGCTATACAAGCATCAGTAGCTGTTGGTTGTGATGTTACTGTAGGACCTACTTTTGTTCCAAGCCAAACTGTATCCGTACTAACTCCACCGTAGTCACTACTTACTATACAGTTATAAAAAGCAGTATCAGAATCAGCAATGCTTGGAATTATATATTTTCTATATGTAGCACCCGCAATAGAAGCTCCATTCTTTTGCCATTGATAGTTAGCGGTTAAACTCGATTTTGTAGAAAGAGTTGCTATTGTTCCAATACATACAAATGTTGTAATGGGCTGTTCTGTAATAAAACGAGTCGACATTTGTACCTCATAAGCACCAATATCAAGAGTGTCAGCTACTTTACGAGGTTCATCTGCTAAATCATAGTTAACAATACTTGTTGAGAAATTTGAATTAATAATTGGAGAAGTCGGTTTAAGTTTCCAATTTGCATTTAGCCCAATATATGAAAGTCCATATTGAGGTGTAGGGTCTACAAAATCTGGATCAATATCGTAATTTCCAATATAATTTGTTATATGACTATTTCCCGATATATTACTCTCTCCTCCTTGAATATCACAGTATTTAAATGAAATATTTGAGCATAAAAGTGTATGAATTTGTTTCCCTGATGAAGAACCAATTGTATTATTGCCATAAAATATTGATCCTTCAAAACTCGGTGCTGTTGATGTATAAATATATATACCACCTCCATATTTGGAGCTATTATTAGCTATAGTATTATTCTTGAAATCGATACTACAATCCAAAATATACATACCTCCACCTTTTCCACTAGCTGTATTATCAGCATGATTATTAACTACTAAGTTATTATGAAAAACAATATTTGAATTTTCAATATAAATAGCTCCGCCATATTTTCTTGCTCCATTATTTGAGAATTTACAGTTTTTTATTGCTATTTTCTGGAAATCAGAAATATTAAATGCTCCTCCATTTTCATCATCACCAACTCCAACTGCTTTACCATATGTAAAATTACAGAAAGTATATATCGACGAATCATTTGATGCAGCAGGTGAATTATATTCTATACCTCTCCATCCACCCTCGTCAAGTGATAGGTTTTCGAAATTCGTTAAATCTGAAGCCGTAAATAAAATTGGACTATTAGCTGTTCCTTTAGCTTGTATTGCTCCATTTACTGTTATTTTATATTTATCAGTAAATAACACCTTTGTCCCTGGCATAATAGTTAATGTAACACCATTATCAATCACCATATTACATTTTATGTTTATTTCTTGAGCATCCCAAACTGTGTTTTGACTAATATTACATTGTGCAATAATTTCATCCTGGTTTTCGTATGCACCGATATCAATTCGTCCATTATAAACTCTATCGTTATCATCCAAATCATTGTCAGGCAAATTCATTGTTGAAATATCTTCAGTACCAGTATTAATACAAAGACTACCTTGCGTAAGAGAGAAATCTTTATTAATAGCAGAAGAACCTGATCCGTAACTTGCTGTTGGGTCTTCAAAATCGGGGTTTATATCTATATTATTGTCATAATCTCCGGAATATTCAACACCTGATCCTCCTCCTTCTATACCATTTTTTCCTCCTTTAATATCACAATTGTAAAATTTAGGGTCCGAAAGGTTATCAGATATGTATAGCTGATTTGCAGTAAAAGAACTATTATTATGCATATTACCATATATAATAGTATTTCTTAATACAGGATCCGAATTATTATAACAATAGATACCTCCACCAGCAGTATTTGCTTTATTATTTGCAATGGTATTATTAGAGAACGTAGATTTACATCCACTTAAGTATACACCACCACCAATAGTTCCTGCATCGTTGTTGGCTATTAGGTTATTATTAATATTAGAAAACCTATTTCCATAATAGTAGATTCCTCCTCCTTCTGCGCTAGCAGTATTATTGATGATTTTATTATTAATAACAATTGAGTTTGGACTGTAGAAATACATTGCTCCACCCTTTGACGAAGAATTGTTATACATTATGTTATTCCTTATAATTAAATCGGGATCACTTGAATTACTTTTATAGTAAAATACGTACATGGCTCCACCTCTTTGACTTGCAGAGTTAGCATGCATATAATTAGAATGAATTAAAGGAGAACTATAATAAACTTGAATAGCTCCACCGTATGTATTTGTTTGATTATTTTCGAACTCACAATTAGATACTCTAGTTTTATTATTTTTTATTGTTAAGGCACCTCCACCTTCAGAAGTTGATCCGCTAGTGTTTTTACTGTATTCAAATTTACAATAATTTAGTACCGTAGAGTCATTACTTGTACTACCATGAACATACATAGAATTCCAACCATCGTTAGTATTTGTTGCTGTAAAAAGAATTTTACTTGATTCTGTACCATCAGCAACTATACGCCCTTGTACATCTATATTATAATGTCCATTAAAATTAACCTTAGTACCAGGTACAATAGTTACTGTAACACCATTTGCTATTGTTACATCACAATCTATATTTATTGTATTAGCATTCCATATTACATCTGACGATATAGTACCACATACTGATAATGATGATTTATCTTCATATGCACCCATATCAATTTCGGCACTATAGTTTCTGGTTTTACCAGCCAAATCTAATGATGGCAAATGCTGCACTGAAACAGTGGTTCCTGCATCTATAACATCAGAACCATCTTCTACAGCATAATTATAATTTGAGATTAATTTACTACGTCCTATTATAGTTGTGGCATTTTTAAAATTTGGATCGGATGATATGTTATTTGATCCTGCATAAGTACCC
Source organism: Bacteroidetes bacterium 4572_112 (assembly GCA_002254285.1). Taxonomy (GTDB): domain Bacteria; phylum Bacteroidota; class Bacteroidia; order Bacteroidales; family UBA1556; genus UBA6267. The sequence continues at coordinate 2,661 of NIUZ01000112.1, read as the reverse complement.
TGTACACACGAATAAGTAACATCCTTACCTGAGCTATTAATATTATCTGTTAAAGAATATGACAAATTAGTATTTGCATTTAAATATACAATGTTGTTTTTTAAAGTACTAGTTGTAGTACCTCCAAAATAAATTCCTGAGCCACTGTTAGTTCCAGTGTTTTTGTTAGCAACAATAGTATTGTTGATTATATTAGATCCATCACTACTAAATCTTATTCCTGCTCCATTAGATATTGCTTCATTATGCCCAATTAAGTTACCTATTAGATTAATAGATGAATTATATATAGTAAGTCCCCCTCCATACTTACCTTTATTATTTGCGATAATACTGTTTCTTATTAAAATTTTGTTCGACGCACTAATATATATAGCACCATGGGTTTCTCCTGTGTTAGTATATACTTTATTGCTTATTTTACAATATTCTATTATTGTAGAATCATTTGAAGTAGGAATTGAAACTAAAGAAATTCCTTGCCAACCTTCTTCTGTATCCCATGCAGTATATGATATATAATTATCATGAGTACCTTTAGCTACTATGCGACCTTTTATATCAAGTTTGTAATGTCCTGTAAATAATACTTTAGTACCTTCTTGTACAGTTAATGTTACTCCATTATCTACAATAACATCACAATTTACTAATACATTACCTGACCAAACTGTATTTGAAGTAATATGACCACAAGCCTCTATTGATGAAATATATTCTACGGCACCAATGTCAACTCTGTTATTATCAAATCTAAAATTTCCGTATGCATCAAAATTGCTAATATTAAAGAAACTTTGTACAGTGCTAGCCGTTGGATAACCATGATTTATTGCATTTGAAGCTGATTGCAAAGACCAATCAGCAGCAGCTCCATCATATAAGGTTCCAACTCCTGAAGATGGATTTACAAATATGGGTAATACATTATAGTTACCACCACTATAACCTCCCTCAATAATATTATAGTTTACTCTAGTTAAACCTGTATTCAACTGAGAATTAGAAGATGCTTGATTTCCACTTATAATATTATTATATATATATGGATTTGATTGATTAGCATAGATTCCACCACCTTGCGAAGCTGAGTTATTAGTAATTGTATTATTAGCTATTTTTGGAATAGCATTATTATACAAATATATTCCTCCTCCATAATTATTTGAAGAGTTGTTGCAAATAATATTGTTCGCTATTGTCGGAGATGCGCTATAACGACAGGTTATTGCTCCTCCATAATTTGATGCTGAATTATTTGATAATATATTATTTCGAATAACTAAATCTGAAGTGCCTTTTACAAATATTGCTCCACCCATTTTTTCTTCGGCAGTACCTGTATTGGCCTTTCCATAAGTAATTGTACAGTATTCAATAAATGACTGATTATTTGATGTAGGTGTATTGTCAAACCTAATTCCTGCCCACCCAATAATTGAATTATATGCTGTAAAAATAATTCTATTTTCGGGAGTTCCTTGGGCCAATAATTGTCCTTGAATATTAAGACTATAATGTCCCATAAACTGAACATAAGTTCCTTCTGCTATTAATAATAAAACATTATCGTTTACAGTAACATCACTTACAATATTTATAGTGTCAACATTCCATGTTGTATTAACACCAATAGGTCCACCTACAATAATTGATGTTGCCTTTATTGTAGAATTAATCATCACAAATAATATGATAATTATTAGAAGGTAAAGATTTTTCATAACAAATTGTTAATTAATTGATACGTTTAGATTCCTGCTATAAAGCATTTAATAAAAAATAACTACAAAGATGTAATTTTATTATTTGCGATTGTTACATCTAATTATTTGAGCTAATTAAATATTAGTGCTAAAACTAATTTAATAATGCAAAAGAAACAAATTATTAGACTAATTAATACTGTGATTCTCTTATTTGTTATAGGTAATATACCTATTTAATTATTAGAAACAAATGTAATTAAATATTTTAAGAGAAGCCAAAATAGTCTAAAAATAAATAATAAAGTCTCCATCTCTCTTAAGAAATGAAGACTTTATTGAAAAATAAATTATACTACTTAACTTGTACCAATCGTTTTGTTATAACCTTATCTCCTATTGTCATTCTTAAGAAGTAAACTCCAGTACTACGACCTTTGTCAATAGCACTAAACTTATATTTATAACTTCCTGGATTTTGATTTTCGTCAACAACGATATCAACTAATTCGCCGAGGCTACTATAGATTTGTATATTCACCCTCTCATCTTTTAATAAGTTATAGGCAATATTTGTACTTCCTTTATAAGGATTAGGAAAAACTGCAATGTCAAAATTATTGGCAATATCCTCTATACCATTAGGTAATACATCAATATAGCTATCCTTAACTATTGATTGAGTGCCGTTTTCGTTTGTAACAGTTAACGACACATGATATACACCCTCTGTGGTATATTGATGAATAGGGTTTTTAATATCACTAGTTTGTCCATCACCAAAATTCCAGAACCAAGAATCCACTGTACCATTGGTTGTAAGGTCGAAAAAGCTTATATCAATAGGAGCTGCTCCTGTAGTTATATCGGCTATAAAATCAGTTCATACGCAGATGATGAAAATGTTAAAATGGTTGTCATAGCAGATGAGGAAACAGCCCATAAAACAGAAGAA
>NIUZ01000111.1 GCA_002254285.1 Bacteroidetes bacterium 4572_112 | reverse complement strand
ATCTGTTTGCATAAATCCATCAAATGAATATAAGTTAGTATCAGCAGATCTATTCACAATATCATTTCTATAATCAGCATTTAGTTTATTAATACTCGCCACTGATAAATCATAAGCTTTATACTTATCATTCTCTTCAATTAGGTTGGCATAATCGACAAAGCGCTTTTCATTATCGTTAAGCTTTAGTCCATTTGCCACAATCAATAATATATCCTTATCCTTTTTATACTTCTCAATAACGTTATATGGGCGATTAGGCTCAAAATATAGCGCCAAATTACTCATGGTTTGGCTAATGGAAGTCCTACTCATTAGCACTGCATTGATTGGCAAGCCCGTTTTCCAAGAAACCACAAAAGCCGCCTCCTTACTCTCTGCAGCACCTTCTATCCAATATACTTCGGAGCCAACATGAAAATATGGCAAGGGCATTATTGTTTGATATTTTGATGTATCAATTTCATTTAGCCATTTATCTTGAGGTAGATTATTTGATGGGTCAAAAATCTCAGAAATATTATTTTGCAAACCTTCTTGTCTTCGTCGAGCATTCAATATGGCATCGTATAAACCCATCAGTATTGCTAGAAACAGAATAACTTTAGCAATATTAGTTTTGTGAGATGAGTACCAATTCCAGATAAAATAAAACGCCACAATATTGATTGCATAAAAGAAAAGCCATGCAAAACGCCCCGAAGCTCTAAATTGCCTTAGAGGGCCCATATAATTCCAAAGCCATTCTAAATACCAGGTAAAAGGATATGCAAAGCTGAATAATAATGCGATAATGCTAGTAAGAAGAATTGCGTTTAAAAACGGATTATCAATAAGTACAAACCATTTCTTGTTTTTTACAGACTTAGTTATCAAAATAAGAAAAACAATTACAGATACTAAACCAACAAAAGCCATTCCCTCCCATTTAAGATAAGGGATTCCAATATGCCCAAAATAAGGTTTGCCAATAGGTAATAAAACCGACTCTGGGAAAGCTCTAGAGGCAAAAAATCCCCAAGGATAAGCTGTTCTGTCGGTAGGAATTCCCATTGAAAACAAATTGAAAATCAGAAATGGTAGAAATATTTGTATAAAAACATGAGGAAGATATTGCTTAAACCATTCTATTTTTTCTCCCTGCTGAATAGCATAAAAAATTGGGACAAATATTGCAAAGAATGCGAAAAATGCAAAATAATACCCATGCGTAAATAGCGCTATAAAAGTAAATACCCCCATTATCAATGAGATTATATATGAGCGTTTTTGAATAAAAATTAGCAATAAATATATAAACAGCGGTATAAACAAAACATACGAAAGGCTATAATGTCCGCCCATGCGAGCTAATTGAGGACTTAGGTAAACAATAATATTTGCAATAACTAAGCTATAAGCAGCAGGTAATTTCAATCGTAAAAACAAAAGGTATAAAATCAAGGATGCAACTATAAGTGCATATATCATTGAGGCATTAATAATACCTATAATATTCACATTTTGGAAATATCCATATTGCTGAAAGAACTTTATAAAATTGGTGATTAATGGCTGACTATCAGAATAAAAAGAGAATTCGCCATAGGGATAATTCATGCATTGGGTTTGCAAATACGATTTATCGTAGTAGATGTGATAATGCGAGGCATAATAGCTCTTCAGTCCATCGCCACCCTTGGAAAAAAGCACAGAGTCTGTTTTGCCAAATAGCTCACCATAAAAAACATACAAAATTGCGAAGGAAGCGATTATTGTAAGAAATCCTAATAAGATTCTTTTAAATTTTGCTTGCATTATTATTTTTCATTAAACTCGTTCTCAATAATATAATGAGGTCTTTGTTTTACTTCGTCAAAAATATAACCGATATAATCTCCTAGTATTCCTAATACAAAAAACTGAATACTAAACATAGTACTAATAAGAATAACTATGGTAGAATAACCTGGTATAGGTCTATCAATAAACCACATAGCAAAAGAGTAAGAACCTACAAAAAGGCTCATAAAAGCGAAAAACATTCCTGTATAAATTCCTATGCGCAGTGGTGCTTTTGATAAAACTGATATTGCCGAAAAGGAGAATATTAATAATTTCAGGAACGAATATTTACTCTCGCCAGCAATACGTTCAGGGGCAACAAACTCAATTCTGGATTTTGAAAATCCTATAATTTGTATCAATCCTCTTAAGAAACGTGTACGCTCGCGATAATCTGTTCTAATAACCTCCGCTACCCTATCTGAAATAAGAAAAAAGTCCGAAGCATTGGGTTCAAGCTTAAATTCGCTCATCTTATTAATTAGTCCATAAAATATTTTAGAGAATAGCTTATTCAAAAAACCACCATCTAATCTATCATTACGCACCATATTCACTATATGCGATCCCTTATCAAAATGCGATAACATTTCGCCGATTAAAGCTGGAGGATGTTGCAAATCGCTATCCATACAGATTATGGCTTCCGAATTTGACTTATCAATTCCAGCAAGCATTGCTGCTTCATGACCAAAATTTCTGGAAAAATTAATCACATATACTTTCGAATTATTATCAGCAATTTTATTAAGCACATCAATACTACCATCAGTACTACCATCATTTACAAAAATAATTTTATACGAAATATCCAATTTATTCAATTGCAGAATGGCTTCTTCATAGAATAATTCAAGTGCTTCAAACTCATTATATACCGAAACAACTAAGGATAGTTTTACTTTTGTCATGATTATGATTTTGTATTACAAAACTATATAATTTATTAGAATATACAACATCGAACTTATTTGATTTTTGAATGAATGAAATCTATTATTTTTACTACATTTGTAGTATTAATAATGAACATAAAGGAAAATATAATGTCAACAAATAAACTAATGGATCCTATCGGTAAATTGATGGGATTGAGATATAAATCTCACCCTTGGCATGGTGTAGATATTGGAAAAGAAAGCCCTGAAGTAATTACATGTTTTGTGGAAATGGTTCCTACTGACACCGTAAAATATGAAGTTGATAAAGCTTCGGGATACCTTATTATCGACCGTCCACAGAAATACTCAAACGTAATTCCTGCTCTTTATGGTTTTATCCCTCAAACATATAGCGACGATAGTGTTGCTGAATATTGTATGGAAAAATCGGGTAAGGAAGGTATCACTGGCGACCACGATCCATTGGATATTTGTATTCTTACAGAGAAAGAAATTAGCCATGGCGATATTCTTGTAAAAGCAAAACCTATTGGCGGTTTCCGAATGATTGACGATAACGAATCTGATGATAAGATTGTAGCCGTGCTTCGTAATGACGCCTTATATGCTGGTTTTGATGATATATCGGAAATCCCTGAGATGGTTATTAATAGACTAAAGCACTATTTCTTAACGTATAAAGATCTTCCTGGAAACAAGAAAGAGGTTGAAATTACTCATACTTTTGGAAAAGAAGAGGCTCACGAAATTATTAAACGTTCGCAAAACGATTATCAAGCAAAATTTGAAAGACTAGGGAGTCTTTTGAGTAATGTATAACATATAAAATGAGAAGAAAATGTTGGTGTCGACTAACATAAATTAACCAACATTTTCTTCTCATATTGCATAGATTCTAAATCTATACGCTCCATTTATAAATAAGCTTACTATAAATCAATATTTACAAAAACTACCACAGATGTTCATAAAAACTAAGTTATTTTTAGTTTTAATATTGGTAATATTTTCTACAAATATTAATGCACAACTAACTGTTGTATCTGGTATTAAGGGTGAAGCCTATCAGCAATTTGCCCAGGATATAAATAATAATATAGGAGTAAAACTAAATATATTAACCTCCAAAGGAAGTATTGAGAATATAAATTTACTCGATTCTAATAATGTACAATTGGCATTCCTACAGTATGATGTACTTTTTGATTATGGCTTAAAACATAATGATGCTAAAGACAGAATAAAAGTCCTACTCCCACTGTATGATGAAGAAGTTCAGCTAATTACATTAAAAACATCTTCTATAAATTCGTATGATGATTTGAATAATAAAACCATTGGAATGGGTGGTAAAAATTCAGGTTCACATTTTACTGCGAACTTTATTAAACATATTAGTAATTCAACATGGAAGGATGTAAATATAGATGTAATAAGCAGCATTAAAGCTTTGTTAAATAATGAAATTGACGCTTTCTTTTATGTTGGCGGTGTACCTTCCCATTTTTTGATGCAATTACCCGATTCCGTCACCAGTAGAATTAAATTGGTTCCAATAATATTAGATAGGAATAAAAGCTGCTATACTGAATCTACTATATACTCCAAAACATATGCGTGGCAGGATGGCGATATAAAAACATATTCTGTAAAGTCGGTTATTGCAGTAAATATCAATAATCTTGACAAATCTGGAGACAAAATTCTTGATTCACTTTATAATGATTTAAAGAATAACCTCCGTGGAATTCAATTAAATAACTTTTCGCACTCAAAATGGAAAAGTGTGGATTTTACTGATATGGGAAATGTAGATTGGCCTGTTTATAAGGAAGCATATACCATGCAAGAGCGTGTGCTTGATGGACTTGGTTGGCTTGCAGCTATCCTTAGTTTCTTTCAGATATACTTTATTGTGAACAAATTATGGAAACGTAAGCATGAGCAGTTGGTGGCAGAAAGTATATCTATATCGGCAATGTTTATCAGTCTTTTCATTAATGTACTTTTCGGAATAAACAATATTGGACAAGGTGGATATGCACAGCTATCGGGCAATTTGCTTTGGATATTTGCCAGTACCATAAGTTTAGTTATTGGTGTGGGCTTATTTGTAAATGTAAATAAAAAGACAAGTTTCTTAAAACTATTGCTCAAAGCTTTCAATATGGAACGTAAGGAAGCTGGAGATTTGGCAAAAAGTCTTTTCCAGCCTTCTTCTGCAGAGAAAATACTTACTATCCTTGGTCGATTAGCAATGATAGACAATGATTTGGACGAATTGGAACAAAAATACATTCAAGAGTTTGCCGACAATTGGCATATTGATATCAATTGGGACGAAATACATAAATATGAGGATACTTCGAGCGATAGATATAATAAACTACGTGATAGTGTATACGATTACTTAAAAAGTTCACCTCCAAAGGATCAAGCATCACACCTTATTGACGTTATTAGCTTACTAATAAATGCCGATGGTATAGTATCTGATGAAGAGGCAATTATGGAGTCTGAACTTACTGGAATTATTAAAGAATACCTTGGCGAAGGTGCCGATGTGGAAGTATATAAAGTAGCAATAGTACCACAAACTCCTGAGCAAGACGATGCTATACAAGCAAGATTTAGCGATTTGAGCAGAGTAGAAATAGCCGGTGGTTTTGCATACCTATCAGAGACTTTCCACTCCGAAAAATACGCCGAAGAAGTATCGAAACAATACCGTAGCTTCAATGTGTTTTCAATAGTATTTAATCCAAGGGTTGTAAGTGATTATGATGAGGTTTTATAATTGTTAATGGTTATCCCGATAGCTATCGGGAATTAATGGTTAGTGGCGAGTTTACTGGCAGGCATGTTATTGGCTAATGGGACTAATACTAGTCCATAATTTTAATGAAGGCGTTCAACATAAACACATCAGAATAAGTCCGTAGGACTTCCCTATTTGTAGCACGTAGTGCGGAAAATACATTCAAAGCCCATAGGGCTTGCCTATTTGTTATTCATACCATCGAAAAATATTAATAATAATTCTCCTCAATCCTCCCGATTTCCTTCGGGGTCCTCTATCCTTTTTCTTCGTCCTCTATCCTTTTTTCTTACTTTTGCAAAATAATAGAAAACACGAATAATGACATACATTCTTAATATAGAAACATCGACAAAGGTTTGCGGTGTGAGCCTTAGTAAAAACGGAGAGTTATTGGATGCCAAAGAGAGCTTTGAAGACAACTCGCATTCTGCTAATCTTGCGCCATTTATCGACGAATTGCTAAAGAAAAACAGTATAGAATACTCACAGCTTTCTGCAATAGCAATTAGCAAAGGGCCAGGCTCTTATACAGGACTACGCATTGGAACCTCCACTGCTAAGGGCTTATGTTTTGCTTTGGATATTCCACT
>NIUZ01000110.1 GCA_002254285.1 Bacteroidetes bacterium 4572_112 | reverse complement strand
ATTTTCCTCATTCAAAGCTTCATGCTCATTATCGTAAGTAATTTCATTGAAACGGATTTTGTTCTCTCTTCCATATCCTTGAGTTATATTTATTGGAGCAATAGTTCCGCTTGGGTCAATTTTCCAAAGGTCGTATCTGTCGCTTACTACAAAATATTTGTCATTTGTAAACCAACCTTCTACTCCATACGCTCTTGCTTCATTGGGAGTATCGTGCTCTTCGTTAAAGAAGTTAACATCCAATGATTCGGTAAGGTTTGTATGTCTTTTTGCTTCAATATCGTAAGCAAACCAAGCTTTATTTTTAAAATAGATTACGTAATTTCCATTTGGCGAAATTTCTAATTGACCTTGAAAATGATCCAAAAATTTCATTTTACTACCATCATGCACATTTATTGCGTAATAGCTATAATACCATCCGTCCCAAGTTTGCTCTTTGGCATAAGTTATATCATCAATACCCAAAGCGAAATGTGATTTATCGTTTCTGGCTGTTCTTACTCTTCGTATTATAGAATCGCCAAATTGCAGTATAGTTTTTTCTTTTACATTATATTGAGCAAGGTAAGTTCTGCGTTTTTCGCGAGAAGCTTGTATCTTTTGCTGAGGCTGAAGTAATTTATCTTGATAGTTCCAAATATCTACATGATACTTTTCTTTTGCCAATAATGTATCCTTAGGCTCCTGAATAGGTTTTGCGGCTGTACCAAAATATAGTTTGCTACCTTCTTTGCTAAACCATGGCGAATAATTATTGCTTGGGCAAAAGCCATTAGGCAATGAAGTGTTTGTTGTGTCGGCAATTAGTATTGCAGAACCTAGGTTTTTGCTCCAATAATAAAAATCAAAAACCTTGTGCTTGGCAGCAGTATCTTGTGCAAAAAGTAAAGCTGCTTGTGTTCCATCTCTGCTAATTCCAAATTTACCTCCAGTACCAGTTTTATTAAATATGGTGTCAAATTTATCATTTGCCAATTCGTACCTTATTAATAATGTATTGTCGGTACTGTCTTGTTTAGTTATTGTTTCCACAAAAAATGCCGTTCCATAATAATCAAAAGTCCAATCATCAGCCTTATCAAATTTATAAGAGATATTAGTCTTAGGATTTAATAGAATAATATTATCACCTTCTTGCTTTATAGGCTTTTTAGTTTCTGCTGATTTCTTTTTACCGAATATCCACCAGCCTTTTTTATCATTATCATTATGGTTCTTTTTCTTAGCTTGGTCAACATATACTATCCATGATTCGCCTCTTTCGGTAATATCATAAGACTTTACTTTTGCAAATTTTGAAATGGAATCATTTTCGAAATACCAAATACCAAGGCTATCCTTAGGGAGCTTCTTTTTAGGAGTTTTTGCGAGCTTCAATTTACGAAGGCTATCGTATTGTGGTACTATCTGAAAAACTAAATAGTCGGATGCTGGCGAAAAATTAGCTTTCACAGCTCTTGCAATGGAATCGGTAGTGCCAGTTTCGGTATTATAAAGGTATAAATAGCCATCGCCTTTTTGTGGATTTATTTGGTAAGTAACCCATTGACCATTATCAGAAATCTGCTGATTGCTGATATTTTTCCATTTAGGATATACATCGTGCCCAATAGCAGGCTTAGAGTCTTGTGCTATCATTGCGTTTATAGCAAATAAAGCCAGTATTATTAGGGTAAAACTTTTATTCATATGGGAACTGAGGGCTGAGAACTGAGGGCTGAGAACTGCCCCTTTGTCACCAAAAACTACAAAATGTCAGTAATATTATAAGTAAAAAGGAAAAAAAGACAGTAAAAACTCAAAAAAAATAGAAAAAACTCAATGGCACAGAAATTGAAAAGGGGAGAGCAGTTGAAAATTAAATAGAATTATAAACAAATTTAAAAATATATAGCAATGGGAAAAATCATTGGAATCGATTTAGGAACTACAAATTCTTGTGTATCAGTAATGGAGGGTAACGAGCCAGTAGTAATACCTAATAGCGAAGGAAAAAGAACAACTCCATCAATCATAGGATTTATTAAAGATGGTGAGCGCAAAATTGGTGATCCAGCAAAGCGTCAAGCAATCACAAATCCAGAAAAAACTATTTCATCTATCAAGCGTTTCATGGGTGAAACTTTTGACCAAGTAAGCAAGGAGGTTTCTCGTATGTCTTATAAGGTTATCAAAGGAGCGAATAATCAACCAAAAGTAAAAGTTGACGACCGCGAATATACTCCACAGGAGTTATCGGCAATGGTACTTCAGAAAATGAAGAAAACTGCTGAAGATTATCTTGGTCAAGAGGTTACTGAGGCAGTAGTTACTGTTCCTGCTTACTTCTCTGACTCGCAACGTCAAGCTACTAAAGAGGCTGGTATTATTGCTGGTTTGGATGTTAAGCGTATTATCAACGAGCCAACAGCAGCAGCGCTAGCTTATGGTTTGGATAAGAGCGATAGCGACAAAACTATTGCAGTATTTGACCTTGGTGGTGGTACTTTCGATATATCAATCCTTGAATTAGGTGATGGTGTATTTGAAGTAAAATCTACAAATGGTGATACTCATCTTGGTGGTGACGATTTCGACCACGTAATTATTGAGTGGTTAGCAGAAGAGTTCAAAGCAGACGAGAATTTAGATTTACGTAAAGACCCAATGGCATTACAGCGTTTGAAAGAAGCTGCTGAAAAAGCTAAGGTTGAGCTTTCAAGTTCTACTTCTACAGAAATAAACTTACCATATATTATGCCTGTTGATGGTGTGCCTAAGCACTTAGTGCGTACACTTTCTCGTGCTAAATTCGAGCAATTGGCTGATAAATTAATCCAAGGTACAATTACTCCTTGTAAAGCTGCTCTTAAGGATGCTGGAATGAAAACTTCAGAAATTGATGAAGTAATCTTAGTAGGTGGATCAACTCGTATTCCTGCAATTCAGGAAGTTGTTGAGAAATTCTTCGGCAAAGCTCCTTCTAAAGGTGTAAACCCTGATGAGGTTGTGGCTGTAGGTGCTGCTATTCAAGGTGGTGTTCTTTCAGGTGATGTTAAGGATGTACTTCTTTTAGATGTTACTCCACTTTCATTGGGAATTGAGACTCTTGGTGGTGTTATGACTAAGCTTATTGATGCTAATACTACTATCCCAACTAAGAAGTCAGAGACTTTCTCTACTGCTGCTGATAATCAGCCTTCTGTTGAGATTCACGTATTGCAAGGTGAGCGCCCAATGGCAAACCAAAACAAGAATATTGGTCGTTTCCACCTAGATGGTATTCCTCCATCACAACGTGGTGTACCTCAGATTGAAGTAACTTTCGATATTGATGCAAACGGTATTCTTAACGTAAGCGCTAAGGACCTAGGAACAGGAAAAGAGCAAAAGATTCGTATTGAGGCTTCTTCGGGATTGTCTGATGAGGAAATTCAAAAGATGAAGGCTGATGCTGAAGCAAATGCTGATGCTGATAAGAAAGAGAAAGAGAAAGTAGACAAGATTAACTCTGCTGATGCTTTAGTTTTCCAAACAGAAAAGCAACTTAAAGAATATGGTGATAAATTGTCTGATGACAAAAAAGCACCTATCGAAGAGGCTTTAGCTTCACTAAAAGAGGTTCATAAGAATCAAGATGTTGACGGTATAGACCGTGAGATGGAAAAATTGAACGAAGCATGGAAAGCTGCTAGTGATGAGATGTATAAAGCAACTCAAGAAGCAGGTGCTCAGCCAGGTGCTGATGCAGGAACTCAAGGAGAGGCACCAAATCAAGGTGGCGATGATGAGGTTCAGGATGTTGACTTCGAAGAAGTAAAATAAGACCTTTAATTAAGGTTTAATAATACGGCCACTCGCTTTTAGCGAGTGGCCTTTTTTTTGTGTAACACGGGCTTCTATCTCGAAGTTGTTAATTAGAATAAAAGTATAGTAGTATTTTAATTATCATATGGCAAGATGCCAGAGATACACCATGATTGCTGCTTAGTCTGTAACACGGGCTTCCAGCCCGAAGTTATTATCATAATATAGAGAGGTAATATTTCAATTATCATCGGGCAGGATGCCCGAGATACACCAAATATTGCCTTAGTTTGTAACTCGGGCTTCCAGCCCGAAGTTGTTCGCATAATATAGAGATATAATGCTTCAATTATCATCGGTAAGATGCCCGAGATACACCCACATAACAGATTGAATACATTGCTAATGACCCAGAATGGGTCAAATGCTTATAAGCAATAATAAAATTATTGTAAACGACCCTGAAGGGGTCGAATAATAAATATAGAATTCCGTTATCGAACAAGGCAAGTCCTACGGACTTTGAATAAATTTTCCGCACTTCGTGCTACAAATAGTGAACTCCTATGGAGTTAAACAATAGTATGTATAATAAATATACGATACTCTATAGAGCTAAATTAATAGTAAATTAAGAAAGTGAAAAATAATGTACTTTTACCTTTCGCATAAAATATAAAACCATGATAAACAAAACCATAATTATTGCTTTAATATCTATCCTAATATTTTCCTGCAATACCCAAACAAAGCAACAAGAACCTCTTCCTCAAATAAATAAGGAAGAAGTGAATATATTTATGGACAATTGGCATATGGCTGCTGCTGAGGCAAATTTTGATGCTTATTTCAATGCCATGGATTCCGATGCAGTATATGTAGGTACTGCTGCTGAGGAGGTATGGTCAAAAGCTGATTTTGCGAGCTTTAGTAAGCCATATTTTGATAAAGGTAAGGCTTGGAGCTTTAAAGCGATAAATAGAAATGTATATTTTATAGAAAACTCAAACATTGTTTATTTTGACGAATTGCTTGATACGTGGATGGGGCAGTGTAGAGGCTCAGGAGTAATACAACTAAATTGACGAATTGCTCGATACTTGGATGGGGCAATGTAGAGGCTCTGGAGTATTACAACTAAATTCTAAGAACCAATGGGAAATAAAACACTATGTGCTTTCGTTGGTAGTTCCTAATGAGGATATTAAAGCTGTGGTTGATTTGATTGAAAAAGGGAGGGTGAGGAATAATAAGCATTAATTACTATGACTTATCTGATTTTATTTTTAGAATAAGATTCTTTAAAAAATACCATATCTTTGCCCTATAAATATTTTAATACTATGATTCGAAAAATACTATTACTACTAATTATATTTACATCCTTAAATACTTTCGCGCAGAGTGAAGAAGATTATTATGATGGTGATTACATCCGTTATGAAGATTATATATACAGCGAGAATTTTAAGAGTGTAAAACTATATAAAACAGGTTTTGATTTAAGTGCTCCTTTTATAGATTTGGGATCCAACCAAACTCTAACATTAAAGTTTGATGACCTAAATGCTGAAAGCAATACTTATTATTACTCATTTATACTTTGTAATGCTGACTGGACTCCTGCAGATTTACTATCAATGGAATATATGGATGGTACAAACGAAGAGTATTTTAATGTAAATACAACATCTTTGAATACCACCATGCGATATACTCATTATCAGGTGCAATTGCCATCGCCAAATATGAAGTTTACAAAATCTGGTAATTATTTATTGAAAATATACTCTGATGATGATCCTGATAAAGCTCTTATTACGCGACGTATGTATGTGGTAGAGAATAGGGTTGCCGTGGAAACTGAATATATGATGGCAAAATCACCTCATTATCGTATGACTCATCAAGAGATGTATGTAAAGGTTGTAACTGCAGGTTATCCTATGCCAAATATTTATGAGGATTTTACCTTAGTTATTCAGCAGAATGGCAGAACAGATAATATGATTGTTAAGCATCAGCCAAAAATAATGAATGACGAATTTCTGTATTTTAATACGGCAAACGATATTCTTTTTGATGCCAATAACGAATTTCGAATATTGGATATTAGAAGCTTGAAAATACAATCGGCAAATGTTAATAGAATAATTTATGATTCGGCAGGTTATACAGTGAAAATGCTTACAGATTTGCCACGTACTAGATACTTAAAATACGAAGAACTGAATGGTAATTTCTCTATTATCGATTGGGATGATCCTCAGTTTAGTGGGCATATTGAGGCAGATTATGCTTTTGTAGATTTCAGTCTTAAGCTTGATAGCACACTTATTGATGGGGGAGTTTACCTTGTGGGTGCGCTTACCGATTGGCGAATTGATAACTCATCGCGCATGGCTTATGATAGGCTTTCGCAACAATATACTACCTCATTACTTTTGAAGCAAGGATATTATAATTATCAATATGTATATGTGCCAAATGGTGAAACCAAAGGTAATGCTGGTTTGTTTGAAGGTAATTATAGCGAAACAATGAATAAATATACTATGTATGTTTATTATAAAGACCAAGGTGAGTATTGGGATAGATTAATAGGATTTTCTACTATTAACGAGAACTATTAATATTGAATTAGAGTTATGCGATTAGGTCTTTTATTTTTTCTTTTTATTGTTTTTGGGCAGTTGAATGCGCAAAAGATTGATAATGTAAAAGATAAGCTTGATAAACTTGCTTGGTCTGATACTAATTACGTTTATACTTATTCTCATAGATTTACCATAAATCCATCATTTTTTCTTCGTACCAACGATTTTTCCATAGAGGATAAAGGTGGTGATGGGCAAAAAATCATTTATAAACCCAATACACCAATGAAGTTTGCTCTTTCAGCTTCGTATAAATGGCTGACATTGGGTTTTTCTTTCAAAATACCATCTTATCTTAATAATATTGGAAATACAGAATCTTTCTCATTATATTTGGGAACACAAACCCATTTTGCTAATTGGGGTCTTGATTTCTTTTTTGTAAAAAATCAGGGATATTATTTAGCAAATCCAAAACTGAAAAACAGCTCAAAAGTGCTGGTGGATTTGCAATACAAGTTGGGGCTAATTTCTCAAATCTTAATAATGACTCCACATTAATACCATATTCGCAGCAGGAGTATTATAAGGACGCAACTTTATTTCGCAAGGGAGGTTATGTAAGTATTAACGTAAGACCAGGTTATGCATATACATTTGTGCATAAGGATTTTTATTCAACAACCTTTGCATTAGTAGGTTTGGGTTTTCAAGTTCAAACTTATGAAGTAGATAGTGATAGAGGATGGGGAGCGCAATTAATGCCACAGTTTAGGTTTCAGCAAGTATTCGGATATAATGTTGATAATGCTTTTGTTAAACTTATGTTTGTTTATTATAGCAATAACTATAAGGTGCAGAACATGAAGCTTAAGAATAACTTTATGCTCATAAGCCTTGGTGGAGGTTTGAGATTTAAGTAATATCCAAAATACGAATAATCATTTTCTCAAAACATCAATTTATTCTTCATAAGAGAATATGATTGGTCTAAAATTTCCAATAATTTTCTTAAAATTTTATTCTTCAATATTTCAGTGTAAAATATACTGCCATAATTGTGATTTTTAATATAAAATAAGCGCAACTTTTTTCAAAAAAAATTAAAATATAATTAACAAATATCATATAATAAAGTTTATAATAATTTTTGTTATCCAAGTAACAATAACATGTATTTTGTAGGGCCTAAATTATAAGCACATAGCGAATAATTTGGGTTTAAAAAGGAATAAAAATTTTAGTTTCTTATTTAGGTTGAATTTGCGAAAAATCAATCAATAAGTATGAAAATGGTATTATTTGGGTAAATGTGCTCGCCTAATAAAAAAACTAATTTTGGGCATATTATTAAATTTAAATTATAAATAGTGGACGGTTCAGTATTAAACGCAATATTAGTGATGTCCTCCATTGGAGTTGGAGCGGCAATAATATTATTCTTTGTAGCTCAAAAGTTCAAAGTGATAGAGGATCCTAAAATTGATTTGGTTGACGAGGCATTGCCTGGTGCAAATTGTGGTGGCTGTGGTTATGCAGGTTGTCGCGCATTTGCCGAAGGTATGGTTAAGGCCGAAACAATGGATGGTTTTTTCTGCCCAGTAGGAGGAAATGACTTGATGAAAAGCTTAGCACCTTTATTAGGTGTAGAGGCTGTAGAAAAAAAACCTCAAATTGCAGTATTACGATGCAATGGCTCAATTAAAAACTCCATTCCAAAGTTTGATTACGATGGAGATAGTACATGTAGTTTTACAACAAATCTATCGGCAGGAGTTGGTGGTTGTCAGTATGGTTGCTTAGGCGGCGGCGAATGTGTCGATGCCTGCGATTTTGACGCCATGTATATGGACCCCGAAACAAACCTACCAGTTGTAAAAATCAACTGTGTGGCTTGTAATGCTTGTGTTGAAGCTTGTCCTCGCGACATTCTTGAGCTAAGAGATAGAGGCCCTAAGGAGAAACGTATTTTTGTTTCTTGTATTAACGAAGAAAAAGGTCCACTGGCAAAGGCTAATTGTACTGTGGCTTGTATTGGCTGTAAGGCTTGTGTTAAGGCATGTAAATTTGATGCTATCGATTTCGATAACTTCCTTGCATATATTAAATATGATGTTTGTACTCTATGTCGCAAATGTGTGGAGGTTTGTCCTACGGATGCTATTCATGAGCTAAACTTCAAACCTAGGAAACCAAAAGCTGATAAGCCTAAAGTTGCAAAACCAAAGGTAGAAAAATCAGCGGCAGATAAGCCTAAAGAGGAAAAAGAAGAATCAAAAACTGAAGAAAAAGTGGCTGATAATAAAGAGAAATCAGAAAAAACAGCTTCTGATGTTAAAGTTGAATCCACTAATAATGATAAAAACTAGCTATGGGTTTATTAACATTTAATATAGGAGGTATTCATCCTCCAGAGAATAAGCTTTCAGCAGGAATGGCAATAAAAAATATTGAAATTCCTAAGCAGGTAGTAATCCCAATGAATCAAAACCTTGGAGCGCCTTCACAACCTATTGTAAAAAGAGGTGATATGGTGAAGGTGGGTCAGCTAATAGCTGAAGCCAAAGGTTTTATTGCTGCCAAAATTCACTCTCCTGTTTCAGGAAAAGTATTTAAAATAGAACCACGTATTGATTCTACAGGATTCCGCAAGGAGTCAATTATTATTAATGTAGAAGGCGATGAGTGGGCCGAGGGAATTGATAGTAGCGATACTTTAATTAAGGATATTACTCTTGATGCTTTTCAAATTACAGAAAAAATTAAGGAGTGCGGTATTGTAGGCCTTGGTGGTGCTACTTTCCCATCGCATGTTAAGTATATTGTACCTGAGGGTAAAAATCCTGAGTACCTTATTATTAACGCTGTGGAATGTGAGCCTTATCTTACTTCTGACCATCAGCTAATGATGGAAAAAGGGGAGGAGATTATTGTTGGAATTCGCATTATGATGAAAGCTTTGGGAGCAAAGAAAACCATCATCGGAATTGAAAATAATAAAACTGATGCAATTGCTCATTTGAGTAAATTGGCAGAGCAAGATTCTAATATTGAGGTGAAAGCTCTTAAGGTGCAATATCCTCAAGGTGGTGAAAAACAGTTGATTGATGCGCTTTTGGGTCGTCAAATTCAATCGGGTAAATTACCACTAACAGTAGGCTGTGTTGTAAATAATGTAGGTACTACTTTTGCAATTTATGAAGCTATTCAAAAGAACAAACCATTATTTGAGCGTATTGTTACTGTAACTGGTTATCCTGTTCAAAATCCTTCTAATTATAGAGTAAGAATAGGAATTCCTATTGCAAATCTATTGCAAGAAGCAAATTGTGATATGGATGCTACGGGTAAGGTGATAAATGGTGGTCCAATGATGGGTAAGTCTATTCCTAGCATCGATGCCTCTGTTACTAAAGGTACTTCTGGAGTATTGGCAATTCGTAATGAAGAGAGCAAGCGCCATGAAGTTAAAAACTGTATTCGCTGTGGTAAATGTACTACTGTATGTCCAATGGGTTTAGAGCCACATTTACTTTCTATTATCGCTCGTATGGGCGAGAACGAAAAATGTGAGCAAGAACTTATTATGGATTGTATAGAATGTGGCTCATGTGTTTATACTTGTCCATCATCACGTCCATTGCTCGATAATATTCGCTTAGGTAAATCTAACGTTAGTTTTATGATTCGCCAACGGTCAGTTAAGTAGTAATTTTAAGTTAAAGATAATATAAATATGAAATTATTAACAGTTTCGGGATCACCACATATACATGGCGGTCTTAGTGTAGAAAAAGTAATGTGGTTAGTGGTGGCAGCTATGGCTCCTGCAATGCTTGCTTCTTTCTATTTTTTCGGAATGGGAGCAATAAAGGTTACGCTAGCGGCGGTACTTTCTGCTGTGCTTTTCGAGTATTTGATTACCAAATTTATTATGAAACAGAAATCACAATTGGGTGATGGTTCGGCAGTAATAACAGGTATTCTATTGGCATTCAACGTTCCTTCTACATTGCCAATTTGGATGATAGTATTAGGTTCGCTAATGGCAATTGGTGTAGCGAAAATGTCTTTTGGTGGTTTGGGGAAAAATCCTTTCAATCCAGCAATTGTAGGTCGTGTTTTCTTATTGATTTCCTTCCCAGTGCAAATGACGTCTTATCCAATTATAGAAAAAGTATTTCCTATGCAGGATGCCATTTCAGGAGCTACTCCACTAGGAATAGTTAAAGAAGGTCTTAAAAAAGGTGATAGTGTTTCTAGCTTAATGGATCAAATACCGTCATTTACCGATATGTTTCTTGGTATGAACGGTGGTTCGATGGGTGAAGTTTCGGCTTTCTTACTTCTTTTGGGAGGTTTGTTTCTAATATTCAAAAAAATAATCACTTGGCATATTCCTGTTAGCTTTTTAGCTTCGATACTTATATTTTCAGGCATATTTTGGTTAATTAATCCTGAGGTTTATGTAAATCCATTATTTCACCTAGTAACGGGTGGTGTAATGCTTGGAGCTTTCTTTATGGCTACAGATATGGTTACCTCGCCAATGACTGGCAAGGGTCAGCTTATATTTGGTGCTGGAATTGGTATTTTAACAATAATAATACGTGTTTGGGGAGCTTATCCTGAGGGTGTTTCATTTGCTATTCTTCTTATGAATGCAGTTGTACCTCACCTCAATAATGCTTTTAAACCTAAAAGATTTGGAAAGGAGATGAAAAATGTCTAAAAAACCAGAATCAACATTTATAAATATGGTATTGCGCCTATTCGTTGTAGTAGGAGTAGCCGGAGCGGTGCTAGGTTTTGTTTATATGCAAACATTTGATGTTATTGCAGCAGCAAAACAAAAGAAACTTCAAGAGGCAATTGGTAAAGTAGTGCCAGCATTTGATACTTTGGTGGTGTATAGCAGGATGCCTGATACAGGAAAAGATTCTCTTACATTTTACGAAGCATATAAAAACGACAGCCTTGTGGGTACCGCCATCGAAACTTATACTGAAAAAGGATTTAGTGGAGTTTTTAAAATTATGGTAGGATTTGATACTCAGGGTGTGATTATTAAAACCTCGGTATTGGAGCATAAAGAAACTCCGGGCTTGGGTGATAAAATGGATAAAAAGAAATCAGACTGGAGTAATCAGTTCAATGGAAAAGATCCTAAAACTTATAAACTAAGTGTTACCAAAGATGGTGGCGATGTAGATGCTATTACAGCTGCTACCATTAGCTCTAGAGCTTTTTGTGATGCAACAGCAAGAGCTTATAAAACATATAAAGAAAAAGGAGGAAAGACTAATGAATAGTACACTTCAAAATTTAACAAAGGGTCTTGTAAAAGAGAATCCAGTATTTGTTCTTTTACTGGGTTTATGCCCAACATTGGGAGTAACAACCTCTGCAATTAATGGATTAGGTATGGGATTGGCAACCACTTTTGTACTTATGATGTCGAATATGTCCATTTCCATGGTCAAGAATTTTATTCCAGACAAAGTTCGTATTCCTGCTTTTATTGTAATTATTGCGTCATTTGTAACAGTTGTTGACTTATTAATGCAAGGTTACCTACAAGCATTACACGCACAATTGGGATTATTTATTCCACTTATTGTGGTAAACTGTATTGTATTGGGAAGAGCAGAGGCTTTTGCATCTAAAAACAATGTTTTCGATTCCATAATTGATGGTTTTGGAATGGGATTAGGTTTTTCGCTAGCACTGACTATACTTGGTGGAATTCGTGAAATACTAGGCTCGGGAGCTATATTTGGTATTCCGTTGCATATTTTCCCTACTGATGATAAGGGAAACCCAATCACAATGATAGTATTTGTACTTGCTCCGGGAGCATTTATTGTACTAGGATATTTAATAGCAATAACTAAAAAAATAAACTCTAAATAACATATAGATATGGAATATGTATTAATAATAATAGGAGCCGTTTTTGTAAACAACATTGTGTTGGCGCAATTTCTTGGCGTATGTCCATTTTTAGGAGTTTCGGGCAAAGTATCAACTTCTGTAGGAATGAGTGGAGCAGTAATGTTTGTTCTTGTAATAGCAACAATGGTTACATGGCTTATTCAGCATTATATTCTTAATGCTTTTGGACTTGAATTCTTACAAACAATAACATTTATTCTCGTAATAGCATCATTGGTGCAGATGGTAGAAATTATCTTAAAAAAGATTTCGCCTCCATTATACCAAGCTTTGGGGATTTTCTTACCACTTATAACAACAAACTGTGCTGTATTAGGAGTAGCAATACTTACTATTCAGAAAGACTTTACACTAATGGAAGGTGTAATATTTGCTGTGGGTAACTCCATTGGCTTTGGTTTGGCAATGATACTGTTCTCAGGAATTAGAGAGCATATTGAGCTTATGGAAGTGCCTAAAGGTATGCGTGGTGTACCTGCTGCTCTTTTGGTAGGTGGTATTCTAGCTCTTGCATTTATGGGCTTTACAGGTTTGGCTTAATAGCAACAATAATATAAGTTATGATTATATTAAAGCTGCATCCCTTGGGATGTGGCTTTTTTTTGTTCTTACAAATATTATATATTGGTGTATTGTGCGTAGTTGAAGTAAAAGGAGGTGTCATACCAAATTA
>NIUZ01000109.1 GCA_002254285.1 Bacteroidetes bacterium 4572_112 | reverse complement strand
AAAGAAGGCTTTTTTGATTATAAAGATTTTCAACTAAAAAAGCAGAATAATTGTAAACTCAGCATCAAGACAAGTTTTTGGAGTAAGCTAGGATTCTAATTTTCAACTATTTATATATACAAATTCTATCATATACTAATATATATCATATACCTTAGGAAACTTTAAACATACTTAAAGTTTCCTAAGGTTTTTTATTTACTTTCGCCATCCAAATTTTAAGCTATTTACTCATTCCTAAAAAATAGGGATAGGTATTATGCAGCTTAAAATTAGTGTAAATAATTAATTTGTATAAAACATATGGAATTTACAAGAGACAAATTAGTATTAAATAGCTTGAAGCTATATATGAAATACGGTATTAAAAGCGTATCGATGGACGATGTTGCCCATGAATTATCAGTTTCTAAAAAAACTGTTTATAATTTAGTGAAAGACAAGAATACCTTGGTCGATAGTTGCATTAATTTGATTGCAGAACAAACAGATATGTCTGATTTTTGCTCCGATAGCGAACTTAATGTGATTGAAAAGCATATACATATCTATAAGCATATATCGAGATTACTAACAGAGATGAACCCATCTTTTGAGTATGATTTAAAGAAATACTATCCAAATCAATTTGTTAAGTATGTTAAAAATAGACGAAGGAATATTTTTGATAAGATGAGACAGGACCTTAAACAAGGAATTGCAGAAGGATATTTCCGTGCAGATATTGATGTAGATAAGCTTACTCTTTTGAATATTATTAGAATTGAAGGACTTAAAGAGACCGACATTTTTGAAGAATATAATATCACAATGCTAAACTTACTTGATGAGCTATTTAATTATCATTTGCACGGCATTGCAACTCAACAAGGACTAGAAGAATATAAAAAATTAACTGAAAATAAATAAACAATGAATAGAATAATAATTTTCATTTTGACTGCGGTATTATTTCTACCCACATTATCCAAAGGGCAAGAGGTATATACTTTGAATCTTCAGAAAGCAGTGGAATTGGCAAAAACGGAGAATAAAAATATTCTCAATGCCGAGATGGATGTGGTAATTGCCAAGCAGAAAGTTTGGGAAACCACAGCAATAGGTTTACCTCAAATAAATACCGAGCTAAAATACTCAAATAGTGTAGATGTACCGGTATCATTACTTCCTGCGGAGATATTTGGTGGCCCAGCAGGCACATATGTACCTGCTCAATTTGGACAGCAACATAATTCGGGATTCACTTTTTCGGCATCGCAACTATTATTTAGTGGTGAGTATATTGTAGCATTGCAAGCATCGGCAGCTTATAAAGAAATGTCGGTAAAGGCGGCTCTAAAATCGGAGAATGATGTTATCGAACTGGTTACTAAATCGTATTATGGAGTATTGATGGCTTATCAGAATGAAAAAATTCTGATGAAAACCAAAGACGATATACAGAAATCATATGACGAAATTCAAGCAACTCATGCTGTAGGTTTAGCTGATGAAATTGCTGTTGATCAATTAGAAATTAACCTACTAACGGTAAACAACACTCTAGCTTCTGTAAAAAGGCAGAAAGTGGTTGCTGAGAACATTCTTAAATTTCAGATAGGAATAGATATTACCGATTCAATAAACCTTACTGATAGCTTAGAGTATATTTTTGATAATGCTAGCTTAAAGCCAGTAATGGATCAGGAATTTGATATAACAAAAAATATTGATTACCAAATACTTCAAAACCAGAAAGAGATTACTGAATTGAGCATGAAACGCGAGAAATCGACATTATTACCAACACTTAATGCTTTCTATTCCCATAATGTGAGCGGTCAAACTAATGAGTTTGGAGATTACTTTAATGGAAATCAGCAATATTTTCAATCGAATGTAATTGGTGTTGGTTTGAAATGGCAAATTTGGGGCAGTGGGTCAAGATATGCCAAGATTCAGCAAGCAAAAATTGAGGTTGATAAAATGGATAATCAGGATTATATGATGGAGCAGCGACTGGGTTTTCAGATTCATCAAGCAAAAACTAACCTAATAAACTTTTACGAAACTTACATAAAAGAACAGAAAAACACTGAATTGGCAGAAAAAATTTATCACCGTTCGATGATTAAGTTTAGCAATGGTACAATTACTAGTACTGAGCTTACACAGTTGAATATGCAATATATTAATTCGCAATCAGCATATTTCAATGCCATAATACAGGTATTAAATTCAAAAGCAGAACTTGACAAAATTTTAGGAAATAACATAAAACAATAAGACGATAATGAAAAAATTAATAATAATATTATTTGCAAGCATAACGCTATATAGCTGTAGCAATACAGATGAACAGCCTAAAGATAAGAAAGCCATTTTAGATAAAATTATTAGCTATAAAATGGAGATAGTAGAAATAGAGGGCAAAATATCACAATTAGACTCAAACTTAATAGCATTAGAGGGCGAATCGAATCAAGGAAGCATACTTGTGGGCACAAAAACAATGCTAGCAAAACCATTTACTCATTATATAGATGTGGTAGGAAATGTGGAGTCTGATATGCAAGCCTATATTAGCCCAGAGCTTAGTGGACTTATAAAGAGCATAAATGTAATTGAAGGTGATTATGTAAAAAAAGGTACTAATATGGCTACCATTGATACCGAAATGACAGAAAATAGCATTGATGAGGTAAAAACACAACTAGAGCTCGCAAAATCTGTTTACAAAAAACAGAAACAACTTTGGGATCAGAAAATTGGTTCCGAAATTCAGTATTTGCAAGCAAAATCGAATAAAGAATCATTGGAGAAAAAACTTAAAACATTACGCTCACAACTTAGAAAGGCTAATATTATAGCTCCTTTCTCAGGATATATTGAAACCGTAAAACAAAAAGTTGGTGAATTTGGCAATCCTAATGTTCCATTATTCTATATTGTGAATCTTGATAAGCTGAAAATTACAGCAAATATTTCAGAATCATTTCTGCCATATATTAATGTAAATGACCCCGTTAGTATTACATTCCCTACTTTCCCTGATTTAAATATTAAGGCTAAAATTGGCGTAATAGGAACTGTTGTAAATCCAAACAACAGAACAATAAAGCTTCAAATACCTATTGATAATACGAACAAAAAACTTATTCCAAATATTATTGCTAAAATAAATGTTGCTGATCAATATTTTAATGAGGCTTTTGTTGTTCCATCAATAGTTGTGAAGAATGATGCTCATGGCAAAACATATATCTACCTAGTAGCAGAGAAAGACGGAAAGTTTTATGCGCAGAAACAATATATTACTACAGGCAAAAGCTATGGTAATAAAACCATGGTAACAGGTGGTATAAAACAAGATGATCAGGTTATAACCAAAGCTTATAATCTTGTAAAAAATGGTAGTCTAATTCGTTTATAATAAGTATTGAAATACATATATTTATAATTAAATATTTACACAGTGGAAGAAAATAAAAATAAAAATATTCGTAATTTTGGTCTAACAACGGCCTCTATTAAGAATAGAAATACCGTAGTTTTACTTACTATTGTATTAGCTTTCTATGGCTTATTTACATATATAAATTTGCCTAAGGAATCATTCCCCGATATAAAAATCCCAAACATATTTATTAAAACCATTTACCCAGGAAACCCTCCTGTGGATATGGAAAACTTAATAACTCGACCTCTTGAAAAAGAGATTAAGACTATAAAGGGAGTGAATAAATTCACCTCTACTTCATCGCAAGACAATAGCGATATTGTGGTAGAATTTAAGAGTGATTACGATATCAAAAAGGCCTTGCAGGATGTTAAGGATGCTGTGGATGCAGCAAAAAGCGAAATGCCTGATGACCTTGATATGGACCCAATAGTGAAGGAACTTGATGCTTCCGAATTTCCTATTGTAAGTATTAACCTATCGGGAGATTTCAGTATGGAAGAACTCCGCATTATATCTGATGATATAAAGGACGAGATAGAGGCTGTACCACAAATATCGAAGGTAGAAGTTAAGGGACTTAACGACAGACAGATTAATATCAATATTGACAAAGGCAAAATGAAAGCTAATAATATTAGCTTCAAATCCATTGAGGATGCTATTAATTTTGAGAATAAATCTATTTCTGGTGGTGACTTGGTTTCCAACTACACACGCCGCTCGGTACGTGTTGATGGTGAGTTCAAGAGCATCGACGAAATGAATGATATTATTATCAAGCACGAAAAAGGAAATATAGTTTACCTACGCGATATTATTGAAGACGGCAAAGTAAAAGATGGCTATGTAGACCCTCTTACCTTTGCTAGATTAAACAGACATAATGTTGTTTCCTTATCTGTTGTGAAAAAAAGTGGCGAAAACCTTATTGCTGCTACGGAGAATATTAAGGAGCTTTTGGAAAGCTCTAGACGTACTGGCCTTATTCCATCGAATATGCATATCGAAATAACCAACGATATGTCAGATCAAGTAAAGAACCAAGTGAATAACCTTGAGAACAGTATTATTATGGGTATGATATTCGTAATTATAGTACTATTCTTTTTCTTAGGATTACGAAATTCACTGTTTGTAGGTTTTGCAATCCCCATGTCAATGCTAATATCGTTTGTGGTATTGGGCATAATGGGCTATACGGTAAATATGATGACATTATTTGGCCTTGTACTCGCTTTGGGTATGCTTGTGGATAATGCTATTGTGGTTGTGGAAAATATATATAGATTTATTGACAGAGGCTACGATACCTTTGAAGCCACACGACAAGCTGTAGGTGAAATTGCTTGGCCAATTATAGCATCTACTGCTACAACTTTAGCAGCTTTTCTTCCATTAATATTTTGGCCAGGAATGATGGGTAGTTTTATGGGACTTCTCCCTATTACACTAATAATTGTACTTACATCATCGTTATTTGTTGCTTTGGTAATAGTACCAACTTTTGTGGTTATCATCCTAAAAAAAGGTAATAATGAAACTCAACCTGAACTTAAGAAAGTAATAAAAATACTTATTGCAATGGCTGTAATTTGGGCTCTGGGATTCTTTGCTAATGTAATGTGGTTGGCAAACTTTACCATGTTTATGGCTTTACTTTTAGTTGCAAACTACCTTTTCCTATATAAATGGAGTGAACGTTTTCAGGCAAAATTCCTTGTATGGTTAGAGAATTACTATTTAAAAGTATTGAACTGGGCACTTAAAGGCAATATGCCACGCTACCTTTTGGGAGGTGGATTTATATTACTAATTGCTACATTTATTTTCTTCGGCAATTCGGGATCTAAAATATTATTCTTCCCTGAAAACCAACCACGATATTTAAATGTAACAATGAAATTACCAATAGGTACCGACATTGATTCTACTAATATATTTGCTGATTATATTGATAAAAAGGTGAATAGAATAATTGAAAAAGACTCGGCAATTCTAAAATCTGTACTTACTATTGTTGGACGTGGTGCCGTTGGCGAACGTGAACAAACTTTCGGCAATTCACCAGAAAAAGCGCTTATAACTATCACATTTATTGATTTTGATAAACGTGGCGAACATCGCTCATCAGTAGAAATTATGCAGGAGCTATCCGATTCATTGGTAGGTAAATATCCTGGAATACAAATTTCTGTTGAAAAGAATAAGATGGGACCGCCTACCGGAAAACCTATTAATATTGAGATTGAAGGTAAGGAGTATAATCAGCTTATACATTATACCGATTCTGTAATGGCGTTTTTAGAAAATATAGCCGTACCAGGAGTAGAAGGACTGAAACGTGATTTGGATAATGGAAAGCCTGAGCTTATTGTACATGTTGACCGTGAGAAAGCTCGCCGTTATGGCCTTTCTACAGCGCAAATTGCTATGGCACTTCGTACATCGCTTTTTGGAAAAGACATTTCCGATTTTAAAGATGGTGAGGATAAATATCCCATAAGATTAAGATATTCTAGAGAATATAGAGATAATATTAGCGCTCTATTGAACCAAAATATAACTTTCAGAAACAATCAAGGTAAGATGCTTGAGATTCCGATGTCGTCGGTGGCAACTATACAATATAGCAATACCTATGGCTCGGTAAACCGAAAGGATATGAAGCGTGTGATTACAATATATTCTAATATTTTGGAAGGCTATAATGCCAATGTTATAAACGCACAATTGCGAAAACTACTTGTTAATTTTAATCTTCCAGAAGGGTATAGCATTTCCTTT
>NIUZ01000108.1 GCA_002254285.1 Bacteroidetes bacterium 4572_112 | reverse complement strand
TATACTCAAAAGTTCTATTATATGAATCCCATTCTTGCAAATTACCATCAGCATCTGTCACTTCCATAATTGTATAATTATTTCTATCCATAACACTCATTCCTTGGAAAATTTCGTCCTCAGCAAAATTAATAAAGCCAAAGTTAAGACCAGGGTTATGTTTATCATCTAAAGTGAAATTCACTATATAACTAGGAACTAATGTTCCAAAATAATCTTCTGATATTTTCTGAGTAACAACATTTCCATCAGAATAAATATACTCATTCTTATACATTGCAGTTGCTTGCCCAGCATCCACCTCACTAGCGATAAGTTCGGTCAATTTATCAGCTGTATATATATACTGATATGTCTGAGTTAACTTAAGTGGACCACCATCAGCAATATAAACCTCAGCTTTTGTAGGATAATTATATACATTATGATTCAAGAAATTCACTTTAGCAATTACATCAGCCTCATCATAAGCAACCCATCGTAAAAGTTTGTTTCCAGAATATTCAAACTTCACCAATGAGGTTTCGGTAGAGCCCACATCTCCTACTTCAAATTCTGATAATTGCTTATACTCATTATACTTAAATTCATACTTAATATCGTCAAATATATAAGTCTTCAACAAACTTTTATCACCAACAACAGGAGGTGTTGGATCTTCTTTAACTTCCTCCTTTTTACAAGCGGCAAACAATAGTATCATTCCTAAAAACAATACTGATAATAATTTTAAAATTCTCATATTTATGTATTTTATATTTTTATTATTATGTTATTTAATATTCGTACTTCATTATATACTCTTCGCCACTATCAAAACTTGTCATTGTACATTTTGTTGGAAAACCATCGGTATTATATTCAAATACTCTATTAAATGATTCCTGAGGTAAAGCAGTACCGCTGGCATCACTTAATTCCACAATTACATAATTATTAATATCCATAACACTCATAGCCATAAATATTTCAGTCTCCGCAAAATTTATAAATCCAAAAATGTAAGCAGGATTGTTTTTATTATCAAATGTAAAATCAAGAGTTTTATTAAGATAATAACTACCATTATTAAAATCAAAAGTTTTTTGTTGAATAAGATTTCCCCCTTCGTAAGTATATTCGTTTTTCCTTAATATGTGTTCCTGGCCAGATACCACTTGCATAGAAATAAGCTCTGTCATGTCATTTCCTGTGTATGAAAAGTTAAAAGTCTGGAATAACTCTAGAGGACCTCCTCCTCCATTATAAACCTCTGCTCTCATGGGCTTATCATTTGCATTATGGTTCATAAATATCATTTTACCAGCAACTTCTCCTCCACTATTAGCCGTATAACTTAGCAACTTATTTCCATCATATTCAAAATTAACCAATGTATAATCAGGTGAGCCAATAAGTCCTACCTTAAACTTAGATAACTGACTATCCGAATTATATTCATATTGATATTGCATATCTTCAAATGTATACTTCTTAATTATTGTTCCGCCTTCAACACTAGGTAGAGCTGGATCGTCTTTCTTTTCCCCCTCATCTTTGCCACAAGAGGAAAATAGCATTATCATTGATATAAATAGTACAAAAAGTAGTTTTAAATTTTTCATTAGTGTGTGTTTATATATTTTAGTTAATAGTATTCGTATTCAGTATTTATTACTTTATTACTATCAATGCTCGTCATTATACATTTTGTCGGATACCCATTAGCATCATATTCAAAAACTCTATTAAATGATTCCTGAGGCAAAACGACACCATTGGCATCACTGATTTCTACATTTACAAAATTGTTAATATCCATAAAGCTTATACCACTGGTTATTTTGTTCCCAACAAAATCAACAAATCCAAATATGTAAAATGGGTTGATTTTATTATCATATGTAAAATCCACAATATTTCTAAGACTATAGTTACCGTTGTTGTAATTATAATATTTTTGCTGAATAACATTATCGTTACTATAAAATAATTCATGCTTAAAAATAATATGACTAGTGTTACCTCCCTTAGCAATAAGTTTAGTCATATTACCATCGGTATATGTAAAATAAATTTTCTCGTATAGTTCCTCTGGAACAGCCTCTCCTGTATATACTTCAGCTATTGTCGGCTTATTATTATAATAATTCAATAACAATATAGTTTCCACAATTTTACCATCACTAATAACTGTATAACTTACTAAGTTATTACCAATATATTCTAATTCTATTTTTGAATAATAAGACGGCACAATATTACCAACATAGATCTCAGACAATTGACCATATACATTATAGGAATATTGATATTGATAATCTTCAATTATATATTTCTTAATTAGTTTTGTGCTTCCACCTATAGGTGAGTCATCATCTTTGCCACAAGAAGCAAAAAGCAATATCATTGATATAAATAGTACAGAAAGTAGTTTTAAATTCTTCATTAGTGTGTGTTTTCTAGTCTTTTTTTTATAAAATCACTTTAGATTATGTATTAATATTCTGTAATGATGTATAATTAATTCACACCCAAAAATAAACAAATAATTAATACTCACAATATTAAATTAAACTTTTAAAACAAATATTTTTACAATAAAACAAAATTATTGATTAATTTAAATGGAAGCAATAATTTATCTACCTTTGTGGTCTGACCTCTTACCAATAGAGTTTAATTATGGAAAAGAAAGAAAAGCCAATAAAACCAGCACAATTTGCTGAAAACGAAATACTGAAAGCTATTATTAGCAACGAATGGCCGGCAGGGCATAAGTTACCTCCGGAGCGAGAGTTAGCTGAAATAATAGGCGTTACTCGCCCTACTCTTCGCGAAGTATTGCAAAGGTTATCACGCGATGGTTGGCTAAAAATCACTCATGGACGACCAACTATTGTTAATGATTATAAACTAGATGGAGGATTGGGAGTTCTTAAAACCATGGTCAATCACAAAGATTTATCATCGAGTAACCTTATTGAAGATTGGTTAGAATTCCGAACCCTAATATTACCCGGCTTGGCCCAGAAAGCGGCAACTATAAACGCAAAAAGCATAATTGATAAATTAGAAAACGCTCCAATGGCAGAATCTGAGAGTATTGAGTTTGCAATATTTGATTGGGAAATACAAATGCTTATTATTAGCCAAAGCGGAAACTCCATCGCTAAAATGCTTTATAACGACCTTACTAATATTTACCACAAACAAAGTGCTTTATACTTTAATGATAATAATACAAAATTAAAATCCATAAAATATTATAGCATCCTAAAAGAGTACTTGCAAGAGAATAAAGACATTACAGAAATCGTAAAAGCAAGTATGCTTGAAAGTTATGAGATATGGAGGCGGATAAGAATTAGGAATTAAGAATTAGGAATGGTACAATGATTTAATGATACAATTTAATAATTTAACATTCAATAATTTAGTAATTCAGCACTTTAATAATTTAGCATTTTAACAATTTGACAATTTAACAACATACGCATGAACCGATTTATAGAAAACTACGACGGAAAGGAATTTGACCTTATTGTAATTGGTGGAGGAATAACCGGAGCCAGCGTTGCATACGAAGCAGCAAGTAGAGGCTTGAATGTGGCATTAGTAGAAAAATCAGATTTTGGAAGCGCCACTTCCGCCGCAACATCAAAAATGATACATGGGGGATTAAGATACCTTTCTACTTATGAGTTTGCTTTGGTGCGCGAATCGCTAAAGGAAAGACGAGTATTAATGAATATTGCGCCAAACTTTATCCACCCTGCCCCTTTCCTATTTTCATCATACAAAAAAGATAAAGTTAGTTTTAAGCAAATGCGATTAGGCATGTTTTTATACGAAGCATTTTCTTTTGACAAAAACTGGCTTTGGGACAAAAGTAAAGCCATGCCTAGCTTCAAAAGTTTAAATGCAAAAGCTACCGTAAAGCTATTTCCTAATGCTGTAACAGAAGATTTAATTGGAGGACAATTATACTACGATTGCTCTAGCCATTCGCCAGAGCGATTTACTCTTTCGTTTATAAAATCGGCAGTAGAATATGGAGCTAAGGTCGCTAACTATGTTGAGGTAAAGGATTTTATTGTTGAGAAAAAAGGCAAGCGCAAGAAGCTTATAAAAGGTGTAAAAGTTGAAGATAAACTTACAGGAAAGACAAATGAACTACGGTCTAAATTGGTGATTAATTGTACTGGACCTTGGGCTGATATCGTACTTGATAAGGTTAAAAATAAAGGAGATAGTCATGAACTTCGACGTAGCGAAGGAATACATTTTATCATTAATAAAGTGGTAGATACAACAACCTTTTCTGGCTATTCGAAAAGCGGAAGACACTTTTTTCTATTACCATACCGCAACCATACTTTGGTTGGCACCACCGACAAAGAGTTTATTGGCAAGCCCGAAGATTTTAAGGTTACAAAACACGCAATTGAAGAACTAATTGAAGAAGTAAACTCTGCCTTTGGCAATAAAGATAAGATAAAATATAGCGACATAATATATACCTATGGAGGACTTAGACCATTGGTGGAAGATCAAACTGAGGAAAGCTATAAGTCATCGCGTAAATATGAAATTACTGGTGAAAAGAAAAACGGAATTTGGGGATTAATTACTGTGGAAGGTGGTAAATATACCACTAGCCGAATGCTTGCCGAAAAAGCAATAAATAAAGCAATAAGAATTCTTAAATATCCTCGTAAAAAATCCATATCGCAACATCAGCAATTAGCCGTTTGCAAAATCAAAAACTATGGCAATTTCATAAAAGAAAAACAAGCAAAATATTCATCTTATGATGCCTCGCAAATAGAATATTTGATAAGAAGCTATGGTACCGAAATAGATAACATAATAGAACTTGCAGAAAATAATAAAAAGCTAAAAACAAGACTAAATGCTGATGGAGAGCTTCTTGCCGAAGTTCAGTATGCGATACGCAACGAAATGGCGTTTACTCTTTCCGATATACTATTTCGCAGAACTGGCGTTGGTCTATTGGGAACCCCTGGCAAAGATATTATTGAAAAAATTGCCACATTAGCTGCACAAGAGCTAAACTGGAATGCGAGCCGTAAACAACAAGAAATAGATATTATTGAAGCAAAATTTGAAATCCCTAAATAAACGAATTATGAACACTCCAAAATGGATAAACGAAGCACCAAAAAAGAATTCTTTTAGATCAGTTTTTAAATACGGTGACCCTAATGGATTTAAACATCCTAACGATAGGTTGGTTGAAGAATTAAAAGATAAATTCGGTATAGAAAAGGATGGTTTCAATAAAATGGAATCTACTGGTAACGAAACTATTTCAGAAAAGATAAAGAGTAATATTAGCAGCGATTCATTTAATGTTTTTAAAAACATTTGTGGCGAAGAGAACATAAGTTCCAAAGAATACGATAGACTGAAATATTCCACTGGCAAAACTGTGGAAGAGGCTATGAAACTACGCAGAGGAATTATTGATAAAATTACTGATTTGGTAATCCACCCTCGAAATAAATCTGAAATTAGCCAGATTGTAAAGCATTGTAATGAGCAAAAGATTCCAATCTACGTTTATGGTGGTGGCTCGTCGGTAAATTTTGGATATTATCCCGAAAATGGAGGAGTTACTTTAGTATTAGCTACTCACTTAAATAAGATAATAAGCTTTAACGAAACTAATCAGACTGTGCGTGTTGAGTCTGGAATGATGGGACCTGCATTTGAGGAAGCTCTTAATAATGCACCAAAATTATATGGTGCAAAACATGAATTTACCTGTGGACATTTTCCACAATCATTCGAATATTCTACCGTTGGTGGCTGGTTTATCACCTTAGGATCGGGGCAGCAATCTTCTTATTATGGCGATGCTGGCGATTTGGTTCTGGGAGTAGAGATGATAAGCCCATCAGGCACAATTATTACCAAAGAATATGCTGCTACAGCTAATGGACCTAAGCTTTTGGATATAATTTATTTTTAGGAACAGCAGATGGCGATAAGGATTTTGCTAAGCTAATTAAGAAGAAAGTACATAACGTTTGCAAAAAGCATGGCGCAATGAATTTAACCTCTTTTCCTGTAAAAAAATGGGAACCAGGGCGCTATCGTGATCCATACCTCCGCGAAGACCTTATGGACTATGGCATATTAATGGATACTTTGGAAACAGGTGTAAATTGGGATATACTGCACGAAGTCCATCAGCTTGTGCGAGAATTTGTAAAAAGTAGACCACAAACAATATGCATGACTCACGCATCGCATTTTTATGCTCAAGGCACAAATCTATACTTTATATTTATAATAAAAGAGGATGATGTGGATGCTTATCGCAAATTTCAGGAAGGGATTATAGATAAAATTCAGAAAAGTGGTGGCTCCCTTTCTCATCATCATGGTGTTGGGCGAATGATAGCTAAGTGGATGCCCGAGCATTTGGGAACAGAGCAAATGAATGTATTAAAAGCATTAAAAACTCATTTCGACCCAAATAACATCATGAACCCAGGCAAACAATTGCTGAACTTATAAAAAAACTATATTCGTATTCTCAAAACACATTAAGCATGATATTATCCATAGACTGTGGCACTCAAAGTATAAGAGCATTATTATTTTCGGTAAAAGGGAAATTAATAGACAAAGAGCAAGTATTTTACGAAGCATATAATAGCCCCAAAGCGGGTTGGGCTGAGCAAGATGCAAATATTTATTGGCATGGGCTTATTGAAGCTTGTAAAGAATTATACAAACGTAATGAGAACGAGTTTAAGAATATAAAAGGTGTTGGGATTACAAGCCTGAGAAGCACAATGATAAATGTGGATAAAAATGGTGAAGCATTACGCCCTGCAATTATTTGGTTGGATCAGCGAATGGCAAAAAACACATTTAAACCTAATTTACCAATAAAACTTGCCCTTAAAGCACTCGGTGTTGAGGATACTATAATGAAACTTGAGCGCAAGGGTAATAGCAATTGGATAAAGCAAAATGAACCTGAAATATGGAAAAACACTCATAAATATATTAGTGTATCTTCATTTTTAAATTATAAGCTCAGTGGTGACTACACAGACTCAGTGGCTTCTCAAATAGGACATATTCCTTTCAACTATAAGGAACAACGTTGGGCTCGCAAAACAGATTTAATGGAGCTAAGCAAAGACCTCTACCCCATTGAGAAAAGCAAGCTTGCCCCTTTAGTAAATCCTGGAGAAAAATCAGGAAATATTACAAAGGAAATATCAAAACTACTAATGATTCCTAAAGGTACACCTATAATAGCATGCGGATCGGACAAAGGCTGCGAAACATTGGGCATGGGAGTTACAAATACAAGCATAGCAAGCCTTAGTTTTGGAACAACAGCAACAGTACAAACCACTACCAAAAAATATTTTGAACCAATAGCATACTTACCTGCTTATCCATCGGTAATGCCAAAACGTTGGAATCCAGAGATAGAAATTTATCGTGGTTTTTGGATGATAAACTGGTTTAAGAATGAATTTGCACTCAAAGAAGTACAACAAGCCAAAGAGCTAAATATCAACACTGAAGAAGTACTAAACGAACTACTTCATAAATCCCCTGCCGGAGCAATGGGCTTAATTATGCAGCCATATTGGACGCCAGGTTTAGGACAAAAAAACGCCAAAGGTGCAATGATAGGATTTGGTGATGTGCATAAGAAAGAACATATATACCGCGCTGTAATAGAAGGTCTTTGCTATGGCTTGCTCGATGGAATGAAGAAATTAGAAAAGCGTGGCAATCTTAAATTCGAAAGAATAGCTGTATCTGGAGGAGCTTCTCAAAGCGACGAAATTTGTCAAGTTGCGGCTGATGTATTCAATCTTGAGTTAGTGAGAGGAAGCACACACGAAACCTCTGGCTTAGGAGCTGCTATTATAACGGCTTATGGCATTGGCGAATATCAAAACCTTGATGAAGCTACTGCTACTATGGTAAAATACGCCGATATTTTTAAGCCAAACCCAAAAAATGTGGAGCTTTATAAATCAATATTTGAAGACGTTTACTTACAAATGTATGATAGATTGGAGCCTCTTTATAAAAGGATTCGTGAAATTACTGGCTATCCTGAAGAGTAATATCACAAATAAGCTTTGTTAGTTTAAATATAAGCTTAAAAAAAACAGCATCGCCTATTTCAATTCTAAACTTGCTAATGGCAAATTAAAAATTGAAAATATACTAAACTTAAAAACCAAAATAAATATATTTGTTTTAATTAAAGCCCGAAGAAACTATATGCTAAAGAATAAAAAGAACTAATAAAAAACTCAAATTGGATTAACCCATAATTCACAATTATTGCATTACATTATTGAGTCAGGTTTTGTAAAATAAATTCAAAATAAGCTATTTTATTGAATAAAAGTTACGTTTAAACTTCCTTATTTAAGCATTTAAATACCTAATAACGCAATTTACTCAACAATGCTAATAATCTACCTACTAGCAATCAGCTAATTAGCTTTCATTTCTTAAAAAATACTAAAAATACTACATTTTTATTTTCCATTATTAGAATTAGTATAAATTTGTAATCGTTACAAAAAGAGTAAAATAATGTTGAAAGAGATTGATAATTTGGAAAAATATTTGAGAGATGCGGGCATCAAGCCAAGCATACAGCGTCTAAAAATATTTGAATATTTGGTAGGCAGCAATAGTCACCCAACTGTGGAGTCTATATTCAGTGCTTTATCAAGTGAGATCCCTACCCTATCTAAAACAACAGTATATAATACTCTGAAATTATTCCAACAACAAGGCATTGTTATAATTATAAATATAGAAGATAACGAAACTAGATTTGATGCTGACATAAGTTATCATGGTCACTTTAAATGCACTGTTTGCAAAGAGGTAAAGGATTTTCCAATACCAAAA
>NIUZ01000107.1 GCA_002254285.1 Bacteroidetes bacterium 4572_112 | reverse complement strand
GTTCGGCAGTAGCTGCTTTGCGCTCCATTTCAGAAGTATGCTCGCAATACTCTTCGTATTCATCCTCATTTACCGAAGACTCATTATCGAGATAGCGTTGCAATAGTCGGTGCACCATCATATCGGGATAACGACGGATTGGCGAAGTAAAGTGAGTATAGTATTTAAAAGCCAAGCCATAATGACCAATATTTTGTGTGGAATATACAGCCTTTGCCATGGTACGCACCGATATAGTTTCTATCATACGCTCCTCGCCTTTGCCTTGTATATCTTCAAAAAGTTTGTTCATGGACTGCACCAAACTACGGCGCGAATTCATACTAACCTTATAGCCAAGCTTCTTCACAAATTCGGCAAATTGGTTAATCTTTTCGCTATTAGGCTCATCGTGAATTCTGTATATAAAAGTTTTAGATTTTTGCTTATTACCACTCTTTTTCATACCTATATGCTCAGCAACTTTTCTGTTGGCAAGCAGCATAAAGTCCTCCACAAGCCAGTTTGCTTCCTTCTGAACTTTTAGGTGAGCTCCAATTGGTCTTCCCTCTTCATCAAGGTCGAATTTCACTTCTTCAGATTTGAAATTTATACTACCATTTTTGAAACGTATGGCACGCAATTTCGACGACAGTGCATGAAGCTGCATTATTTCACTTCTGTATTTATCCTCTCCTCCTTCGATAACATCTTGCGCTTCGGCATAGGTATATCTTCTGTTGGAAAGCGTAACAGTACGCCCAAACCATTGATTATGAATTTTGGCATCCTCATCCATTTCAAAAATAGCTGAGAAGGTTAACTTCTCCTCATCAGGGCGAAGGCTACAAACAAGGTTCGACAGCTTTTCGGGAAGCATAGGTATTGTTCTGTCCACAAGGTAAATAGAGGTCCCTCTTTCGTATGCTTCCTTATCTAGCTCAGAGCCAGGAGTTACATAATGAGTAACATCGGCAATATGGATTCCTACCTCCCAATTACCATTCTCCAATTTGCGAAGCGAAAGAGCATCGTCAAAATCTTTGGCATCATAAGGGTCAATGGTACAGGTGAATACATCACGACAATCGCGGCGTTTCTTTATTTCTGAATTACTAACTTTATTATCAATTTTGGCTGCTTCGTCTTCCACCCTTTTAGAAAAAGAAAGGGCAAAATCATTATCAGCAACAATGGAAAGCATTTCCACATTATTATTACCAGGCTGACCTAGCACCTTGGCTACTTCGCCAAAAGGATTGCGCGAACGCTTAGGCCAATCAACAAAATCAACAAGCACTTTTTCTCCATTTTTAGCTCCATTGATTTTATCCAAAGGAACAAAAAAGTCGAAAGGCATATTAGCTTTATCAGGAATTACAAAGGCATACTTTTGAGAAAGTTCAAGAACACCTACAAACTGAGTCTTCTTTCTTTCCAAAACGTCAATAATCTGACCTTCGGTCTTCCTTCCATTACGTTTTGGAAATAAGCTCACCGTTACCTTATCGCCATGGAAAGCATGATTTGTATTATTGGAACCAACAAAAATATCATCATCAAGGTCTTTACAAATAATGTAAGCCTTGCCAGTATGTTTCATATCCACTATTCCCTCAACAGTTTTGGTCTGGGTATAATCGGTAATATATTCCTCTTTGAGTTTATACTTACCTCTATGCACAAGATCGATAACTCCATCTGCCACAAGTTTTATAAGCATATCGTCAATAAGTCTGCGCCCAGCCTTATCGCCAATACCGAGCATACGCCCCACTTGTTTATAATTATATGATGAATGTGGATTCTTTGCAAAAACAGAAACTATCTGTTGCATAAAAGAATTCTTTAAAGTTTTTTTCTTTGGCTTTCGACTTGTGTTTTTCGACATAATGTGTTGTTTTTATTGGTCTATTGCAAAGATATAATAATATTACATTGGAATAATTAATTAACGTTATAATAATTTAAAAATAAAGTTTGCTTATAAAAAATAAAAAGGCATCTTTGCAGTAAGTTATTTTAGAACAAACACAACATCATGACACAAGTAGTATTGGCAATAGACCTTGGAGGCACAAGTGCTGACTTTGCATTTATCAACCTCGATGGTAAAATATTATACAAAGAAAACATCCCTTCAAAGGATTTTGACACAGCAAATAGCTTCGTTCAATTAGTTAAAAAGCGTTCTGAGCAGGCAATCTCAAGCAACAAATTAGATGTTAAAGTTAGAGCAATAGGTATTGGTGCTCCCAACGGAAATTATTACCGAGGAACAATCGAATTTGCTCCTAATTTAAATTGGAAAGGAATTATTCCCATTGCTGATTATTTTAAGATGGCTTTTGGAGGCACACCATGTTTCCTTACCAATGACGCAAATGCTGCAGCTATAGGTGAAGGAATGTTTGGCAATGCTCAAAATGTTAAGGATTTTATTATGATTACCCTTGGTACTGGTGTTGGCAGTGGTATTGTAATTAATGATAGATTGATATACGGTAATGATGGTTTTGCTGGTGAACTAGGTCATGTGATTGTTAAGGATGAAGGACGACAATGCGGTTGCGGCAGACAAGGTTGCCTCGAAACATATGCATCTGTTACAGGGCTAAAGCGCACTGTAATAAAGCTATTAATGGATAATAAATTCAAGAGTGAATTAAACGATATTAGCTTTGAAGAGCTTAGCGGCAAAACAATATATAAAGCAGCTATAGAAGGTGATGCTTTGGCTCTTGAAGCTTATAGATATACAGGTGACATTTTAGGTAAAGCTCTCGCAAATTTCGTAGCTTTTAGTAGCCCTAATCTAATTATTTTATTCGGAGGGCTTGCTCAATCTGGTGAGTTAATTCTGAATCCTACAAAAAAAGCCATGGAAAAGAATCTCTTGAAAATATACCGTGGTAAAGTTCCTATTATTATGTCTGGTCTAAAAGGAAATGACGCTGCAATACTTGGCGCTGGCGCTCTTGCTTGGAAAGAGATGGGGGTTAGGAACTAAGTTTTTTTTTTTGATAATTATCGGGAGTGAAGGGAGAAAGGT
Organism: Bacteroidetes bacterium 4572_112; assembly: GCA_002254285.1. Lineage (GTDB taxonomy): Bacteria > Bacteroidota > Bacteroidia > Bacteroidales > UBA1556 > UBA6267. Next base: position 8,494 of record NIUZ01000107.1, on the reverse strand, counting down.
GAAGTGGCAAATTAGGAATTAGGAATTAGGTCCCGATAGCCATCGGGATAGGAATTTAAAATTATATAATGATGTAATGGCCCTTCGGCAGGCTCAGTATGACAATGGTGTAATGTGAAAATTAAGGTCTAACATTCAACATTTTAATAATTTAACACTTTAGCATTTAATATTTTAGCATTTAATATTTTAGCATTTAATATTTTAGCATTTAATATTTTAGCATTTAGCATTTAATATTTTAGCATTTAGCCTTTAATATTTTAGTATTTAGCATTTAATATTTTAGCCCTTAGCCTTTAACACTCTTCTTATTCACCAAATACACACCAAACAATATTACTGCTATCCAAATAATTGATGCGGCTTTGAAAGTTTCGCCATCTATTACACCTATTATACTTGCTATTATAGGAATCATATAAGTTACTGAGGCAGAAAAAAGAACTCCCGCAATTTTTACCAAATAATTGAAAATTACAATTGCTATTGCTGAGCATACTATTCCTAAAATTGCTGGATAAATTAATGCGGCAAATGCTCCTGGCTCCTTCACTGTTGTCACGAAATCAGTTCCAAATACTAGAAACAAACTTATGGGGATAAGCATAATAGAATAACTAACCGCAGCTATTGTAACAGTATCAGTTTCTGCAAGTTTATACTTCACAAAGTTAAGGTTAAAGGCATAAAAAACCGATGCCAATATTACATAAGCCGAATACTGCAGATTAAATTCTAAAGGGCCATCATCTTTGGTTAGAATAATCATAATTGCTCCAATAAACCCTATTATTATACCAATAAAATTTATACGTTTTGCTTGGAGCTTAAACAATATTACACCCACAATTAAAGTAAACATAGGTGTTGTAGAATTCAATATTCCAGCAAGTGAGCTATCAATTCCTGTTTGCGCTGTAGCAAATAAAAATGCCGGAATTGTATTTCCAATAAGGCCAACCACAATTAGCCAAAACCATTGATCTTTATTCAATTTTGACATTCGCCTAATTGCAAAAGGCAATAAAACCATTGCAGCAAAAATAATTCGCAAGGCGCCCAATTCAAAGTTAGAATAGAACTCCAGAGTACGCTTCATTAGAATAAATGAGCTTCCCCAAATCATTACTAATATTAGCAATAGGAACCAATGTAAATTATCTTGAATATATTTTCTCAACTTGTTTGTCTTATGTTTATCAGGCTGCAAATGTAGGGTTTTATGTGTTTAATTGGGGATTTGTTTAACTGTTTATTTGGGGGAAGGGGTTGTAAGGAGTTGTGAGGAATGGTAAAAAGGGGTAAAGGGGTGTAAGGGGTGGGAAAGTGAATTATTTAATGGTTTAATGTGAGAATTAGGAAATTAGGAAATGATACAATAGTTAATTGACTTTATGGCTCTTAATTCCTTAATGCTTCAAATGCTGAATAATTGTAAAATTACAGATTACCGTTTACTATTCACCAATTACCAGCGATCAATTACTAACTACCACAGCCCGATGATAAATAATTCACAATAAATTTGTTTTGCCTAAGAATTATCTATTATATTTGCCGTATCAATTTTGGTTTTCCATTTTATAAATCTTTAAAATGGGATTAAAAGGGAATCCGGTGTAAATCCGGAACTATACCCGTAGCTGTAAGCTCAGATAAAAGCTTTTGCACAAAATACCACTGTTAGCGATAATGGGAAGGTTGCAAAAGTTGAGTAAGTCAGAATACCTGCCAGAAGTGTAAGTTCGGGATTAAACTATTTTATGATGCCTTATTTTAAGCAATTACTTATTTGGATAGTGATTTTAACTGGTTACAGAGCTTATGCTCAGCTGCCCGATAGTATTATTGTGCTAAAGCAGGTAGAAATAAGAGCTTCACGCATTCTCGAGAAACAAAGCAGCACTCGCTCAACACAGAAAATAGACACTTTTACCCTCAAGACTTACTCCACAAATAGCATTAACGAATTACTTTCTAAAAGTACAAATATTACCATCAACCAATATGGAGCAAGTGGACTTAGCTCTGTATCAATGCGTGGTGGCAATGCCAATCATACTGCTGTATTATGGAATGGATTCAATATTCAAGACCCACTAAATGGTGAGTTTAACCTTGCTCTTTCTACAGTAAATATAATTGATGAAATGAGCATAAACTATGGCGGCAATAGCGCACTATATGGTAGCGGCGCTGTTGGTGGAAGTATTGAATTGAGTAATAAAGCTCTGTATAATTCTGGATTTAAAGCTAGCATTTCGCAAAGTATTGGAAGCTTTGGAAAGCTATCAACCATGGGAAAAATTTCTTATGGTAATGAAAAGCTATTTATAAGAACTCGCTTGTTTAGGTCATCTATAAAGAATGACTTTGAGTATAAGAACTTTGCAAAAAACGGTTTTCCAATGGATACGCTAAAAAACTCTGCTATTGAACAATACGGACTTCTGCAAGAGGTGAACTATAAAATAACTAAAAAACAAGAAATTAGCGCACAAATTTGGCTACAGAATAATGAACGCGAATTAGCTCCAAATATGACTGTAACAAATGGTTACGCCAAGCAATACGACAAATCTTACCGCATGGCTACCACATGGAATAGAAAAAGTCAAAAGCTTGATCTTGAAGTAAAAAACGGAGCTTTTTACTCTCAAATACAATATATTAGCCCTGATATTAATCTCGATGTAATACATACTTCTTTCAATAATATTACCGATGCCATTGCTAATTATAAGTTCACAAAAAAGCATTCAACATTATTTGGAATAAATAATAACTATGTGCAGGCAGAATCCGATAATTTTAATAATATAGAGAAACTGAATAAAACGGCTTTTTTCTTATCATATAAATTTGATTTAAAAAACAAAATTCTTCTTACTTCTAATGTAAGATCAGAAACTGTAAACAGCGATTTCAAACCGCTTACCTATGGATTAAAGTTTGAATATATAATTCTAAAAAAACTATCCATTAACACAAATATCAGCAAGAACTATCGCACACCAAACTTCAACGATTTGTATTGGATAGGTGCTTATGCAAAAGGAAATCCTGATTTGGAAGATGAGGAAGGGATGTCTGCTGATTTGGGTTTAAATTACGAAATAGCATTCGATAAATTATCAATAAACACAAATATTACAGGATACTATAGCCAATTTAATAACCTAATACACTGGCAACCACAGGGCAACTTTTGGACTCCTGAAAACAAAAAATTGGTAAAAACAAAAGGTATAGAGTTTAGATTGCAATCTGCTTATGGTATCACAAAAAACATAAGCCTATTCTTAAATGCAAATTATACATATACCGACTCTAAGCTGAAAGAAAAGGCTGATAACGAAAGTGATAACGTACTAAACAAGCAACTTATTTACATACCATATTATCAAGCAAACGGATTATTGGGGTTTAGTTACAAAAAACTTAGAGCTGACATAATTCTGAAATACGTGGGACAAAGATATACCACTGCTGATAATAATAATTGGCTTGACAAATATATCACTACAGACTTAAACATCTCTTATATATATAATTATAAGGATTTTGGAATAAATGGATTTATTAAAATCAATAATATTTTTAATACAGAATATATGGTTAGAGAGTGGTATCCTACACCTCTAATCAATTACGAAATAGGATTAAAATTTATGTACAATTAAAAACAAATAAACAATGAATTTAAAATTTAACTTTTTGATGATGCTTGCTTTGGCATCAGTTTTATTATTTAGTGCTTGCGAAAAAGAAAGCACAAAAGAAGATGATAAAAAACCACCTGTAGAGGAAGACAAAGGATACTCTGAAGGAGTATTAATTGCTAACGAAGGCTCATTTGGCGCAGGAAATGGAAGCATTTCTTATTTTGATAACGATAAGAAAGATGTTACCAACAAAATATTCAATACAGTAAATAACCTACCATTAGGAGATGTGGTACAGTCGGTTTATAGAGGCGAAACAAACACTTATATATGTGTTAATGCTTCTAATAAACTAGAGGTTGTTAATTCTAAAACTTTTGAAACTATTGCAACAATCTCCGACCTTCCACTACCTCGTTATGCTGTTGAGAAAGACGGTAAACTATACGTTAGCTGCTGGGGAAATGGTGGACAGGTGAAAATAATTGATGTAGCTTCAAACAGTATTACTGATTCAATTATGGTTGGCACAGGCCCTGAGGCTGTAATTATTATTGAAAACAACCTATATGTTGCCAATAGTGGTGGATTTGCACTTGACAGCACTATTTCGATAGTAGATTTAAGCAATAATAATGTATCGACAGTAGATTTAGGAGCTTATAATCCATCATCAATGACAATTAATGCAGACAATAATCTTTGCATATTGGCAAAAGGAAGCGTTATATATGATGCAAGTTGGAATATTATTGGACACAACCCATCAAAGCTTATAATTATTTCTCCTACAGCGAATACTATCAGCACAACTGTAGATTTGTTTAGCGATAAGCACCCTGCTCATTTAGCAATAAGTAAGAATAAAGAAAGTATATACTACGGTGGTGGTTATGGTTTTGATGGTATTTTCAAGATAGATTATAATGCTACTACAGCACCAAGTATGGCTCTAATTTCGGGAATGTTTTATGGCTTTTTAGTTAATAATACTAGCGATAATATTTTTGCTCTTGAAGCTGCTGGCGGAAGCAATGGCAAATTAATAAGATACTCAAACGACGGAACAAAAATTGACGAATTTGAAGTTGGCATTTTCCCAAATGGAGGAACAAGTAAGAGGATAGGACGTAATTAATAATTATTCCTTTAATATATAATTACTTAATAGTAAATGTTGCCCGATAGTATTTCTTGGTATTCTTTATTGAATATATGGAATCTATCGGGTGTTTTTGTTTTATCAATAATTCAATTTTTTATTAACTTTTATTCGACAATATTTTTTGATACAATTACACAAATTATTGAAAAAATGACGCTAAAAAGCACTTAGTATTTTAGGTATCTTTGCAGCTATTAAAAAATATAAGATTTAGAGAATGTTTGAAGACAGAACAAAACCCAGAACAGAGATAAAAGACTTAGGTGAATTTGGCCTAATCGACTATATAACAGGAGATATTGAGCTAACACAAGAGTCTAGCGAATATGGTGTTGGTGACGATGCTGCAGTAATAAATCCATCAGGAAAACGCATATTAGTAAGTACAGACATGCTTATGGAAGGTGTACATTTTGACCTTACATATTCTCCTTTAAAACACCTAGGCTATAAAGCTGCTGTGGTTAATTTTTCGGATATAGCGGCAATGAATGCTGTTCCAACTCAGATTACAGTGAGTATTGCACTAAGCAATAGGTTTTCGCTGGAGGCTGTTGAGGAGTTTTATGTAGGACTAAAGCTTGCTTGCAAGGCTTATAATGTGGATATTGTGGGTGGCGACACTACTTCTTCAAAAGCAGGATTGGCTATTTCTATTACTGTAATTGGTCTTATTGACGAGCAAGATATTGTATACCGTAATGGTGCCAAAGAGGGAGACCTTATCTGCGTAAGTGGTGATTTGGGTGCTGCCTATGCAGGACTTTTAATCCTCGAAAGAGAGAAAAGTGTTTTTTCGGCAAATCCAGAAATGCAGCCCGAACTTGAAGGTTCTGATTACGTTCTTGAAAGACAACTTAAGCCAGAGGCAAGAGTTGATATTATTAAGATTCTTAAAGATAGCGGCATAAAGCCAAATGCTATGATGGACGTAAGCGATGGACTTGCTTCGGAGGTTAAGCATATTTGTAAGCAGTCGAAATTAGGTGCGGCAATTTATGAGGACAAGCTTCCTATTGACCAAAAAACATGGGATGCAGCTCGCGCTTTCAATATGGATCCAACAATGTTTGCCCTTAATGGTGGCGACGATTACGAACTGCTTTTTACGGTTCCACAAAGCGATTTCGAGAAACTAAAGGATATACCAGAGGTTAGCATTATTGGCTATACCACTGACAAAGAATCAGGAATTAACCTTATTACTAAGAATAATGTTTCTACCCCTTTGGAAGCTCAGGGATGGGATGGATTTGATATAAAGGTGAACAAAGAAAACAATGATTAATTATAAATAAAGTAGAAACGGTGATTACAGAGATAAAGGCATTATTTATTAAGGATTTGCAATTGGAGTTGAAGCAGAAGTACGCTATCAACTCAATTGTACTTTATGTGCTTTCTACTGTTTTTGTGGCCTACCTATCTTATAAGGGAAATATTGATGCCACATCGTGGAATGTAATGTTCTGGATAATTTTACTCTTTGCGGCGGTAAATGCCACATCAAAAAGCTTTGTGCAAGAGCGCCCATCACGGCATCTTTACTATTATACAATGGCAGCACCACAGTCGGTAATCATTGCCAAAATACTTTATAATAGCTTAATGATGATACTAATAGCCATAATTACCTTTGTGGTTTTTCAGCTATTTTTGGGAAATATGATTGTAGGAAACGCCTTATTCTTTGCTGGGCTAATATTAGGTGCTTTGGGCTTTGCATCCACACTTACAATGGTGGCAGCAATTGCTTCTAGGTCTGACAATAATTTTGCACTTATGGCTGTGCTTAGCTTTCCGCTAATGTTGCCATTTCTTTTGAGCTTAATAAAACTATCGAATATAGCCCTGCAAACCTCCGAGTTTACAGCGGAAGCAATGAAATTACTTGGAATGACTTTCGGCCTCAATCTGATAGTTATTATGTTGTCTTATTTACTATTTCCATATCTTTGGAAAGAATAATTTAGAAATTGATATGAAGAATAATTGGTGGAAAATCCTCTCAATTTTGTTATTGCTTTATGCAATTATTTACGGATTTATAGTTGAAATTCCTGATTCAAATATTGGGGATACTCTACGTAATGTATTTTACCATGTAGGAATGTGGTTTGCCATGCTTGGAGTAATGTTTACAGGATTTGTAAACAGCCTAAAATTCCTTTCCAAAGGCGATATGTATAACGATTTGAAAGCAAATCAGTCAGTATTAGTAGGTGTTTTCTTTGGCCTATTAGGAATTATAACTGGTATGGTTTGGGCAGAATTTACCTGGGGCGAACCTTGGGCAAACGATCCTCACCTAAATGGAGCAGCAGTTAGCTTGTTGGTGTATTTTGCTTATTTGATATTGCGCTCAGCAATTCCAGATGAGGAAAAACGAGCTAGAGTATCAGCAGTATATAATATTTTTGCTTTTGTAATATTGATAGTATTTGTGGGAATACTCCCTCGCCTATCAAACGATACTCTGCACCCTGGTAGTGGCGATGGCAATCCTGCTTTTGGCGATATGGATGCTCAAATGCGTTACGTATTCTACCCTGCCCTTATTGGCTGGATAATGCTAAGTCAGTGGGTATTGCAAATAAGAACTCGTAGCAAAGTAATTGAAGAATTTATTGAAGAAAAAGAACTTAATTTATAATAATGGAAGATCAATATAAAATATACGTAGTGGTAGCGGGCATCCCAACAAAAGCTACGATATAGTTGGCACATTGGATACGACTCAGCTAATATATTATGATGCAAGGGTAAATTCTGATGAATTCAGCTTTTATATGTTCGATCAGGATAGCGTAAATATGAAAGTGGTTGTAAGCAAACCTAAGCCACAAGATTTCGAGAAAAGCACTCAGGTAGTTGCCACTGGCAAAATGGGTGATAAAGTATTCCTATGCAGTAGCGTATTGCTAAAATGCCCTTCTAAGTATGAAGGCGGAAGTCCTGCACAGATTGAAACTCAAACAATTATTAATGATTAATGGTTAATTATTAATTGGGGGCTTGTTCTTGGCTTTGTTGTTTGTTGTTTGTTGCTTTGCTTTTCAATACATAGTACAAATTAGACACATACGGCTCCTTTTTCCTTGTACTCTATCCTAGTCCTTTTTCCTTGTACTCTATCCTTTCCCTTTATCCTAGTCCTTTTTCCTTGTACTCTATCCTTCTCCTCTATCCTTTCCCTTTACCCTAGTCCTTTTTCCTTTCTTTAGGTTGAAGAAGTTGATAGGGTTGAAAAAGAGTTGAAATTGAACCTCTTCTTAATCCTTACTAAATCACCGATTACCGTTTACCAATTACCCATACGGATTACCAACTACAACTCACTGATTACTGTTCACTGATTACAGTATACCAAACACAAATCACTAAATAATACCAATTTGGTATCAAAATACGCTATAAATAAATTGGAATATATTTTCCTATTAAAAGGCAAAAATTATTTGCAAAAAAGCCTGTACTGAGCATGTCGAAGTATAGCTATGGAAATAATTTTAACGCAGTAATAGGGAAATATAAACGATTTATATGGCGTGTTTTGGTATTAATTTGGTATAAGTTCCAATTTCTTTTTAAGATTCATTCTTTCCATTGAAAAAGTCTTTGTTTCATGATCAATATATTCGATTAGGACTATGGCTTTTTT
>NIUZ01000106.1 GCA_002254285.1 Bacteroidetes bacterium 4572_112 | reverse complement strand
ATTCAAGTTGGAATACTACTTATAATAGTTACGCTACCTTGGAATTTGTTTTAGATAGTTTTGTGGGAGGTGATATTAATATTGCTTTCAATGGAATACTAAAAGATTATAAGGAGGATAATATTTACATAGATGAAATACTTATTTATGAGCCTAAGCCAAATGATGTTGGAGTTATTAGTATTATTACAACAGATGAAGGTGATTGTGGCTCATTAAATGATTCCATATTTGCAACCATTAGAAATTTCGGCACACAGCAACAAACTAATATCCCTGTAAATATAGATATTGACTGTAGTTCACCTGCTAGTTTTAGCGCATTAATAACCGATACTCTAGATGCATATACAGGCGAAGCAACTGTGTTTTTAGGGACTATTGATAGCTATCATAATGATGTATTCAAAATTAAAACATATACAACATTATCCAATGATTCGATAGCAGAAAATGATACATTAATAAATCACATCGATTTATTTAAATACCACCCTATATCGTTTATCGAAAGTTTTGACAATCAAAGTTCAGAAGAAGAAATCCCTGAATCTCCAGGTGGAGATGATATGACAGGCATAAGTTTTTTCTATGATGGTTGGATGCTTAGTGAATTTGCAATTGTAAAGGCCGGATTATTTGGTTATTCTACAAATGCACTTGCATATGGGACTCAACAAATGAGTCAAGATGCATATGCCATTATGGATAATTATATTGGTATTATTAAACCTCAATCAGTTTATACTTTTGAGTTCAAATTTAATCCTATTGTTGAATTTTATGATTCTATTAATTTTATTTTAATGAACTGTGATGAAGGAGTTGAACTTATATATTCTATAAACCCATCAAACTATATCAATGACACTTTATGGCATACTTTTAATATTCCTATTGGCCAATTTAGCGATCAAAAATACCAAATTGGTGTATATATAGTATCTGGTGAAATGAGCGATTATACATTATCGATAGATAACTTCGGTATTATTAACACTTTTGTTGTTGATTTAGGTAATGACACAACAATATGCTTTAATGATTCTCTATCTATTAGTCCTCAACTAAATAATGAAGAAGAATATCATTATTTATGGAGTGGACCAAATGTATTTGGTGACACAGCATCTAGCATAACAGTAAATACTACTGGTGTTTATTCTGTTACCGTGATTGATAATTATGGAAAATCAAATTCTGATCAAATACATGTACAATTTACACCAGAGTTATCAGCAAATATTTCAACACAAAACCCTAGTATTTGTTTAGGAGACTCCACTCAAGTTCGCACCGACCTTTATGGCACTTTCCCTATGATTGTCAACTGGAAAATTAACAACACTTTACTAATAGACACGGTAAATACAGTAATGCTTGATTATTTCAGTCCTGACACTAATACCCTATTTAGCATATCATCAATATCTGATTATTATGGTTGTAGCATTAGTAATGCCGATTCGTTAAAATTAATTATAAATGATATTCCAGAAATATCACTAAGTGGATATAATAGTCAATATTGCTATAATGATGAGTCTGATACCATTATACCTTCCGAAACAGGAGGAGTATTTCAAGGTGGAATTAATCAAGAAGGTATTATTTATCCCCAAAATTTAGGACTAGGAAATAAAGAGCTTATCTATATATATACTGATGCCAACAATTGTGTCAATAGCGATACAATAAACTTTACTATAAACACAAACCCTACAGTCGCTTTTTCTAATGCTAATGCTACTGCATATTGCTTGACAAACGATACCGTATTATTAATAGCAACACCTAGTGGCGGTGAGTTTGACGGAAGTGGTTTAATCGATAATCTGATATACTTAGACTTAGCAAGCAGCGGTTCTCAAGAGTATACATACTTATATACCGATGCTAATGGATGCTCTGGTTCAGATACTCTAATCATTCAAATGAATGCTTTGCCAAACGTAAGTATTGGTCAATTATCTGATGCCTGCGAAAATACTACTTATGTTGATTTAAATACAGCAGCCCCTTCTGGAGGAAGCTATTTTGGCACAGCAGTATCAACTAATGATAATAAATTCTTTCCTGCAATTGCAGGTATTGGTACACATAATATCTTCTATAATTATATTGACAATAATGGATGTCAAGCATCGGCAAATACGTTTATAAATGTTATAGGCTTACCATCAGTAGACTTTACTATTGATGCTAATTACTGTGAGTCTGATACTGCATACATTAATTATATAGGTGATGCTAATGCAACTGCAAATTATACATGGGATTTAAGTAATGCTACAATTATATCAGGTACAGGGCAAGGTCCATTTGAAGTTGTTTGGGATACTGTGGGAAATAAAGTCATAAACTTGATGCTAACAGACAGTGGATGTACTAATACGAACATAAAGACCACTAATATTCATGCTATTCCTACTGTTGCTTTCTCATCAAATATTAATGCTGCTTATTGTCAAACCGATGATTCATTAATTCTGAGCGCAACACCTTCTGGTGGTCAATATTTTAGAAATGGACCTACAAATAATATTTTCCATTTCAATTCAGTATCTCCAGACACCTATCAATACTCATATACATTTACTGATGAATATGGCTGTACAGGCAGCGACACCGTTGATATTGCAATAAATGCATTACCAGAAGTTAGCCTCAGTCAATTTGCTGATGCTTGTGAGAATGACGCCTTTGTAGATTTAAATAACGCTACTCCATCAGGAGGTAATTATTATGGAACGGGAGTTTCGGCAAATAAATTCTTTCCTGCAAGTGCGGGAGTTGGTACACATACAATTTTCTATAACTATATTGACAGTAACGGATGTCAGGCAAACGAAAGTGCTAATATTAATATCATTAGCTCTCCTATAGCCAATTTCTCAATTGATGCCACTGTATGTAAATCAGAAATTGCTAGCTTATCTAATAATTCAACGGTAAGCTCTTCAGCTACTTTTAATTGGAATTTCGATAATGCCAATATTATTTCAGGTATTGGCGCAGGTCCCTACGAATTGACGTGGGATAATACTGGTTTTAAGAATATAAGCCTTATCGTAAGTGATAGTGGTTGTACTTCTTTCATTTTCCAAAACTATACTAATGTGCTCGATGCATTTGCTAATATTAGCTATGTTGGTAACGATTCGGCTTGTTATGGACAAAATGTTACTTTATTTACAAATAGTGGAAGCTCTAATTCTTTTCAGTGGAGTGACACTTCAGGTAATCTAGTAAGCACACAGGATACATTATCGTTCTACAGCGCTAGTGAAACAGGAATGTACTTTGTTTCAAACACAAATTCTAATGGCTGTACAGCCATTTCTGACACCATAAACATTACAATAAATCCTGAAATAATTTGTGATTTTACTTTACCAAATATAGCTTGTAATAACGACATGGTAAATGTAAGTTATATTGGCAATTCAGGTATTTCTGCTTCATATAATTGGAATTTTGATTCTGGAATTATAGCATCAGGTTCAAATTCAGGACCATATAATATTCTTTGGGATACCGATGGAATTAAGAATGTTAGCCTAATAGTGGAAGATAATAATTGCTCATCATCAGAAGTAAATAAAATTATTAATATTCAAACTACTACAGCATTAATTACAGTTATTGGAGATACTAATTTCTGCGAAGGTGGAAGTGTTACTTTATCAGCAAATTCTGGAGCTTATACATACGAGTGGTATAGAAATGGTGTAAGCACTTCAAATACTCAAGCTCTATACCAAGCTACTCAATCGGGCTCATATACAGTTGTTGTTACTGACAATAATACTCTATGCTCTCAAACATCAGATTCCATAAATATAACTGTAAACACTACAGATTTTGGAATAGCATTCTCCGCAAATCAAACAAATATAAATATTCCTCCATTTATTGTTGATTATAATAATCAAACCACAAATGCTAATGAATATTTTTGGATGTGGTCGTTCGGAGATGGAAATACATCTTCATTTGTAAACCCAAGTCACCAATATGATTATAACGGTAACTATACTGTAAGCTTGGTTGCACAAAATGTTAATACAGGATGTATTGATACCCTTAGCAAAGCAAATTATATATCGTGTACCGGTGGAAGCCCCGATCCTTGTAATATTTCTGCTGATATGGGCAATATTGGAGGAAACGAAGTTTGCCCAGAAGATAGTGTTAAGTTTTTTGCAATAGATCATACCAATGGCATTAATTACCAATGGTTGATTGACGGAAGCATAATTGCAGGAGCAACAGATTCTGTACTATATGCTAGCTCTACAGGATTGTATCAGCTAATGGTTTCCGACACTTCTTGCACGCAATTTTCTCAGCCGTTTGCATTAACACAGTATGTTACTGTTACACCAATTATTCTTACAAACGGTAGTATTCAACCATGTACAAACGACAGTATGGAGCTTTATGTCTCCACTTCGTTCAGTACTTATCAATGGTCTAATGGAGCTAGTGATGCTAGCATTTATGCTAAAACATCAGGTATATATACTGTAACTATTAGCGACAATAATGCTTGTACTTCAACTTCAAGTCCATATATATTAAACGCTTCATTATTAAATGTTCCGGATATATGTATTGTTGGAATTGATACTGTTACAAATCACAATAGAGTTATTTGGGAACGCCAAAATGCGGATATGATTGATAGCTTTAGAATATATCGTGAATCAAATGTTGCAGGAATTTATGACCTTATTGGATCGCAGCCTTTCTCTACTTTAAGTGTATTTGAGGACGTGAATTCAAACCCTGCACAAATGGCATATCGATATAGGATTACGGCTGTTGACACTTGCGGAATGGAAACTTCTCCTAGCCCAATTCATAAAACATTGCACCTAACTATAAATGCTGGTCTTGGTGGAGTTTGGAATTTGATTTGGACAAATTATGAAGGATTTAACTTTGGATCGTATAAAATCTACAGAAGTAGCGATAGCACTAATATGCAGCTACTTACACAAATACAAAGTAATCTTACATCCTTTACCGACCTTAACCCTCCTACTGGAGATGTATATTATCAAATAGAAATTGTTTCGCCTTACCCTTGTTATGCCGACTCTATTTATAGCAAAGCAAATACTAATTATAATACATCGAGGTCGAATACTGCTAATACTGCCAATGCTGTAAATACATCATTGCATAATTATACAAATACTAATATTGAAGCTTCTATTTATCCTAATCCAAACAGCGGACAATTTACAATTGAGATAGGTAATTTAAGCAAGTCGGTTGTAAATATGAAAGTATTTACTACTGTTGGTAAAGAAATCTATTCTGACAAATTCAACACCTATGGCAAAACAATAAAACGAATTAACTTAAAGCAATTGCCAAAGGGAATTTATTTTATTCAGTTGAATTCTTCTGACGGCGGATTGTATAGAGGTAAGATTATTATAAATTAATCTTTATACGAAATTATCAAATACTACGTTATTTTAGCCCCGACTCATTGATTGGGGCTTTTTTTATAATACCTTTGCGATAATAATGAGTAACAAAAAACCAAGTATATTATTTCTGCCAGCATGGTATCCTAACCGATATGATGCCATGTTCGGTCTGTTTGTAAAGAACCACGCATTGGCAATTCTGCCACATACCAATGTCTCTGTCATATACGTGCAATCATCGGTACATAATAGCAACATTTATGAGGTGGAAATAAACACCAAAGAAGGAATTTACGAACATTTTACTTATTTTAAAAAATGTAGTTTGCCAGGCATTGCCTCTCTAATTAATCTTTTCAGAATGCTGATGGCCTACCGTATGGCATGGAAACATATTAATAATGAAATTGGCAAACCCGATTTAAGTCATGCACATATATTAACTCGTGCAGGATTTATTTCTTTACTATTAAAAACATTTCACAAAATACCCTATGTAATTACCGAGCATTGGTCGAGATACTACTCTTTTAATGATAGCTATAATGGATATTTCAGAAAAATAATCACCAAAATAGTAGTAAAAAATGCCAACGCAATGAGTACTGTTTCCAATTCATTAAAAATAGCAATGAATGAAGCAGGACTACAAAATCCAAATTGGCAAATAATTCCTAATTCAATTGACACCAATATTTTTGTCCCTTCAAAGGAAGATACTGAATCCTCTAAAATTAGATTATTTCATATTTCGTGTTTTGAGGATAAATCCAAAAATGTAAGTGGAATTATTAGAGCATTTGCCCAAGCATT
>NIUZ01000014.1 GCA_002254285.1 Bacteroidetes bacterium 4572_112 | reverse complement strand
AAAGCACCGATATGCCACCCGAAAAGGAGGGAAGCTTTGCTTTTACTTATGAGATTTACGAAAGAAAATAGAATATTTTAGAGACATAAAAAAAGGAGCTAATTAGCTCCTTTTTTTATGTCTTATAAATTTAAAACTTATAAACTACGTTTCATCTTATCAAACTGACGAAGCTTAGCTTTAAAGGTCTTAATATCATTTTTAGCCTTATTGATTTTCTTTTCGAAATCAGCTTTTAGTAAATCAGCATTTTTAGAGCTACTAAAGAAACTCATATTAGTTTCCCAAAGAGTAACATCCTTTACAATAGTCTCTATTTTACCTTTGATATAGTTTACCTCTTTCTGAATCATTCTTTCAGCATCGCGTGGATCTTCAGCACTTTCTAATCTAGTTTTGAAAGCTGCGTTCTCAAACTCAAAGCTATCAATCTTTAGCTCATTAAGGTGCTTTTCAACAACCTTTTGGTACTTAGCCTGAAGGCTACCCTTATCCTTTAAAGGAACTCGGCCAATCTTAATCCATTCGCGTTGGTAATCTTTAATGATTTCTAGGCTAGCCTTACTGTCATCAGTAAACTCTTGTTTTCCAAATCTCTCAATAAGATCAAGTTTAAGAGTTTTGTTTTCTTTTTCAACAACATTAATATTCTTGAAGAACTCATCCTTAGAGTTGAAAAAGTGATCACAAGCAGAACGGAAATCTTTCCAAATACTATTCGAATATTTACGAGGAACAGTACCAATTGTTTTCCATTTTTTCTGAAGGTTGATAAGTGTAATCGTTGTGTTTTTCCACTCTTGACTATCTTTAATAGCATTAGCCTGAGCAACCAAATCAAGTTTTAGTTGATAGTTATTCATCTGCTCATCTTTAATCTTTCCAAAATAGTTTTTCTTCTCATTAAAGAAGTCATTCATCGAAGTTTTAAAGCGTTTCCAAATCTCGTCGTTATGTTTTTTAGGAGTAGGTCCCAATGTTTTCCATTCTGCAAAAACAGCATTTACATCATCGGTCATTTTGTTCCATGCTTTAATATCATCAGGTAGGCTCTCCATCATTGATTCTATTTTTTCGCAAAGAGCAGTTTTTAAGTGCAAGTTTTGAATTTGCTCTTCGTGCATCTCTTCGTAATGCTTCTGACGTCTTTCGTTAATTTTATCAGATGCATTTTTGAATCTATCCCAAATCTCTTCATTCTTTTCATTAGGCACAGGCCCAATTTCTTTCCACTTAGTATGATACTCTTGTAGAGTTAAGAATGATTTATTTATTGATTTTTCAAGAAGTAATTCTTCAGTTCTTTCGCATAAAAGAATCTTCTCATCAAGGTTTTTATTTAAACCCATCATCATCAATTCCTTGTTAATCTTAACTTTATCGAAGAATTTCTCCACTAAGAAGTGATAGTTTTCCCAAAGGTTTTTCACTTCTCCTTGAGGAACCAATCCAATTTCTCTCCAGCTTTCTTGAAGTTTCTGGAACTCCTTATATACTGTATTAAGATTTTCCTCTGAGTTAATCATATTACGAAGGTTCTCAAGAAGATCATTTTTCTTCTTAAGGTTTTCAGCCTTCATTTTTTCTAATTGCTCAATATAAACCTTACGTTTTTCCTTATATATACTAAAAGCAGACTGATAAACCTCTTCAAATTCAAACTTAATAGTTTTATAATCGTCTTCGGTACCACCATTACTAATATGCTTATCGTAATGATCCTGCTTTATTTGCTTAATTTTTTTAATGAAATTTGACTTTATACTTCCAACAGCTTGCTTGATTTTCTCAATGTTGTCAGTACTAACCAACTCAGTAAGTGAAGCAGCAAGTTCCTCCAAACTTAAAGTGTCGTAATCAACTTCAGTATTATCTTTAGCATCTTCTTCTGAAGTAGCTAATTCTTCAATTGTGTCCTCACTAACTTTAGTCTCTTCTTTATCTTCAGTAGCAACTTCCTCACTTACAATAGGTTCTTCTTTGACCTTAGTAGTGGTTTCTGATTTTTCTGGCTCACTTTGTTCATCAGCCTTTTCTTCAATAATTTCTTCAGTAGAAATTTCTTCTTTTACTTCTGCTTCCGTTACTTTTTCTTCTTTAACGTCAGTTACTTCTTTTTCTTCAGTAATTTCGGCAGTAGTGTTTGTAGCTTCGTCCTTAGCTGCATCTGTTGCAGTTGGTGAGTCCTGTGGTGTAATGTTACCCATTTCCACGTCGTTGTTCTTTGATTCTGTAGTATCCATCAATCTTGTTTGATTAAATGTTGGTTATAAAATAAAAAGAAATACTTAATTATATGATTAAGTACTTTGTTCAAAAGACTGCAAAAGTATGAATAAAAGCATACTACCATCATTTTTTTTTCGAAATAGAACCAAAATTTACAATTATTTGACCTATGTTATAGCATTCAATTAATATATTATTAATAAACCACTAATTATCTGCATATTACTATAACTTTATATGTGAATAAGTGTATGAAAAGAAGAAATTATTTTTGGGTTAAAAGTCGCTATTTCTTTTATATATTTGCCACTTCAAACATTTAGGTTTATTTTTTTAGATCATTTCAATAAAACGATATTTATAAAAATAATATTTTAAGCATATAAAACAGTAAAACATGAAATTATCAAGAGTATTAGCAATAGCTACAATCAGTGCATCAGCAATTATGTTTCAGGCATGTAATCAGCCTACAGATACTACAAAAGTATCTGATAAAGTGAATACCGAAGAAGTATCAGTACAAACAACGGAAGTTACTCCAGCTACTACTAATGATGGAAGTGTAAATATGCCAGAAAATTTTTCTATAGCATATGTAAACACTGATAGTTTGATGACACAGTATAAGTTTTATCAAGATGCTAGTGATGATATTAAAACTTACGAAACTAAAATTCAGAAGAAATATGAGTATAAAGCTCGTAAATTGAAAGAAGATTACGATAAATATATTGAACAAGCAAAAGCGGGTATGCTTACTTTAAAGCAACAGCAAGATACTGAAGCTAGCTTACAAAAGCAGCAGCAGACTTTAATGCAAATGGAGCAAAGCCTTGGTCAGCAGAGTGCTGTACAGCGTCAAGCAATTAGCACAGCAGTTACTGATACTATTTTATCATTCCTTAATGGATATAGAGCAGAAAAGAATTATACTCTTATTCTTAACTATGGTTCTATGAGTGGTTTATTATCTGCAGACAAACGTTTGGATATCACTGATGATGTTGTTAAACGTTTGAATGCTAAGTACGATTTTGATAAAAGACAACAATAGTAAATATTATTATTAAGTCCTATGAATTCAATTATTAGTAGATTTTTTATTATTGTTATTATTATTGTTGCAATATCTTGTAGTAATAATGATACTAGCGTAAATAATGCTATAAAAACGGATTCCATTTTTACAATATGGAGCGATACTATTCTGAGAATAAAATACGATGATGGTAGTGCACGACAGATTTGGGGCTTTAAACCTAATGATAAGGAAATGCATTACGAATGGACGTATTATAAAAATGGTAATACATGGCTCGAAGGGCCTATGTATGATACATTGCGACATGGAATATGGAAAGGTTATAGCGAACAAGGTTCTCTAATTGCACAAGGAACATATAGAGTTGGTAAAGCTACAGGCATATATACTGTATGGTATGAAAATGGCAAAAAGTTTTACGAAGGAGATATGAAAGAGGGCAAAAGAATAGGAGAGTGGTCGTTCTATAATAAAGAAGGGGAGTTAATCAAAACTATTGATTATTCTAAGGTTCAAGAACAAAATTAATTAGATTTTTCGAGTACGATGTATGTGCTAATAGCACATACATCGTACTTTTATTATAAATACAAAACCTGTTTTGGGTTTTGAGGTACCTATTGTTTAGTAGGTATAAACATAAACAATTAATTATGGCATATAATTTATTAAAAGGAAAACGAGGAATTATTTTCGGTGCTTTGGATAAAGATTCTATAGCATGGAAAACCGCCGAAAGAGCACATGAAGAGGGTGCAATATTCACTTTATCAAATACACCATTGGCATTACGCTTTGGCGAGATTGATGAATTATCAAAAAGTACAGGTTCCGAAATTATTGTTGCTGATGCAACAAGTATTGAAGATTTGGAAATGGTAATTTCTAAATCTGTAGAAATACTAGGAGGAAAACTTGATTTCATTCTTCACTCTATAGGTATGTCGATGAATGTGCGTAAAGGAAAGAAATATGATGACCTTAACTACGACTTCTATCATAAAACCTTAGACGTATCGGCAATATCTTTCCACAAAATGCTTCAAGTAGCACGTAAACTTGATGCAATTAACAATTATGGTTCCGTAATAGCACTTTCGTATGTAGCAGCACAACGTACATTATTTGGATATAATGATATGGCTGATGCAAAAGCTATGTTAGAATCAATTGCACGTAGTTTTGGATATATATATGGAAGAGATAAGAAAATTCGTGTAAATACTATTTCGCAATCACCAACAAGAACAACTGCTGGTAAAGGCATTAAAGGCATGGATTCGCTTATAGATTTTACCGAAAGAATGTCGCCATTAGGAAATGCTACGGCTGACGAATGTGCTGATTATACTATAGTTATGTTCTCCGATTTGACAAAGAAAGTAACTATGCAAAACCTAATGCATGATGGAGGATTCTCTAGTATGGGTATGAGCTGGAAGGCAATGAAAATGTATAATAAAAGTATAGAGCAAGCTGTTGAAGATGGCGAGTTTGATTTTGAAGATTAAAGTCTTTCAATTAAGTGTATCATAGTTTATCATAATGCACTTAAGGATAATGATATAAATATATGAAGCACTATTATTAATTATTTTAATAATAGTGCTTTTTTATTGTAACTAAATTGTGATATTATAGTATAAATTCCCCTGTTATTACAAGACATTCGTTACATATAGCGATTTTATTAACAAAACTCAAGTACTTGAATAAAGTAAAGCATTACATATTATTTTTATTAATATTTCAATCTTTCGTTGTGTTTGCACAAAATCATGACGATCTTAATGATTATATTAAGCAAGCTGATAAGCTTTTTGAGAGTAATGACTTTAAGGCTGCATACCCTTATTATCAAACTTTACGAAGTAATAATAATAAGAATGCTGATTATAACTTCCGCCTGGGAGTTTGTATGATGTTTAGTGAGCCAGAGAACAAAACTCGCCCCGTTAAATACTTTGATGATGCTATAAAGCTTGAAATAGAAGATAATAGAGTTTACTATTATTTAGGACGAGCATTGCATAATAATTATAGATTTTCGGAAGCACAAACCTCTTATTCTCAATATAAAGAGTTGGCAAAAAAGCGATTGGTAGCTAGCTTTGATATTGATAGAAGAATTCAGGAATGTAAGAATGGTATTTCATTGTTGGCGCATATAAAATTGATATATGTGATAGAAAAACAGTTGGTTAGAGACCAGACGTTTTATAAAAGCTATAATTTTAAAGAATCATCGGGGCGAGTTATAGCTGTACCTCCAACATTAAAAACTAAGTACGATAAGAAGAATTCATCACCTAAGTTTGGTTTATATGTTTCTGAAGGTAAGATGATATATTATGCTAGTTATGGAAAGAAAGGTGAAACAGGTCTTGATATATATAGAGCTAAGCAAATTGATGATAGCTGGGGAAATGTAGAAAGCTTAGGAGATAATGTAAATACGAAATACGACGATGCATATCCATATATAACAAGCGATGGCAAGACTTTATACTTTAGCTCAAAGGGGCATAATAGTATGGGAGGTTATGATGTGTTTAAATCAAAATTCAGCATGAGTTCGTTTGAATGGGGTAAATGCGAGAATCTTAATTTTCCTACAAATACTCCTTTCGATGATTTGTTTTATGTGCCTGATACTAGTGGTGTAATGGCTTATTTCTCTTCTGATAGACAGAGTTTAAATGGCGAAATATATGTTTATCATATTGGCTTAGATGTGAATGCAGATGAACAAGATTTGGCACAAGCTTTTCGTGATGGTAGTGATGCTACTGATATAGTGCGTTTACTGAAAGATATTGCTGAGCTTAAAACAAATATTAATGTAGAGGATTATAAGAAAAAAATTCCTAAAGATAAGAAGAAGCTTGAGGAAGAAAAAGAGATTTTGGCTCAAGAGAAAGAATATGAAAGTGTTGCCAATATTGATATTGATAATACAGAGGATCTTGAAAAAATTGTTGATGAGAGTTATATAGAATATAAGAAACTACAGTATAAAGCGATAAAACTTCAGCGAAAGAGAAATATTATTGGGAAAGTAATTTCTGAAAATAAAATTATTGCAGCAGATTTAAAATCAAAGGGGAATAAAGAAAGTAAAAAATATAGAAGAGCTGCTGCTATCAGTATTGAGATAGCAGAAGAGCTTGATGCTCAAATAATAGAAACACAAAAGGATGCGCAATTAGTTTTAGAAGAAACTGGTAAGATGCAGAAATTTGCTGGGGAGAATAATTCTGTAATGGTTAATAATTCATACAGAGTTATTAATAGAATAAAGAATAAGAATAGAAACCTTCCTAATATAGAGAATGAAATTAAGGAGCAGGAAATGGCTCTTATTGAAGCTCAAAGAAGAAAATCTGCAACAATAAAAACTAAAATTGACAATCTAACATTAGAATCAAATGAATTGCAAGAGGAACTAGAGGAATATAAAGTTGCAATGAATGAATCGAATGATCAAGAGGAGAGGCAAGAGTATGCTGAAATGATTGCTATGCTAAGTAAGGATATCGATAATAAGCATAAAAATAAAGAAATACTAGCGATTGAATACGATAGCCTTCAAAATAATGCCGATGCTAAAGTTGAATTGATAGCTGCTGTTGAAACAATATTAAGAGGTTCGAAGGAGTATGATAATTACAATAGAGAACAAGAGTTGACAGAAGTAGAAGTTGCTAGTATTGATAAGGTTATTAATATAGAAAAAGACAAAATACAAAGCACAGTTATTGCTAATCAAGTAAGTGAAACTATTGCTAGTAATGATAGTACTTTACTTGAAGAAGAAGATAGTGTTACGGAAATTATAGCTGAGAATAGTAATAAAGATGAAACAAGCGCTGATGATCAAAATGCTGAAACAAAAGCAGTTGTTGTCGCAGCTGTAACGGGCTCTAATGATGCTATTGATGATAAAGAGACTACTGAAGCAAATGCTATTATTGCTGATAATAATACAGTAACTAAAGAAGATTCAACAATAATAGAAGATAGTAATAAGGCCAATATTATAGCTAAGCTTAGCAATGAAGAAATTGATAGCACTATAAACATAGCTACTAATGAAACGGATACGGATTCACTTAGTGAAAGTATAGCATATAATAGTGAGGAAGAATTTAAGCCTGTGGATGAGACCAAAACAGATGAGACTGAAGTTGTAGGTTCTGAAATAAATAACTCAGAAACAGTAAATTTAAATAATACAGTAATTGTCACTACGGCTAATGTAAATAAAAGTAGTAATAATGATACTATTGATGGCAAGATTGAAAATGAAGAACCAAATTCAGAGAATGATATTGCAAGTAATAGCGATAAAGTGATTGGTTTTGCTGCAGTTGGCAATGACATAGCTGTGAATAAAGTAGAAAATAGTGAGAATAAAGAAGTAATAGCTAATAATTCGAATGAAGTAATTGACACTGCAAGTACAGTCCTTATTGAAAATAATGATGAGCAGCAAACAAGAATAGAAAATGAAATTGTGCAAGAAAATGTGGACAATGCTGAGAGCTTAATTTCTTCTGACGAAAATTCTACAACTGAGGAGAAAGTCGAAGTAACAGCTAATAATTCGAATGAAGTTGCTGACAGTGCAAGTACAGTCCTTATTGAAAATAATGATGAGCAGCAAGCCAGAATAGAAAATGAAATTGCGCAAGAAAATGTGGACAATGCTGAGAGCTTAATTTCTTCTGACGAAAATTCTACAACTGAGGAGAAAGCCGAAGTAACAGCTAATAATTCGAATGAAGTTGCTGACAGTGCAAGTACAGTCCTTATAGAAAATAATGATGAGCAGCAAGCCAGAATAGAAAATGAAATTGCATCTGTAGCAATAGTTCCTGAAGGAATAACTGATGAAAAGGATAATGCTAATTTTGATGAGGAAACAAATTCAAAGCAGGCCATTACTGAAGAAGTAGCTTCAAATAATGATGTACAAAGTGGTATGACGTCAATAGCTGTTGTAATTCCTGTTGTGAATAAGCGAAAGATAGAAGATAACTCTAAAGTAATAAATAATAAGAGTAAAGAAATTGAAAGTAGCATAGAGCATAATAATTTGTTGATTAGCAAATTGAAACTTGTTGCTACAGAAGAATATGCCGTTTCCATTGAAAAAGAGAAGGAAGCAAATACTATATTAGCACAAGCAAATAATACGGATACAGAATATGTTCAGAATTTAGAGAAAACAAAGATTTTATTATTTGAAGCAAAACAGCATAGAATAAATGCCCAGCTAGCTAATGATAAAATAGCCGAAGGAGAAAGCCAACAAAAGATAAATGCTCAGGCTATGAGTATTTTAAAATCGCTAGATGAAAACAATAATGACTTATTAAAAAATTATTCGGATAGTAGTTTTGTTAAAAATAATGAAGAGTTTGAGGAAATTGTAGGTACAATAGAAATTGGAAAACTTGTATTAGTGGATACTTACAATTCGGAACCAGATACTGAAGCTGAGAAAACAATTATTTCTAAAGTGGAGTCTAATTCTGCTCAAATACCTATTGATAACAGCGATTATGAATTGCTTATAAGTGGGGAGGAGTTAAGTGCAATATCATTAGATAGTAGAATTGATAGTATATCCAAGCTTGAAGATAATGCTATGATTGCAACAATTGATACAGATTCTATTTATGTGCCAGAATTTAAGAGTGAGCAAAATAAGGAAGCCAGCGAGACATATCTAGAGCCAAATATTGCAAAAATTGATTCAGTAAAAGAAGATAAAACCACAAATGCTGAAGATATATCGAGAAGTGTACAGTTGGCAGCAAAATATTTTAATGAAAAAGAAAATATAGATTCAGAAATCACAACACTATCAGAAGAAGTTGCTAATGTTGATTCACCAATGCAAAAGCATGAAATAAAAGAGACAATAAATAATAAAAAACAAGAGTCTAAAACGGCAGAGCGTAAAGCTGTAGCTGGTGCTATATACTCTAAACTACTGGTAGAGCAAAATAAGGAATATGATAGTATAATTGATGTGCTAGAAGCAGAATTTAAACAAAATAGAGAGCTTATATTGGCTGGTAATATTGAAGAAGTAGACAATAGTAATTTTATAAGTATTAGTGAGTTAGAAGTAAATAATGCTATTGTAAATAAGTATAAAGATGATAAGCTACAGCAAATACTTATTGCCAAGGAAAAGAAAGCTGAGCTAGAGAAAGTAAAGTCAGAAGAGGTTGTACAATTCGAATCATTAGCACAGAAGCAAGACAAGCTTAATAATGAGATTATTGATATATCTTCAAAAAATAAGAAGAAAAAAGTAGAAGCTGAGTTAGCAGTTGTTGATACTAAAATAATTGCTGTAGAGACGGTAATAGATTCTATTGATACGCAGATATTGGAAGAGGAAAAGCAAATTGCTAAAAACGAATATATCATAAATGAGTTTGATACAAT
This sequence comes from Bacteroidetes bacterium 4572_112, assembly GCA_002254285.1. GTDB lineage: Bacteria > Bacteroidota > Bacteroidia > Bacteroidales > UBA1556 > UBA6267. Next base: position 12,282 of record NIUZ01000014.1, on the reverse strand, counting down.
ATCACACTTTTTGGAAGTAAGTTCTCCTCATGCTGAAAAAGATACCGCATTTGTTTCGCAAATTGAGTTAGTTAGTAAAGTAAGCTTTGATGAAGACGTTTTTCTTCCAGAAGAAATGGAGTTTGCTACAGAGGAAGATGAACTAAATGAAGAAGAAATAGTTATTGCTCAGCAAGTTGAAGTGAATGAAACTCAGGCTTATTACCGAGGAAATTCTACAGATTTGATTTATGTTGCAGATGTTGAAATCGCTCAGGTAAAGAGAATGCTGTTGCTTAAAAAAGAGCTACTTATTGATGAAGAAATAAAAGTACTTAATGATATAGATAGGGAAAAATACGTAGATAGAATTAGTGGTTTGGAAGAAGAAAAGACTTTAATATTAGCTGGAGAGCTAGAGTTAGTAAAGTATATTGAAGATAATAAAGGCGAAACTGATAACCTTAGAGAAATTAACGACTCTAATGTAATTGCTGATTTGAAAAAACAATCGAATCGTTATAAAGATTTAGCTCAAGATTTACAAGATAGTTCGGAATACCTTAGTGATAATGAAAAAGATAAGATTATATTATTAAGTGAAGAGCTATATCAATATGCTGACAGCATGGATGTTGAATTATTTGAATTAAGTACATTGAAAAATGAGAACGAGATTCAGAGAAATAATATTGTAATGGTGAAAATGTATCAGGAAACTGAAAATAGCGTTGCTAAAAATCAGGCTCTTGAATTATTTAATTATGCTAAGCTAAATTACGAACTCTCAGTAAAGAGTAGGGAAGCACTTAAGAATCCTGATTTAACGGAGGATGAAAGAGAGCAGTTTGTAAATCAAGCAATACAATACGAGGAGTTATCAATTGCTGATCAGCGTAAGGCTATTGACTTACTAAATTCTGAAGTAGTTATTGCTAGTAAAGAAGATAATACTTCAAAAGAAGAAGTTATTGAAGAAAAGCAGGATGTTGTTGATGAGAAGAAGCAGGATGTTGTTGAAGAAAAGCTAGATGAAGAAAAAGTAGTTGCTAAAGAAGTAATTATTGAAGAGCCTATTGCTCAAGAAACAAATAATAATGTCACGGTAGTAAATTCTAATACTAAGATTAGAACAATGGACTTAGCTACATTTGTCGCTGTTGACACTAAAGAGCTAACAAGTAAGCAAACTGTTGATTATCAAATAAGAAAATCTGAAATTGTTGGGGTTTATATTGCTCCTAAAGGAAAATCTACTGAGGATTTCTATAGTGAATCGAAGAAGATAAAAGTAAATGTAGAAAATCCAATGGGTATTATTTATAAGGTACAAATTGCGGCATTTAAAAAACCTATTCCTCAAAATACCTTTAAAGGAATTACTCCAATTAGTGCAGAAACAATTCCAAATTCAGCATTTACAAGATACCTTGCTGGTATATTTGTGAATATTGATGATGCAAGTGCTGCAAAAAAGACTATTCGCTCTGTAGGATATAAAGATGCATTTATTGTAGCTTATTATAATGGTAAAAGGGTTAGTATGGCAACAGTGCGTAAGATTATTGCAAGTGGAAATGCATATACAGATTCTAAGCTTGCTGCAAATAGCAATAAGTTACAAATCACAAATTATGGAGCTTCAAATGAAAAGCAAAAATTAGCAGAGTCTAATTATTCGGAGAATACAGGAATACTTATTACTGATAATAATAATGTTAGTAGCAATGGATTAACTTATAGTGTTCAGATTGGTGTATTTGGAGGTTTGCGAACTTCAGCACGATTGAATAATATCCATGATTTATTTTATGATAGAACAACTAAGGGTTATTATCGATATTTCTCGGGAACATATGATAATGAGTCGGATGCTAAAAATCAAAGAAGTATTGTAAGGAACAGTGGAATTAAAGATGCATTTATAGTTGTTTTTCTTAATGGTAAGCGTATAAGTTTAAATAAAGCACGTAGTATTTCTAATAGTAATGGCGACGCAATTAATAATATTAATACCCAAGAGAATGCAAATGCTACTAAAAACAATGCTGACAATAATCAAAAAGTAGTTAGTGGAAATATAGTTTATAAGATACAAATTGGCGCTTTCCGAAGCGAAAGAGCTGGTGCTCAGCTTGAGTCATTAAAGCAAATCAGCTTGAATGGTATTGATAACTACACAAATACTAATGGATTATTGGCTTATACTTCAAAAGCATATACATCATACAACCAGGCAGTAACAGCGCGTACTCAGATACGTAATAATGGTTATACTGATGTATTTATTGTTGCCTTCGAAAACGGAAAGCGAATTTCTGTAAGAGCGGCACGTAATCGTTAAGTTTCCCGCGAACCATCATCATCTACTGCTATTTATCACTTAATATTAAAAAATATGAATTAGTATTTATCTAGTTTTGATGCATAGAATATTTCTTATAAATCAAGATATAAAAATGATTACTTTTAGATCTATATTTCTGCTTTTAATGATTTTCAATAATATATTTAGTATGAGTGCACAAGACAAAAAATCATATAATAAACTAACTGTTGAGGAGCAACAGGTTATTCTACGCAAAGGAACTGAGCGACCATTTACAGGTAAGTTTGTAAGTAGTAAAGAAGATGGCGTTTATAATTGTAAGCAATGCGATGCGCCATTGTATAAGTCGGGTGATAAGTTTGACTCGCATTGTGGATGGCCAAGTTTTGATGACGAAATTGAAGGTGCAATAGAGCGTAAAGTTGATGCTGATGGAAGCAGAACTGAGATTTTATGTGCTAACTGTGGTGGGCATTTGGGTCATGTTTTCGAAGGTGAAAATTATACCGATAAAAATACTCGTCATTGTGTTAATTCTGTTAGTTTAAGTTTCTCACCAATACAAATTCAAACCATAGACCTTAGTGCTCCTAAACTTGATACAGCAATATTTGCTGGAGGTTGTTTTTGGGGAATGGAATATTATTTCCAGAATAAGAAAGGTGTAAAATCTACTGAAGTTGGATATATTGGTGGTGAAGTTCGTAATCCTAGTTATGCACAGGTTTGCACTGGTACTACAGGGCATATTGAGGCTATAAAAATTGAGTTTAACTCTAAAGAAATATCTTATGAAGAACTTGCTAAGTTGTTTTTCGAAATTCATGATCCTGCTCAAGTAAATAGACAAGGGCCAGATATTGGCGAGCAGTATAAATCTGCTGTTTTTTGTATGAATGAAGAGCAAAAGGAAACGATATTTGAACTAATAAAAATCCTTAGAAATAATGGGGTAGAGGTAGTTACTGAAGTTCATGACGCTCAAAGATTTTGGGTAGCAGAGAAAAAACATCAGAAGTATTATCAGAAGACTACAGGTAGACCATATTGTCACTTTTATACTAAGAAATTTAAGTAGAACTTTATAAGGACTGCTTTGAAATCTCAAATATTTGAAGGTTTTCAATTTTACCGCCATTAATTTCAAACCTAATGGCGGTACTTATTTTATGAAAACCACTTTTGCCAGCAGCACCAGGATTGATATGCAATAGCTCATTCTTTTTGTCGTAAATAACCTTTAGAATATGCGAATGTCCTGCAATATAAAGTTGCGGTTTCTCTGTTTTAATAAGCTTTCTAACTCTCGGCTGATACTTCCCTGGATAGCCACCAATATGAGTCATTAATACTTTTACATTTTCTATTGTGAAAATCTGATTTTCAGGCATGGCCTCATGATATGTAGGTCCATCAATATTACCATATACACCTTTAATTATTGGGCAGATAGCTTTAAGCTCGTCATAAACCTCAATACTTCCCCAATCGCCAGCATGCCATATTTGATCGCAGTCTTTAAAGAAATCTTTAATACCCGATTTAAGAATTGAATGTGTGTCGGAAAGTAATCCTATTTTCATTGTTTATGTGATATGTCTGTTTAATGGTAGAAGGTTTGGTTTTAAAATGAATTAATCATTAACCACAAATCCTAGTTTCTTACCTTCTTCAATCATAAGTTGATGAGCAGCCTCGTAATTATTATCAATTTTGCCATCAAGTATAGCTTCACGAATAGTGTTTTTTATATCACCAATTGCTCGGCAAGGAGTTAAATTGAAGGTTTTCATTATTTCGTCACCATCTATTGGAGGTTGCCAATTTCGTAGTTTATCTTTCTCTTCAAGTTCAATTAGTTTTATTTGAACAAGCTCAAAATTTCTGTGGAATTTCTTTACCTTTCGCTCATTTTTAGAAGTAATATCTGCATGGCAAAGAGTCATCAGAGCCTCAATATCATTACTTGCTTCAAATAGTAGTCTACGAATTGCTGAATCGGTTACATGGTTTTCAATCAAGGAAATAGGACGTAAGTGTAATCTAACAAGGTTTTGAACAAAACGCATTTTCTCGTTCATTGGCAACTTCATTCTATTGAATATATCCGGAACCATTTTCGAACCAATAAACTCATGCCCATGAAAAGTCCATCCAAAACCTTTGACAAATCTTTTGGTAGAAGCTTTACCTATATCATGTAAAATTGCAGCCCATCGTAAGTATAAATTATTAGTATGCAGGCTAATATTATCAAGTACTTCAAGCGTATGGTAAAAGTTGTCCTTATGCGATTTACCTTCAATGGTTTTCACACCTTTAAGAGCTACTAATTCAGGAAAAATAATATCTAGAATACCCGTTTCGTCTAATAAATTGAAACCATAAGAAGGCTCAGGCGAAAGAATAATTTTATTTAATTCCGATGTTATTCTTTCGGTACTAATAATCTCTAATCTATCTTTATTTCTTTCTAAAGCCTTAAATGTTTCTTCTTCGATGGTGAAATTCAGTTGCGAAGCAAAACGAATAGCTCTTAGCATACGCAAAGGATCATCAGAAAATGTAATATCTGGGTCAAGAGGAGTTTTAATAATTCTATTATCTAAGTCATCAAGGCCCCCAAAAGGATCAATTATGGAATCAGTTTGCTCGCTTTTGAGCTCAATTGCCATAGCATTGATGGTGAAATCACGCCTGTCCTGATCATCCTGTAAGCTACCATCTTCAATAATAGGCTTACGCGAATTGCGACGGTAAGATTCTTTTCTAGCACCAACAAATTCTAGCTCTATACTGTCGTCATTATCATTAAACTTAACCATTGCGGTGCCAAAATTCTTAAACACAGTAAGCTTAGCCTTAAGTCTTTGAGATAAATTCTCTGCCAAAGCAATACCTGAGCCTTCAACAACAAAATCCATATCTGTAGACTCGCGATGCAAAAGCATATCTCGTACCCAACCACCAATAATAAATACTCTAATATCGAGTTCCTCGGCGCTTTTTACTATCTGTCGAATGTATTTTCGCTTTAATACATCCTCAATATTATCCTCTAATTTCATCACTGCAAAAATATCCTTTTTGTTTTAATAATCATATAAGTATATAATAATTTTTAATAGTTAATTAAAAGTATAAAATTCCTTTATAATATGGATAATAATTTATGTTTTTGGGATCTATAGAGGATTGAGTTAGCATATACATGCTAAAGCGTCGGTGTCGCTTCGAGCGACGCCGACGCTTATCTTGGAATTGTCTCATTCGCCAAATATAAATAATGCTTCGCCATATTTATAAAAACAATAGAAGAACGCAATTTATATTATAGACTAACGCTTTTTTATCTTATTTTTGACATAATCAAAACCAAAGCAGCATGGCAAAGCAAAAGAAACAGTTTATGAGTATGTCGCAGGCGACACAGTTGATGCCTCAAGAGGAGTTACTTATGATTAAAAAAGACTCTAGCAGATTTAGCATTGGCGTTCCTAAAGAGATTGCTTTTCAGGAAAAGCGTGTGGCAATAGTACCATCAGCAGTTTCGCTATTGGTAGAAAATGGTTTTGAAATTAGCGTTGAAAAGGATGCTGGTGTTAATGCTAGCTTTTCTAACGAGCAATATGCTGATGCAGGAGCAATACTTGTTGATAACTCAGAAGAGATTTTTCAATGTGATGTTATTCTAAAAGTAGCACCTGCTACTATGGATGAAATTGCTATGATGAAGAATCGAATTATCATTATTTCTGCTTTGCATGAGAGAGTACAAAGCAAAGACTATTATAGGTCATTAATGCAGAAAGGAATTACAGCTTTGTCATATGAGCATATTCGAAATAATACCAATGAGCATCCTATTTTACATTCTATATCCGAAATTGTAGGTTCTACTTCCATTCTACTTGCATCATCGTATCTTGCAGATTCAAAGTGGGGAAGAGGGAAGATGTTAGGAGGTTTTATTGGCATTAATCCTTCTGAAGTTGTAATACTAGGAGCCGGAGTTGTAGCTGAATCTGCTGCAAAAACAGCCTTGGGACTAGGTGCTTTGGTTAAAATGTTCGATAATTCAATTACAGACCTTAGGCGTTTGCAAAGCAATGTTGGCGCTAGCTTATACTCATCTATTGTACAGCCCAATGTTCTTAAAAACGCTTTAAAAACTGCTGATGTTGTTATTGGCGCAATCTATCTTAAAGATGGAAATTCTGCTCCAGTGGTTACTGAGGAAATGGTTGAAGGCATGAAGGAAGGTTCCGTAATTATAGATGTAAGCATTGATAAAGGTGGCTGTGTCGAAACTTCGAGAGTGACTAATCACGATAAGCCTGTATTCAAAAAACATGGTGTAACACATTATTGCGTTCCTAATATATCATCACGTACACCTCATACTTCTTCTTATGCACTGAGCAATTATTTTGCACCATTCCTAATTCGTATGTTTGACGAAGGTGGTCTTAACCAGTTAATTATTAATGACGAAAGAATTAGAGCTGGTGCATATATCTATAATGGAAAACTTACCTTTAGAAATATTGCCGAACAATACGGAATGCATTTCCAAGATTTGAACCTTATGTTGGCAGCCTTTAGATAAGGGAGAAGGGAGAAAGGTGAAGAGTGAAGGTTTCTAAATTGAGAATTAAGAATTGAAAATTAAGCCCAGATAGTCATTGATATAGAAATACATGAGGCTGATTAATTTAAGAATTTCAATAAAAGAACGCAAGAAAGCCAAGCAATTAACCATTAATAATTAAGCCTTAATAATTAAAACTAATATTCCACACTAAATTCCGAGTTTTTCCAGTCGATAAATGGTTGGGTTTTAGTTTCCATTTTAATTATCTCTGTGGCAATGCTTCGGCTATTATAATCAAGAAAAGAATCATCGAAACCAACTTCGGCAGCATCATCTTTATCCGCAGCAAAGTATAAGGCCTTTGGGCGTGCCCAATATATTGCTCCTAAGCACATAGGGCATGGCTCACAGCTAGAGTATATTTCACAATCATCCAGCTGAAAAGTATTAAGCTCTTTGCAGGCATTACGGATAGCCGTAACTTCAGCATGTGCAGTGGGGTCGTTATATGTAGTTACATTATTTACACCAGTGGCAATAATTTCACCATTTTTCACTATTATAGCTCCAAAAGGTCCACCATTTCCACTCTTTACATTTTCACTAGCCAAGTCAATGGCTTTTTGCATGAATTCTTCTTTTGTCATCATATTATACTAGTTTTTACAAGGCATAAAAATGCCCAGAATATGACATCAAAGATATTACTATTCTGGGCTAATAATTATTTATTGTTGAGTTTTCCTTTACGAAATTCGACCAGTCCAACGGTGTTGCCAAAAAATTGGCTAAATAAGTTTTCCCCTTCGGTAGCGAGCTCATGCAAGGTATCGTTAGTCAATTGATCACCAAAATCCCAATTTACATTACCATTATTCTGAGAATTATTTGTAAAACTTACATAAGGGTCGTTATTACTAAGTGTAAAATCAGCAACAGGAGCAGCTGTATTAATAAATGCTGTAATCTCAACTCTATCACTATAGCAAGCATTTTCTTTTACTTCCCATTCGTAGAAATAGTAATAATAATTTAAAGGAGTAGAAGAAGCACTGCTTTTATTAATACTTAAAATTCCAGGAATAGTATAAGGATAATTTATGCCTGAATTATGTCTCCAAAGATCTTTTCCTTGTAGTTGTAAGTCGTTTGCAATAGGTAAATCAAAGTCTAATATAACAGTATTCCAACCACTAACTAAAGATACATTTTTACTTTGCAATGTTGTTCCTCCAGAATTAAGAAGTTTAATTGTAGTATTACCAGAAGATAATGTATAAACTTTTACGCTAATTAATTTTGATGATTTATAAACATCAAAAATCAAACCTTGGTCATAAGCAAGTATACCGCCATTTGTTGTTGTAGCAGTCATACCGCCAGTTTGTGATACCTTTTCAATTGCGTTTTCTACCCAATATGATGTAGTTTGGCTTAAGTTAGGAGTTGTAAATACAACACCTGTATCTAGTAATGTATTAGATGTTTGGCTAGCAAACCATTTAACAAGTCCGTTGGCATAAGCCGATAATTGTACGCTACCAGTATTACATTGCGAAACCGATTGTACAGATGGTGTACTAGGCTTGTTTATGATAATGTAATTTGTTTTTGTAAGTTGATCGCTACCGTATGCATTAGATGTGCTAAGACTTACAGTATAAATACCATTTAGAGTATAATTATGTGTAGGGTTTTGCATAGTAGATGTATTCCCATCACCAAAATCCCATAAATAGCTTGTAGGTCCGTTTATAGTTGAGTTTGTAAAAGAAACCATACCAGTACAATTATTTGTATCACTTGTACTAAAAGCAGAAACAGGAGCTGCAGCAACAAACTGACATTGCCAGCTTGCAACAAAACCATCATCTGTTACCATTTGATCAGTTTGCTGAACCAAAGTAATACTTCCACCTGTAGAAGTTATAGTTCCTCCATTTGGTAGATTATTACCATCGTAACTTCCAATTAATGTTGAGCTAGAAGTTGGGCCATCATATATCTTAAGATAATCATATCCTGATTCGAAACCGAATTGTGTAAAATTAAGGGTAACAGAAGTTGCTCCAGTTGGTGAAAGTGTTGTTGTTACATTAGTGTTATCTGAATATTCGCCAGTACCACCATCATCGTATAATGTTCCCATGCAAGTAGTAATAGTTTGAGAACCACTACTAGGCATATATGAAATACAAGGGTTAGAAGCATCAACAGAAATAAATCCATCAATTTGAGTAGTGTCAGCACCACAGCTTCCACCATCAGTAATTAGTTTAACAGCATAGCTTCCAAAATTAAGGTAATCATGAGTAGGGTTAAAAGCTGTACTTGTACTGCCATCACCAAAATCCCATATAAAACTGATACCATTATTACTTAAATTACTGAAGTTTACTGTAGCAGTAGGTTGACAGAAATTTTGAACTTCAGCAGAAAAACTAGCAGAAACACCCGCTTGATAAGCAGCGCCAATTCCTGCTGCATAAAAAGCATTTGTAGTAGTTTTTACAGGATTAGAGCATGCTCCATATAAGTCAATAGCTGATTTAATAAAATAAAATCTTGCATCGGCATAATTTGAAGTGTTTGTAAGATAAACAGTAAGTGTTCGGAATGCAATAGCTCCTGCAGTATCAATACTTACACCATTAACATTATATGCGTCATTATTATCATTTGTGCCTATGCCACCATCACTCATTAAGTAATAAATATAGTTAAGCACACCACTATTTGTATGAACTCCACCATTATCTGCAGTGCCAATATAGTAGTTTGTTCCTAAATATGTATCAGGATCACCTTTTAATTTAGGATTCGACATATCACGCAAAGCAACACCAATATCTTCACCTAATTCCCAACTTGCAACATTTGGTTTTGCATATGCCTCTATTGAGTTACCAAAGATATCACTAAAAGCTTCATTCATTGCTCCTGATTCATCTTGATAATCAAGGTTGGCAGTGTTTGAAGTAAGTCCGTGAGTTATTTCATGGCCAACAATATCAAGAGCTACTAAAGGACCATAAGTTGTATTACCATCTCCAAATGTCATAAACTGGCCATTCCAAAATGCATTTACGTAATTATTGTCGTAATGTACATATGATACTAATTTGAAGCCATTTCCATCAATACTGTTTCTATTATGACGAACAAAATAATAATCGTAAGTCATTTCCATACCCCAATGGGCATCTGCTGCAATTTCATCTTGCTCTGTATTTATATTATTCCAATAATTATCGGTATCAATAAAATCTACAGCTCCACTATAAGTTGTGGCATTATTAAGGTCATAAGTTTCAATTCCTAATCCTCTTCCACTTTCTCTCAAGCGAAATGAACCATTAAAAGAATCTGTAATCATATCTCTAAGGCCACTATACTTTGTTGCAGCGGTAGCACCTACATCTGCATGATGTATAGTTTTGTTTACAAATAGTATTTCTCCATTATTAGCATCTACATATACATCTTGGCGGCTCATAGGTTCTTGAGCGTAGATGTCGAAAATATATGCTAAGCGATAGGTATTTGTGTTTTTGTTTTTTATTATTTCATATTTAGCAACAGGGTAGAAGCTTGCTTCATTGTCTCCTGTATACGTTTTTAGAAAATTGTTTTCTGAAGGAATTTCCCATTTATACTTAGTTGCATTTATATGATCTATAGCTTTTTGTAAAGCATCACTCTCGCTTAGTGAAGCAGAATAGCTACCTTGTGCATCGATTTGTATATTACCATTAATAGCATAAACCATATTATTATTTATATGCGCTATCAACATTGCATCATGCACTTTATAAGAATCAAAACTTAGTTTATAACGAATATGAGTTTGATTGTTTTTGTCGGTAATTCTGTTAATTTCTATCAAACTTGTATTATCTGATAATTGAAAATAGCGCTTTACCCAGTCTTCAAATTTGTCTTCAGAAATCTGTTTTCCTTCTCTAAATGCAACATAATCAATCTGATCAGTTTTCTCATTTCTATGGATTTCGCTACTGCCTTTCAGTATCTTATCGGCCTGCGCACCATAAAAACTCTGGGCGTAATTGTTCACCATAAAAAAAATGGAAACAATAATTAATAGGTAATTTTTTGTCATAATTGTAATTATTTCTGTGATTGTGTATATTTAACAAAAATAGAAAAATATAGCTAACCTCTAACATTCAAAATATTATATATAGCACCTAGCTATTTGGCAATTTGATGGGTTTTGGTAATAAGTTATGATTGATAATTAGAGGTTAAATTAGAAAATAATATAAATGTTTTTATATATAAAAAAAGATGCCCCAAGATTATAAAAATCAAGGGGCAAAAACACAAACCTTGGTAAGTTATCAGCTCACCTTTCATAAAACAAAGTCTTTGTAATTAACATTAATTTTCTTCTGTTAATTCTTGAACAAATGTAATTTACTTATTGTTATTCCTTAAACAGAACTACGCATCATAATTCAAAATACACTTGATATATCGCAATTGATAGAATAATGGGATATAATAATTATTAATTATTAAGGAGAACAATTAATGTTTTTTGGGCATGAAATAGTGCGAAATGTTTAGAGATTTAAACGTATTATCTGAAATATTACATCTTTATTATCAATAATTTTAGTAAAAACATAAGTAATTAAAAAATATTTTACAAATATTCTGCATGATATATAGTTGTGTAACAATTCTTTATAAAAATATAGTATTGTATTTTAATAAATATTATAGATTAATCAGTACTTTGTTTTGCATAGTACTAAAAAAAGTGTTTACTTTGCATCGCAATAATCCAAATAGGGCATGGTCATTTACTCGAGTTGATTTGCAATATAGGATTATATAAATATTATAAAATAGATAAGATGAATATAGAGAAAACAAAAGCACAAATGAAGAAGGGCATTCTTGAAATGGTGATACTAAGTATCATTTCAAAGAAAGAGGTCTATGCTTCTGACATAATTTCTCAACTTAAGGAGTCAAAACTACTTGTGGTAGAAGGTACATTATATCCTTTGCTAACAAGGCTCAAAAATGAAGGTATGTTAGAATATAGGTGGGAGGAATCAAAATCTGGTCCGCCACGCAAATATTATACAATAACTGAAATAGGTAAAAATACTTTCATTCAGTTGAAAGCCGGTTGGAGAGAAATGTCGGAAGCTATAGAATTATTATTAAAATAGAAAATTAAAAGGGAAATAGTAAAGTTATGAAAAACAATATAAGAGTAAATATAAACGGCGTAATTTTCAATATAGACGAAGATGCTCATAAGGAATTAAGAAGCTATCTCGATAGGCTAAAATTTCATTTTGGAAATGGAAAAAGTTCTGAAGAGATTATTTTTGATATTGAA
>NIUZ01000105.1 GCA_002254285.1 Bacteroidetes bacterium 4572_112 | reverse complement strand
CTATTTGCCTCTTCCATTGATTCTATCTTGCTTTCAATCCCATCAATAGAACTTTGTATAGAATCATCTTCTAAATCCCTCAATTCCTCTAATCTAGCTATGCCTTTATCTATACCTCTACTAAAATCATCCTGATAAGTTTTAGCTAAATCCTCTAAATTTTCTTTGTAATCTTTAAGTGCTTCATTAGCTCTTTTTAAAGCCTCTTCCGCTTTCTTTAAAGCTTCGTCCTCAAGCTCTTTGTTAAAATCGCTGATTGATTTCTCTGCACTCCACCAACTATTACTTAAACCATCAATAGTATTTTGCAAATCTGCATATTCTTGAGTAGTTGGATCTAACAATGTTAATTGAACTCTTAATAAATCTGCTAAATTATGCAATGCGTCTTGTTGTTCTTTGTATTTAGCGACTAATTTATCAGAACCATTTTCAATAGTTTTATAATTATTTTCCAACAATGATAATTCAGAATTAACTTTATTTAAAGCTTGTTGTTGCTCGGATAAATATTTTGTATTGTCACTAGTCGAAGTACTAGCATCTCCACCTAATCCTAATATTTGATTACTAATTTTAATGGTATTTTCAGCATAAATTTTATTTATTGTATCTAGCCTGTCTTTAAGCCCTTTAATAACAGGGTCATCACTACCACTGAATCCATGAGTTTGTACCTCAATTCCTCCTGCAACAGTAATTGTAGTAGGGTCAAATTCTGCTCTTCTCATTAGTAGACGTTTAGTTATTTCCTGCCTAAGCCCTTCTGTAAGCTCTTTTTCATCTTTAAGCATTTTGCCCAATTGCTCTTCATTCTTATCTGCTAAATCGCCTATTATTCCCATTTCATCTTCGTAACTACTAATTAATAAGTCAGATGATTGTATTATTTCGCTCTTAGATTGAGCCACTAAATCTTCTGCATTAGCTAGATTTCTATTGATGTTTATTAAATCCTCAGTTTCTTCATTTAATTTATCCATAGAATCTTTAGTATTATCTATTGCATTCCTTTGAATATTTATCATAGCTGTACTTTTAGGATATTTTTCTTGAAGGAGTCTTAATTGCTCTCTTTGATTTGCTAAAGAAGCATTATATTCCCTTAACGCTGCTTCATTTTCCTCTATTTTAGTTGCCCTTTCATCATAAGTACCACTAAATCTATCTAAGATATCTTGAGCTTCATTTATAGCCTTTTCTTTTATTGCATTGTTTAATTCTTTATATAATTCAATTTGTTCATCTAGTGAAATATTTTGCCCATCTATCTTATTCTTAACCTCTGGCATAATTTCATTGAGCTTTCCCTGCAAGCTATTCATTTCTGCTGTTTCTACGGCAGTTTTATTAATCTTATTAGATAATTCTTCAAAAGCATCTATCATTTCTGACGTTTTAGTAAATTGCTCATTAGCCCCTTTTAAGCCATCTTCAAGTTGATTAAGATTATCAATAGCTTCTTCTTGAGCCTTGTTATTACTTTTCCATGCTAAGAAAGCAGCGCCTAAAACTAATGTGAGTCCACTTAATAATGCTGTTGCAACACCTAATGAAACAGTTACACCTGTAATCCCGGCTATTATATAAGATAAAACTACGGGGATATACTGCAATTGTGCAATAAGTCCTACTAGAATTGTTTTCTTAAATATCGCAATTGTACCTATTAAAATAGGTAAAATTACTCCCATTCCGCCAAACGTATCTAATATCTTATTTAAAATATTCAGTAATTCAGTTAAGCCACTTATTCCACCTTTTAATAAATCACTACTAATGAAACTAACCCAAAACTCATCGGCAGTAGAAGATAAAATATTTAATCTACCTTGTACACTTTCTAACACTTTCTCTTGCTCTTTTGTAGCAGAGCCAACAGAATCTATTGAGGCAGCAGTTGCCTTAACTACATTATCCCAGTTACTCATTAAATTATAGAATACGGCAGCTTGCTTTTTCCCAGCTGCTAATTCTGCTACATATTGTTGTTGTTTTGAGCTAATAGTATCATAACTACCCGCTAAATCATTTAAAATGTCATAAGTACTTCTTAAATTACCGGCAGAATCCTCAATTGCAACACCAGATTCACCTATTTGGTCAAATGCCTCTTTAAGTTTAGGTACTAAGCCTTCCGTATCTTCTCCTACACCTCGTAATCTCATTGAAATAGTATTTAAGCCTGAGCTTGATTTTTCAATGTTTTTCATTCCCTCATTTGCACCAACAAGCATACCATTTAATTGGTCAAAAGAGTTTCCTGCACTATTCATTGTAGCTGATGTACGTCTTACACCCTCTGATAAATCGCCAGTTGTTACGGCGAATTTATTACTTACATTATTAAGCGAATCAACTATTTTGACAGACATATCTGCTTCTAATTGAAAGCCTTTTAAAGCAGTAATTAGTGAATTAGTTGCTTCGTCTACTGTTTCAATATCATCTGCGACATTTAGCAATGTAAGTGAGCTTTTAGCTAACTCTAATGACTCATTTATAGTATATCCCATTCTAGCAAATGCAGATGTTGCATTTAATGTCTCTACTGTAGTCCTGCCCAGTGATTTAGATACATCAATAGAAGTTTTTAAAAATTTGTTATATGAAGTTTCTGTTTCGTCTGTAACTTTCTTTAACTCAACTAAAGCCGTATCTAATTCTATAACAGTATCTATACCAGACCTTAGAGCCCTAACTACACCAAAGAATACAGTTGTTACACCCATCCATAATATAAATTTGCCAAAGGCATTCTTTAATTGACTACCTAATGTTACTGTATTATCAGCAGCTTCTTTTATCGCTCTTGAGCTAGTTCTTGCATTCGTTTCTATATTTTTGAATTGCGACTTTAAGGTACGCATCTGATTATTTAAATCAGGAGTAGTTGTTTTTAAAGCGTCAACACTAGCCTTAAATTTATCCAATTCTGCGGTGTTATAAGTACCTTTTAAAGTGCCTGTTTCAAGTCCCGTAACACTCCTTGCTTGCTGCTCTTTAAATATAGCCAAGGATACTTTTTGATTTTGTAAGCTTTTTTCCTCTTTAGCTAATTTAGTTATACTAGCTTTATTTTGCTTTTCAATTTCCAGAGTTTCTTTTTTCTCTACTGCTAAAATTTTCTGCTTATTCTTAACCGCAATACCATCATTAACCAACATTTGCTTTTGCTCTTTTAATTTCCTATTCGCTAAATCCAACTCACTTTTACTTGCATTTTGAGAAACTTTAGCTTTTTCCTTTTCTACGGAAATTTGCAACCTTTGATTCTTTAATCTAAGTCCTTCATTAACAAGCATTTTCTTTTGTAAGTCTAATTCTTTACTTGATAATTGAATACTTTCTTTCTTTAAAGTTTCAAATTCCTTTTTCAGCTTATCAACTTGTGATTTTACACTAGCTTTACTTTTCTCATCTAATCCAAGCCTTAGACCTACGTCAATCTTGTCATTTACCATTTTCTCACCTACCTTTTTAAGACAATAAAAAAGTATAAGTTATTTAGACTTATACCCTCGTAATTTTAAATTCTTATTTATTATTTTCTTATATTTTTTCTGATTGAATACGCTTTCCATAGCTTCTTTTTCGTAATTTGTCTCCTCATAATAGGCTAAACCACCATGTCCACGCGACATCCAATATGCTATATTTTCTCTTTCGTCTGTTTTCCTTGACCAACTACTATGCTCTTCGCCCGGTATCCAGTCCATTTCGTCAGGATTACTAAAGGATGAAATCTCAATAGTCTTACCGATATAAATATGCTCGCTAATTACGGAATTTATTAGCCCAAAGGATCTATCATAACTTTCACCCTCAGGCTTAGCATATATATTGTCCCATATCGCCCTTCTAAGAGCTATTTCAAGTAATGATGATAATTCCGGTACACTATTATTTAAAGCTGCCTCTATATCTGCATATACACTATTCAACACACTATTCACAGTACCCATATTACTCACCTACTTTAGTATTATCTAGGGTTATTTACCTTCGCCATTTTAATTACTTTATCCATTTTCTTAATATCTAAATCATTAAATTGCTTTGCTATTGTAGTGAAATCCAACTCGCTTACTTTAGACATAATACCTGTTAAAGTCCCACCTTGTCTCAATTTCTCATTAATAGATTCGTCAATTAACCTCTCAATTAGTTTTCTTTCTTGTTTAGGAATTTTCTTATATATTTTCTTGAAATATAAGTTGTCTTTCATCAAATTGTCATAAGTCTCTACGACCTCAAACTCGCCATCCTTTTCGGCAACTTCAAAATCCTCAACATAACCTAAAGTGATATATACAACTTTTGATACTTCTTTTTGAATAACATCTAACTGATAATCATTCACACAACTTTCCACTACATCATTTACCAATGTGAATTTTTCCTCTAAATTTAAATATTTTTTTACATTCATATTCTTCTCTCCTTTTATTCTCAATCAATAGGCTATCCTATGTATAGTAAGGTCGCTAAATAATCGCTAACCCTACTCTTATATAGGAAGGCTTTGCAAGTTTATATACTTGTGTGTTTAAAGCACATAGACTATACCTCCTATACAGTATAACACTTACTCAAATAATTGTCAATATTATTAGCAAAAATAAAAAAATAAGGGAATAGACAATATTTCTATTGAATACCCCCTCATTTTATATAGTAGGGATAACCCTATTTGTCATTTTTAACCTCTTTATTTCTTTTCTTTTTAGGAATAACAATAACTTAATCATTAATTCCTAAGATTTCTTTCTTAAATTTGTCCTTTTGATAAAATATTGTATTAAATTCGTCAATATTAATCTTAACTCCATTATTACATAAAGCAACGTCTTTGTCAAATTTAATTATATCTACAACTGTTTTATCATTAAGTTGACCTCTAAATTGAAATTTCATATATTATCAGCTCCTAAACAGCTAAATCTTCGTCAAATATTACCCATTCCATTAACGTGTTAGACTCGCAAGAAGATGCAGCATTAAGATTCATGTCTATTACGCAAGGATCGCCAGTGTCATCTAAGGCTATAGTGAATCCATCCTCTACGTCCATCTTTCTGAATATTAATTGTGCTTTGTAAGCTTTGTCAGTACAATTGTCTACTGCGATACCAGTCATAACTACTTTATAAGCCTTACTAAAGACGTCAGTATCAAATTTAAATGTTTCAGCTGTTGCATCAGCAGTATATCTATAAGCTACCATTATTACTGTATTCTCGGCTAATTCACCTGTGTTGAACGTCAATAATCTAGTTCCCGAAGTATATGAAAATTTTCCTGGTGCAACAGTACCCGCTTGCTCTAATTTAGTGTCAAATGATTTTCCTGACATAGTCCATATTGAGCCTATTTCCTGACCAACATCTCCAAGAGCGATATAGTTTGTCGTAGCTGTATCAGAATTAACTGTTAATCTCTCAAATTTCATTACGTTTGTGTTCTCACCAATCACAACATCTTGACCAGATTGAATTGCTAATATTTCAGCTGTAGGGTATCCTTGTTTAATTGTTACAGGGATTCTTCTGCTATGAGAATAACCTTTTATAATACTGCCACCCTTCCCTAAAACATATACCTTTTCTGCTGTTAATTCTACATTAGTAGTTAAACAATCCTCTAAATATGCCTCTAATTGATTTGTTTCAAGTCCAAAAAAAGCTACATCCATGCTCCCCTGAATTGAAAAGTTTTTTGTAGTTGCCATAATTTATTCCTCCTTACATAGTCTAACTATTTGTTAAACCAACTTTCTTTCTCAAAATTTATACTTTCAGATTTTACATTTCCAGTATAAATACCTAACATAATACTATCGTATTTATCTTTCTTTGTCTTTCTCTTAAGACCATTATATAGTCGGAATATTGTTAAATCCCATACCGTAAATATATTTACCTCTGTATTCCAAGCTATTGAGGAAATTATACTACTTAAGCTAGTGTTACTCTTATTTCGCCCTTTTCCCACTCTTCTTTTCTCCCTCTTTAATTCATACATTAAAGCGGTATTATTTCCGAATGTGGGCTCTTTACTATTCCCTATTCCACCCATTTCTCGTAATATTCTTGTAATATACAGAAATTTAAATTCATCTATCATGTGTTTATTTAAGACATTTTCCAATACAAATTTTCCATCATCTCTTACCAAAACATATTCTTCATACTTAATATTCAAAAACAAAGAGAATACTTTTGTCATTATTTCATCGTTTCCATTTTGGAAATAGTTGAGGAATAATTCCCACTGGCTTAAAGTATTATATATAACGCCTTCTTTATACAGGGCTACTCTTATCTCAAACGGGGTA
>NIUZ01000104.1 GCA_002254285.1 Bacteroidetes bacterium 4572_112 | reverse complement strand
TATTTATCCATTTATAAGTAATCAGTTGGCTGTCTACAGTCTTCAGTCTACAGTCTTCAGTCTACAGTCTTCAGTCTACAGTCTACAGTCTTCAGTCAACTGCTGACTGCCAACTGTTGACTGAGAACTGCGTACTGAATACTGCCTACTGAGAACTGCTGACTATAAATTAATAACCCAAATTAATAGCATCCACAGATTTTACTTCCGGAATAGCCTTCATCATTGCCTGTTCAACACCCATTTTAAGAGTCATAATACTCATTGAGCAACTAGCGCAAGCGCCTTTTAGCTCCACCTGTACTTCCATATTGTCGGTAAGGCGAACAAACTCAATGTCACCACCATCTGCTACCAAATATGGGCGCACCTGGTCGATTACATTAGTTACTCTTTTCTCTAATTCTACTCTTTCTGTAGCTTCCATAATTATATATTTTAGCTTGAGCACGAAGCATTAGGATCAATCTCTACTTTTGTAGTAGGAGCTAATTCTTTGTTTCGTATCTCTGTTTGTTTTACTACGTTAGCAGCTAATTCGCGGAATGCTTTACCCATTGGATCATTGCCATCAAGTGCTATAGGCTGACCATTGTCACCTGCTTGCATGATACCTTGTACCAAAGGAATTTGAGCCAATAAAGGCACATTCATTTTTTCTGCTAAATTCTTAGCTCCGTCTTTTCCGAAGATATAGTATTTATTTTCTGGGCAATCTTCTGGAGTGAAGTAAGCCATATTTTCAACCAATCCAAGTACAGGAACATTTATGTCCTTTTGCTCAAACATAGAGATACCCTTACGAGCATCAGCCAATGCTACTTGCTGAGGTGTACTTACTATTACCACACCAGTGATACCAATTGCTTGTACCAATGTTAGGTGAATATCGCCAGTCCCAGGAGGCATATCAATAACTACATAATCCAACTTACCCCATTTACCATCATTAATGAATTGGTTAAGAGCATTTGTTGCCATTGAGCCTCTCCAAATAAGAGCTTTGTCGGGGTCAACAAAAAATCCGATAGACATAAGTTTGATACCATATTTTTCAATTGGCTCAATCCATGTTTTGTCTCCTTCTTTAGTTGCAATTGGCTTAGCATCTTCTAGGTCAAACATCATTGGTACCGAAGGACCATAAATATCTGCGTCCAAAAGACCAACACTAGCGCCAGTTTTTGCTAATGATACTGCAAGGTTTGCAGCAACAGTAGATTTTCCAACACCACCTTTACCCGAAGCTACTCCAATAATATTGGTTACTTGCGAGAATGGCTTCTTTGGTGCAGCAAATGAAGCTGCCTCAAAATGCTTAATTTTTTCATTAACTTCTACTTCTAAATCTTCGCTTAGGTAGAATTTTAATGTGCGATCACAGGCCTTAACCAATGATTTTGCAAATGGATCTTTGCTGTTTTTTATTACCAACGAAAATTTAATTTTTGTGTCAGTAATTTCCATGTCTTCAACCATACCCAAGCTAACAATATCTTTGCCTGTCTCGGGATGTTTTACCATTTTTAAGGTGTCGAGCACCTTTTCTGTATTGAATTTCATATTATGTTGATGTTTTTGATACTAAAGTAAAATAATATAAGTAATTGTATTATTTTTCGTCTAATATAATCAAGAATACTTTTATTATGTAAATGACTAAAAGTATATAAAATACTGAAAATCAAAAAATTAATAAAAAGCCCTTATTCTTATTTAGACTCGGTAAAGATAAGCATTTATATTTTTAAGAAGCAAGCTTCAGCTAATATTTGTCAGTAAAATAAAAATATTTTTACGGAAGCTTTACATCATTACTATAGGTGCAAAAAAAAGCATTACTTTTGACAGACTATAAAATATTATGATGATGAAAAAACATTTAGCATTACTCTTATTATTAGTAATCACTTTAGCGTATTCTTGTAAGAAGGAAACAGAGGATTCTATTGATATGGGTTTTGATTATTTTCCGACAGAAGTAGGTGCTTATCATATTTATAGTGTTGATTCCATAGTGTTTGATGATTATAATAATAGGATAGACACCTTTTCGTTTAAGGTAAAAATGGAATTTGTAAGTACATTTACCGATAATGCAAATAATGAAGCCTATAGATGGCGCAAATCCTCAAAAACTGATACCACAGATTGGGCTTTTTGTAGTAATTATACTATTAGTAAATCAAAATCTAATATAGAAACAGTTGTCGAAAATGTTAGATTTGTAAATCTTATATTTCCTGTAGTTGCTGGTAATACTTGGGACGCAAATGCAAAAAACAGTGAGTCTAAAATTGCTTCTATATATACTGATGTAGATTTTGATGAAACCATTTTAGGAAAAATATATCAGAATTGTGCTTTGGCAAGTTATGAGGATGAGGTAAATTTAATCCAAGAGTTTGTGCATTACGAAATTTATGCAAAAAACATTGGCTTAGTTAAACGAAAAAGGATTCATAAAGAATTAAAAACATCTGGAACATCGGGATATAATGTTGAGTATTTATTATTGGAATATGGAAAGCAGTAATATTATAACATATAAACGATTGAAATCAGTAATGCTATTGCTGATTTTTTTTGTTAGCATAATGCCAATTACAGTATCAGCTCAAAATTTGCCTGCATGGTATTTGGTGAGTTTCACTGATAAAAACAATACTCCTTTCGAATTAGATAATCCCATAGAATTTTTATCACAGAAATCAATAGACCGTCGCCTATTAAATGACATTGCAATTGATAGTGTTGACTTGCCTGTAAATAGTAACTATATCGATAGTCTAATACCACTTAATTTATTGGTTTATAATACATCAAAGTGGATGAATGCTGCTTTGGTTCGTGTAGAAACATCAAATCAATTATCCCAGATTCCTTTAATTTCAATAGTTGATTCAATACAATATCTAGCTCCTTACGTTTCGTCAAAAAGTTCAGATAGTAAAGCTAAGGAGCAAAGGAATTCTAAAATGACCACAAAAAATAGTAGTCAATTCGATTACCAATCTTCTAATTATAAAGCTACCAATAATAGAATTAGGATGGTAGATTTGGATATGCTTTTCGAGGAAAATATTTATGGATATGGTATTGATATTGCTGTTTTTGATAATGGCTTTAGGAATGTGAATAAGCTTGATGCTTTTGCTCACCTATTTACTAATAATCAAATAAAAGAGGTTCGCAATTTCACTAATGATGGGAAGGATTTATACTCTTCCGGCTCGCATGGTACAGGAGTTCTTTCTACTATGGCAGCAGTTATTGATGATGAGTTTATAGGTAGTGCACCACAGGCAAACTACTACCTTTTTCAAACCGAAGATAATAGATACGAATATCCTATTGAGGAAGTAAATTGGCTTTTTGCTGCCGAATATGCCGATTCTTTGGGAGTAGATATTATTACTTCATCACTTGTATATTCTAGGTTTGACGATGTTTCATTGGATTATACACATGCACAGCTTGATGGCAAAACGGCTATTATTTCTCGAGCAGCACATATTGCTAGCCTAAAAGGAATAATGGTTTTTAATTCGGCAGGAAACGAAGGTGGTGGCGACTGGCAAAAAATATGTTTTCCATCGGATGCAGAAGGTGTTTTTACAATCGGTGCTATTGATGAGGACGAATATATAGCTAAATTCAGCTCTACAGGCAATTCCTCTGATGGGAGAATAAAGCCTGATTTGGTGGCTGAGGGGCTACAAACTCCAATAGTAGATAGTAAAGGCAATATTGTGAAAGCAAATGGCACCTCTTTTTCTACACCATTTATTGCAGGAGCTGCAGCTACTTTTTTGCAAGCAAACCCTAATCGAAAGATAAAAGATATTAATAATGCAATTCTACAATCGGCTAGTCTGTGGAATAATGCCGATTCAATAAAAGGTTTTGGGATTCCAAACTTCTATTTTGCACAATTATTATTACAGAATGATAGTACGCATAATACTGCTAATAGTGGGGAGTTTAGGGTGTTACCAAATCCATTTACCAAGGGCTTTCATATTTTATTAATTATTAACGATAGTCAAAATATAGATGTTGCCTTATACGATATGTCAGGAAGAAATGTCTATCAAAAAGTGAATATACATTGTAATAAAGGGAGTAATCTTATCCGTATAGATTACCTTAATGATTTGAAAGCAGGGATGTATATTGTTAAAATTAATGCAAAATCAGATATTTATAGTCAAAAGGTAATAAAGGAATAATAAAACCTAATGATTATTTGTTATCTTTGTCAGAAGAATCTATCAAAATAATAAAAAATGCTTACACCAAAATATCTTAAGAAGGGCGATAAAGTAGGGATAATATCTACTGCTCGAAAAATTAGTGCTGAAGAAGTTCAGCCAGCAATTGATGTCTTTAATCAATGGGGATTAGAAGTAGTAAAAGGGGGTAATCTTCATTCCATAGATAATCAA
The DNA here is from genome assembly GCA_002254285.1 of Bacteroidetes bacterium 4572_112. GTDB lineage: Bacteria > Bacteroidota > Bacteroidia > Bacteroidales > UBA1556 > UBA6267. Next base: position 1,909 of record NIUZ01000104.1, on the reverse strand, counting down.
TTTGCAGGAACAGAGGCTCAGCGTGCACTTGATTTACAATATATGCTTAACGATCCTAATATTAAAGCTATATTTTGTGCGAGAGGGGGATATGGCACTGTTCAAATTATAGACCAAATAGATTGGGCAGGATTCAGAAGGACACCAAAGTGGGTTGTAGGCTATAGTGATGTTACTGTTCTCCATTCGCATATTCAACGAACTTGTAATACAGAGAGTATTCATGCGGTAATGCCAATAAACTTTGTTGATAACGCTATGAGTACTGAGGCTCTTTCGTCATTACATAACGCACTATTTACAGGTAAAAACACATATACTATTCCAGGACATAAATTCAATAGACCTGGTCTTATCCAAGCTCCAATTGGCGGAGGTAATCTCTCTATTCTATATTCATTATTAGGCTCTAAAAGTGAGGTGAAATCTAGAAATGGTATTTTATTTATTGAAGATTTAGACGAATATCTTTATCATATCGATAGAATGATGATGAATATTGAGCGTAACGAGAAACTAAGAAATATAAAAGGGATAATTATTGGTGGAATGAGTGACATGAATGATAATGAGGTGCCTTTTGGTAAATCAGCTGAAGAGATTATTCACGAAAAAGTTCAACGATATAAGTACCCCGTTTGTTTTAATTTTCCAGCAGGGCATATTCACGATAATAGGGCAATTATTTTGGGAAGAAACAGTTTATTAGAAGTTAAGGAAAACGAAACTATATTTATACAACGATAGTAATTACATAATAATATAGAATATAAGGCGTTATAAGTGTCTTATATACAGTTATAATATAAGTATGGTAACATGTATAAGTTATCAACTTTAAGTAACTGAAAACATAATATATACTAGAAACGGCATTAAAATAATAATCACTATTTTTGTGCCGTCTTTTTATTAATTATAACAATATAGAATGAGCGAAAAGCAAACAACCATTGCCGAAGAGGTAAGTATATCAGGAATAGGCTTACATACAGGAAGCGAAGTTAGTTTAAAATTTATTCCAGCACCAGCGAATACAGGATATGTATTTCGTAGAGTTGATATGGAAGGAAAGCCAGAGTTTGAAGCATTGGCAGATTATGTAGTTGATACTGCAAGAGGAACAACATTAGAATATAAAGGAGCTAGAGTTACTACAATAGAGCACGTTTTGGCTGCATTGGTAGGTTTAAATGTGGACAATGTTGTTGTAGAAATGGATCAGGAGGAAGCTCCAATCCTTGATGGTAGCTCATTTTACTATGTTCATATACTTCAAAAAGTTGGTCTAAAGACACTTGAAGAGGAAAGGGTTTATTTTGAATTTAAAGAGCCTATCTCATATATTGACGAAAAAAGAAATACCGAAATGACAATTATCCCTGATAGTTCTCGTCGTATTTCTACAATGATAGATTATAATACTTCAGTTTTAGGAACTCAAAATGCTGAACTAAATGATTATGCAGATTTTGCTAAGGAAATTGCTCCTTGTCGTACTTTTGTATTCCTTCATGAGCTAGAGTATTTATTGGATAACAACCTTATTAAAGGTGGTGATTTGAGCAATGCTATAGTATTTGTGAATAAGCAAGTTTCTGATACTGAGCTAGAAAGGTTGGCTACCTTATTTAATAAGCCATCGGTAAAAGTTATGCAAAAAGGTATTCTTAATAACCTTGAGCTTAAATTTGATAACGAAGCTGCTCGACATAAATTACTTGATGTAATTGGTGATTTAGCATTGGTAGGTATGCCTATTAAAGGTAGAGTAATTGCTACTCGCCCAGGTCATGAGTCAAATGTTGCTTTTGCTAAGAAAATACGTTCTTATATAAAGCGTCATAATGATGGCCCACCGCAGATTGACTTAAATGCAGAACCATTATACGATATTAATGGAATTAAA
>NIUZ01000013.1 GCA_002254285.1 Bacteroidetes bacterium 4572_112 | reverse complement strand
TGTAAAGGGGTGTAAGTAATCGTAAAAGGGTAGTAAGGGAATTGTATTTTAATGCTGACTGCATACTGCTGACTGCTGACTGAAAACTAAACTTTAATATCCAACACCTTAGTTAATTCAATTCCTTCAGGGCTTACCGTAGCCATTATTGGGAATACTTCCACACCTTTATTCATAGCTCTTTGTAAGGCTTCGGCATAGTTTGGGTCAATGTGCTTAGCCGTGCCAAAATAGTTAACATCAGTACGTTGAATTACGTAAACCATAACGGCTCGCATTCCTGCTTCTTTTATTCTTATTAGCGTTTCAAGGTGTTTGAGGCCTCGCGTTGTTACAGCATCAGGAAAAAGTACTGCATCGCCAACTTTCATTGTTACATTTTTTACTTCAATAAAGCACTTTTCTTTGTCATTTTCGGCAAATACATCCAATCTGCTATCTTCGTACTTAACTTCTCTTTTTACGGATGTATATCCTTCTAAGCCTTTAATTTCATTGTTTTTAACTGCTTCAAAAACCAATTGATTTGGAATAATAGTATTTATTCCTATCCAGGCATTATTTATAAAAATCATTTCCCATGTGAACTGAGTTTTGCGCTTAGGATCCTTTGCAGGGCTTAGCATAACGGGAGCGCCTTCTTCAATACAGCTAATCATTGTGCCCGAATTTGTGCAATGAGCAATCACCACAGAGCCATCTTCTAATTCTACATCTGTTAAGAAGCGTTTATACCTACGTATAAGTTTGCCAGGGATTAGCTGCTGATCAAATTTCATTATGAAAATATTTGCTGAAAGAAGTAAATGTAAACATCGGGCTTAGCAATGAGCATAAAAAACAACCCAAATAAGGCACCCCAAAGGTGTGCGCTATGACCAATATTGGAATTGCCACGTTTGTCCATTATAACGGTATAAACCAAATATAAAATGCCAAACAACCATGCTGGAATAGGGAAAGGTACTAGAAATAAATATAAATTAGATGTTGGTGCCAAAATTATGCTAGCATAAACTATTGCCGATACTGCTCCACTGGCACCTACGGCATTATAAAATACATTATTCCTATGTTTTAAATACGATGGAATTACACTTATTGCAAGTGCAGGAATGTATAATGCAAGAAAATAAAGGTTTGCAAGATCTTCGAAAAAATAATTGAAATGCCATATTATTCCTTGTCCAAAAATCCAAAATACCCACATATTTATTCCCAAGTGCATATAGTCGGAATGAACAAAACCGTAGCTAAAGAAGCGATACCACTCTTTAGAATTTTGAATATGAGCAGGATTAAATTTGAATTTATCCATCAAATCAAAATTCTTAAAAGCCATTATCGAAACAATGATTGTAGGAAGAAGTATGGTATATAAAATAAGGTTTTCCATTATTTAGAGCTTCATTCGGTCCATATCACGTTTAAGGTCTTTATCCTTAATAGTATTACGCTTGTCGAAATGCTGCTTACCCTTTGCAAGGGCAATTTCTAATTTTGCAAGACCTTTATCGTTTATGAAAAGTAGGGTAGGTACAATTGTAAAACCTTTTTCTTTGGTTTTGATTGCAAACTTTTTTAGCTCACGCTTATTTAATAATAACTTTCTCTCGGTTCTTGTTTCGTGACGATTATATGAGCCCATTGCATATTCAGCAATAAACATATTCTTTATATATAACTCACCATTTATAAATGCGCCGTATGCATCAGAGATATTTGCTTTACTCATTCTGATGGACTTAATTTCGGTGCCACTCAATACTATTCCTGCAGTAATATGATCACTCAAAAAGTATTCATAACTAGCACGCTTATTCTTTATTTCTATTTTTGCTTTCATTATTTAGCTTCTTATTATTTTGAAACTGCCACCAGTCTCCATCTTAATTATTGTTGATGGTTTTACATCATTCATAGTATCACGGAATAAATCAACTACATAGTCAGCGTTCTCAAGTATGTAATCGTCAATATCTTTATAAAAAATAGGCGATGGTTTGCCAGATTCATTTGCCGAGGTTGAAACTATAGGTTTCCCATACTCTTTAATTAATCGATTACTAAATTCATCTTTCGATATTCTGATGGCAACAGTGTCATTGTCTCTAACAAGGTTGCTAGCAAGGTTTTTAGCGCCATCATAAACAATGGTAAGTGGCTTTTGCCAAGTTTCTATCAGATCGTAAGCAGCATCAGGTACATCATGTACATATTCTTTAATGTCGTTAATATCGCTTAATAAAACGATCATCGTTTTTTCTTCAACACGTCTTTTTATATCATGGATTTTTTTAATTGCTTTTGCATTTGTAGCATCGCAACCTATACCCCAAATAGTATCAGTAGGGTAGACTATTACACCTCCCTTTTTTAAAACCGCTATTGCATTTTTAATTTCTGTTTCCATGCTGAATATTATTTTAATCTTTGTAAAAGTTTATTAGTATCAATACTATTTGCGCAATTAAAATGCTCTTCTTTACATTCACTTCTGCCATGAAGTCCGCATGGCTTGCATTTTAGATTAATATCTGCTTCAATAATAATTCCATCAGTCGACCTAGGTCCAAACCCAAAATCTGGAGTTGTGGAGCAGAATATTGCTGTAGAAGCAGCATCCATAGCCGAAGCTATATGTAAAGGCGCCGAATCGTTTACGTAATTCATCAGCGAGAGTTTCATCAAGGCTGCTGATTGTAGAATGCTTAGCTTACCACATAAATTTGAGATATTATTATTCTCCGATTTATTAATAATATCGTCAATGGCATTGCTATCATCTGGGCCACCAATTAGATATATATTTATATCAGAATCTACTTTATTTATAAAATCAATCCATTTGTGAGCAGGATACTGCTTTGTATACCAAACTGATGTAGGGGCAATTACAATGTATTTACTGTTTTGGTATTGCTTCACAATATCGAAATCTTCCTTACTAGGGTATAGCCTCATTTTGCCATCAGGCTTTTCAATAAATGATTGCAGTAAACTTAAATTGCGCTCCACTTCATGAGTGCCATTTTCAATATTATGCTTTACCTTATTTGTAAAGCGGAACGAAAGAGGATTCTTGTCGAAGCCAATAGTTGTTTTGGCTCCTGAAAATACGGTAAAGAGTCCACTACTTATAAACCTTTGCAGGTTGATTATAGTATCATACTTTTCTTTTTTAAACTCACGGATTAAGCTCCATTGATTGCGAGTTTTATTCTCTTTTTTATTCCAAATCCATAGTTTATTAATCTTTGGATGGTCTTTTAATATGCTCTCGTTTCCTTTGCGCACAAGCATATCAATGCGTATTGATGAATCAAAATTATGGATAACCTCAATTATAGGTGTAGCAAGAATTACATCACCAATAAATGCTGTTTGTATTATTAATATTTTTGATTTCTTATCCAAAATTTTCATTTAAAATTAATGTGCAAAGGTCTTAATTTTTTTTAGATTCAGCATTATAAATATAAAAAAAAGAGCACTTATATAAGTACTCTTTTTTTTATGAATATTTTAAGTTATCTATTCAACTCTAAACCACTCTTGAGTACGGTATAAGAATCCAATATAACCTCTTACGTTTAGCTTGTTTTTATCGCTTTCGTCAAGCCATATTTTGCAATCGTATACAGTTCCTTTTGCAGGATCAAGAATTCCGTCATCACCTTCCCACTCATCGTCATCTAGCTCAAGACCATTAATTATTTGCATACCAATTATCTTTTGATTGTGTAGCTTACCTTCACATTTGTCGCATAAAGGATCCTGATCTTCACTTGGTTCTTTAAAAAGTTTAATAATTGTGCCATAAAGCTTTCCATCTACTATTTTTACCTCTACTATAGATTTAACTTTGTTTGTTTCGTCGTCAATGGTTTTCCATTTACCTGTTACAGCTTGAGCTTGCCCAATGCTTGCGAATAAAAAAATTGAGATGATTGATACTAATAAATGCTTCATAAGTTTGTGTTTTATTTGGTTTAATTGCCTGCCTGCTGCAGGTAGCGTGTTATTTTTTCTTTCCTCGATAAATAATCAAAATGCCGACCACAATTAGAAGAAATGGCCATATATCTGCAAAATTAATTTGTGGAAAATATTTCGATACTAAAAATAATACCCCTAAGGTTATAAGTATGATACCAGTTGTTAAACTAGTGTCATTATTTCTGTTGGGATAATTTCCGTTATTATAATTTTCTTCTGTCATGCTTTGTGATTTTATATCAAGCAAATATAATGTTTTTTTGTTAAAATGTGAGAATGATTTGTGTATTTAGATATTTATTGAAAAAAGCACCTAATATTCGTGCAAACTTTATGCAAAAAAAAGTATTTTTGCAGTGCATAGATATCTGTACTTATAGAAATATTAAGATAGCAAAGGTTATCTTTTTATGATAGTCTTTAATGCTAAAATATATCGGGCTGTGGCGCTCCCGATCCCTATCGTGGAGGTAGTGTACTTTATCCCTCATAAGATAGTCTTTAATGCTAAAATATATCGGGGTGTGGCGCAGTTGGTAGCGTACTTGACTGGGGGTCAAGTGGTCGCAAGTTCAAGTCTTGTCACTCCGACGATTGAAATTCAAGCTCTTACAAGGTTAACTTGTAAGAGCTTTTTTTATCTGGTGTAAATATTTTGATTTGTGTTTTATACTGTTCCTTCACTAATAATTATTTCATTTTTTGTTATTGTGATTTTTACTAAATTTACCACACTAATAAATTAGTGGAAAAGTCTTCAAAAAAAATATAACGATAAGTCAAATAGTTACCCAATGTCAAAACTATACAGAAATAAATATCGTAGTCAGACCACCCGTTTGCAATCTTGAGATTATGGATGGAATGGGGCATATTTTGTTACGATATGTACACAGAATATGGAACATTTTTTCGGTAAAATTATAGATGGTAAAATGCAATTATCTGAAATTGGATTTTTTGCAGATAAATATTGCTTAGAAATACCACAGCATTTTCCATTTGTAAAATTGGGCGATTTTGTTGTAATGCCAAATCATGTACATGGTATTATAATTATTGATAAAACAAATGATAATGGTGACATGGTAGGTGTGCAAAATTTTGCGCACCTACCACCGTCACCACCGCACCAACCATCATCAACAAAAAAAACAAATTTGGTCCACAATCCAAAAATTTGGCATCAATTATTCGTGCTTATAAAATTGGTGTAACAAAAAACGCAAAAAAAATTAATCCAATGTGGCAATGGCAATCATGGTATTATGATCACATTATTCGTGATGAAGGTTCATATAATAGAATATCATAATACATTATAAATAACCCCAAAAAATGGGCAGTAGGATAAATTCTATCAATAAAATTTAACCAAAAAAAAGGCGATACCACCAAGTATCGCCTTTTCTATTTATATAATTTTAGAACTTATCGGAAATATGTAGTTAAGAAAGACGTTACATTTTTCTCAATACGATCATTTACTTCAAAGGTATCTTCTTTAATGAATTTTTCGCCAGTGATGATTTCGTATAGCTCAATATATCTTTCGGAAACCATATTTACGAATTCGTCGGTCATTTCAGGAAGTTTTTGTCCTTCTTTACCTTGAAAATCGTTTTCCATTAACCATTCGCGAACAAATTCTTTTGACAACTGCTTTTGGTTTTCACCTTTGTCAAATCGCTCTTGATATCCTTCAGCATAGAAGTAGCGTGATGAATCTGGAGTATGAATTTCGTCGATTAGGTAAATCTCGTCACCAATTTTACCAAATTCGTATTTGGTATCAACAAGAATAAGACCTTTTTCGGCAGCTATTTCTGTTCCTCTTTGAAATAGCTTAGTTGTATATTCTTCCAACTTAGCATAATCCTCAGCGCTAACCAATCCTTGCTTTAGAATTTCTTCTTTAGAAATATCCTCATCGTGATATCCCATATCAGCTTTGGTAGTAGGAGTGATGATAGCCTCAGGGAATGCTTGATGCTCGCGCATGCCATCAGGAATAGAAACTCCAGAGATGCTACGCGATCCGTTTTTGTACGAACGCCATGAGCTACCTGTTAGGTAACCTCGGATAATCATTTCCACAGGAAACGGCTCACATCTTTTGCCAATAGTTACTGTTGGATCTGGAGTAGCAATTTTCCAATTAGGAACGATGTCAGCAGTGGCATCTAAGAACTTAGCTGCTATTTGGTTTAGTACCTGTCCTTTATAAGGAATTCCTTTAGGCAGTACCACATCAAATGCCGAAATCCTGTCGCTAACTATCATTGCCAATAGCTCGTTATTGATATTATATACGTCTCTTACTTTGCCTTCGTAAAGTCCCTTTTGACGAGGGAAGCTGAATTTAGTTTTTATAACTGACTGTGCCATTTTATATATTTGAGTATGCGTTAATAATTTTTGTTACTATTTTATGTCTTACAACATCGGTTTGATCAAGTTTTACGAATTTTATTCCTTTAATAGGATGTAGGATTCGCTCTGCTTGTAAAAGACCCGAATGTTGATTCTTTGGTAAATCTATTTGTGTAATATCGCCAGTAATTACAAATTTGGCGTCTTTACCCATTCTTGTAAGGAACATTTTTAATTGTGAGGAGGTTGTGTTTTGAGCCTCGTCAAGTATTACAAAAGCATGGTCGAGGGTACGTCCACGCATAAATGCCAAAGGCGCAATTTCTATTGTTCGTTCTTCAAAATATTTTTCTAATTTCGACTCGGGAAGCATATCGCGCAATGCATCATAAAGAGGCTGCATATATGGGTCGAGTTTGTCTTTCATATCGCCAGGCAAAAAACCAAGGCTTTCTCCAGCTTCTATCGCTGGGCGGGTAAGGACAATTCTACGAACCTCTCTGTTTTTAAGAGCTTTTACAGCTAGTGCAACTGCGGTATAAGTTTTTCCTGTGCCAGCAGGTCCTATGGCAAAAAGCATATCATTCTTCTGAATGCTATCAACCATCAATTGCTGATTTTTTGTGCGAGCTTTTATTACTCTTCCCGATCGACCATAAACCAATACCTGAGTATTCTTTTCGAGCTCAATTCTTGTATTGCTTTCTTGCTCAGTAGAGCCCAAAAGGGTTTTTATATCCGACTCGCGAATAATTCCTTTAAGATTATAAGTTTCCAATAAATTATTAATAATCCACTCAAACTCCTTAAGTGAATCGCTATTGCCGTAGGCTTTTATTTCTTCACCGCGAGCAATAATTTTTAGTTCAGGAAATCCTGATTCAACAAATTTAAGATTTATATGATTTACACCAAAAAAATCTACTGGATTTGCACTATCAATTTTTATAATAATTTCGTTACTCATAAAGTATTTATTAGTGGGCAAAAATAAGAAATTATGCGATAATATTTATGGTAAAAGATCTAGATATTTTCTAATAAAACATTCATTTCCATATTTCTATTCCTAAGATTAAAATCTTCAATTATTATGTTGTCAAAAACGGCCTTCCCATAGCCTTTACGAGAAAATGTTATTCGATACTCGCCAGGGTTTAAAATTATTGAATAAGAAGCATCACGCTCTTTTACAATAAAATTGCCAACAGCTTTATTATTGTTTTTATCAATTACATTAATATTAATATCAAGCTTATTATAGGGGATTAAATTGTTTTTCAAATACTCCTGAGCCACAGTTGAATCTTTTGACCTATGTAATAAACGTTTGTATTTTTTATTTATTGGGAAATTTAGAGTATCGATATGGTCATTTTCGGCTTTCAAAATATCCATCATGCTAAATTCATTTTGATTGAAAACATTGCCATGAATTACTGTCATTAAAGCAGCTTCTTCCTCAAAAACTACTCTGTAAATATCCAAATCTCCATGCCCACCATCTCTTAATCCCGATATATACGCATATCTATTATTTGCGGCAAAAGATATGGTTTTGTCATCCATACAGGTATTTACAGGATATCCAATGTTTGTGATATTAGAAATATGTAAACTGCTATCCGCTATAATATTAGAAGTAAATAAATCGTAACCACCAATACTATTGTGCCCTTGCGATGCAAAAACAAAAGTGTTTTTATTAGGTGTAAAATACGGGAAGGATTCGTTATAAATTGTATTTACGGTAGAGTCAAATGCCGTAGGGTCTCCCCAAAAACCATTGGATTTAAGCCTGCAATAATATAAATCTAAATTCTCACGATTGTTAGATTTTGAAGGTGCAGAAAACACTATCCACTTTCCGTCATTGCTTATTGATAGGGATTTAATATCTTGCATATTCATGCCGTCAATTTTCAATTCTATGGGATAAGCATATGAGCGACCTCGTTTATTGTAAATAATATGTTTTTTTTGTTTGCCCATCAAATCCTCTTTATACACATATAAGTATGAAGCATTTTTTGATAGATAGCCGTTTTTTTCTATAGCTGGAGAATTTATTACTGACGAAAAACTGCGTACTTTAGACCATTTGCCGAACTTGAAATTTGTATAATATACATCACTAGTATAATATCCATCCTCATGACGATAGCGGCCAGCATTTGTGGATGCTTGTCTTGAGAAAATCATAAACTTTTCAGTGGAATTGATATAAGGCGAGAAGTCAGGAAATTCGGTATTAACTTTAACCCCAGCATTTGTAATTTTAACTTTTATGGGATTGTTGAAAGCTTGCTTGGCATTATTAATCATTTGCAGTTGCCTTTTGGCACTAATCAAATGCTCGTCTTTTATTCCTGATTTTATGTAATTAAGAAATGCCTCCTCGGCTTTTTCTAAATTATTGGTTTGCAAATATGCATCTCCCAAATCGTAGTACACACTCGGGTCAGCATCATCTTTATTTATTATTGCTTCGAAATATGGAATAGCTTTGCTCTTGTCTATATTAAGTTGAAGGTGACAATAGCCAACTCCCCAACGGTAATAATCATCTTTTGAATGTAGTTTTAATAGCCCTTCAAACTCATTTAATCCGTCGTAATAATTATGGTATCTTAGACAATATTTAGCAAAAACTTTATCAGGCTTATGCTCTTCTCTGAAGGTTTGTGCATAGCTTAATATGCTTACTATCATTATGATAGAAATTAAACTTAATTGGAGAAAATATTGTTTAAAGATTTTATAAATCATAGTGTAAAATGAAAGCCATTTAAAGCGTAAAGATAGCTTCTCGCACTTATGTTTTAATATGTAGTTATTAACAATTTGTAAAATTTTTGAAGAAAACTCAATTTTAATAAATTCTAATAATTCTTCAGTTTGAATGTAAAATTTTCCTTAATTTTTTCTTTATAAATATATAGGACTAAGAAATAAGGAGCCAACATGGTTAATGAGGTTAGTCCAGCAATGCCTTCAGAAAAACCTAAGGCAAGCATGAAAATAAGAGTGAGTAATAATACCAAGAATGGTGCTACATAACCCAAGAATACAGCCTTAAGTCCCATCGATTGATTTAGTACGATTGTTACCATATCACCAATTTTATGACTTGTATTTGTAGGTTTTACAACCTCAACAATTTTTTCAGCAATATCAGCAGCGCTACATGTACCACTAGCCGAGCACGAAACGCATGATGCCATAGTAATTATCCTTACATTAAAGACGTTATCCTTAATAGATTCAATAGTGCCCTGATGACTAATTTCTGATTTCTGACTTACTTCCATTATAATAATATTTAGATGGCGAAATTAAGTAATTTAGGCATTATGGAGTGTAATTTGGAATAAAACATTTGATACATTTATAAGTGAAATTAGATGTAAAATATCAATTAATTATGTCAATATTGGGTATGTCATAAGGCTTTATTTTTCAACATTAAAGCTAGTTTTGTATCACCAATATGATATATTAGTTTGTGTAATTATCGCATTGGTTATTATTGTAAAATATTGAATCATAAACTTTAAATAAGGAATAATATGTTTACCAAGTTATCAGAAATACTAGAAGTTGCAAAGCAGAAGAAAACACGAAAAGTAGCTGTAGCAGCTGCTGCTGATAAGCATGTGCTAATGGCATTGAAAGAAGCTATGGCTCAGAATATTGTAATCCCTGTTTTGGTAGGAGATACTGACGGAATTAAGAAAATATCTGAAGAGATAGGTCTTAATCTTGATGGAATTGAAATAATAGAGGAAATGAATCCTAATAAAGCTGCAGTAAAGGCTGTTGAGCAAATTCGTAAGGGAAATGCTGACGTGCTTATGAAAGGATTAGTTAGCTCGGGACCATTCTTAAAAGCAGTTCTTGATAAGGAAAAAGGTCTTCGCAAAAGTTCTACTCTATCGCATGTAGCTTTCTTTGAGTCTCCATATTATCATAAAATAATTGGACTTACTGATGCTGCTCTTAATGTAGAGCCAGAATTTGCTGACAAGGTTGCAATTCTTAAAAATGGTGTTGATGCATTTCATCGTTTAGGAATTAAAGAGCCTAAAGTTGCTGTAATTGGCGCTGTGGAAACTGTGAACCCAAAGATGGTTCCTTCTACCGATGCTGCCCTTATGACAATGATGAATAAGCGCAACCAAATAACAGGCTGTATTGTTGATGGTCCTTTGGCTCTTGATAATGCTGTTTCTGCTGAAGCGGCTCATCATAAAGGTATAGATAGCCCTGTGGCTGGCGAGGTGGATTTAATTCTTACTCCAGATATATACTCTGCAAATATTATGTATAAAACGCTTAACTTCCTTGGTGGAGCAACATCTGCTGCTGTAATTATGGGTGCTACTGTGCCTGTTATTCTTACTAGCAGAAGTGATACAGAACATACTAAGCATATGTCTATTGCACTGGCTGCAGCTATGGAATAGGTAGTAGTTATCTTATAATTTATTGAAAAGCATCATCTTAATTTTATATTAATTTGATGCTTTTTTTATTAGATTTGCGCTACTCTAAATTTTTAAACTAACAATATAGAAATGAAATATTTTATTCTACTCCTAATATTTTCTATTGCTATCTTATCAATTAGAGTTTTTTGATACCGATGGTGATGGACTAAAGTTTTTTGCTAATAATGATGGCACAGGATATATACGTTTTCGAAAATTGAATAATCAGTATCTTAAGAATTTTCAAGCAGACTTTGGTCGTAAATTTGTTTATAATTTCACGGTGAATTATCCACTAAGCTATGAGCAAACTCACGCAATGGAAAAACTACTATGGTTTATCCTAATCCTAATAATGGTAGTTTTAATATAAAATTTGCTGCTCAAAAAGCCAATAAAATTATTGTTTGGGATATGTTAGGAAAGCTTGTGCTTGAGCAGAATGTCACGACTAATGATAAGGTTGAACAACATAAAATCATTGTTGAATAAAGCGAATATTTTATTCATAAAAGAAGGCGAATTGGGTTACACAATTCGCCTTCTTTAGTTTTAAGCAATCATCTGATTCAACATCTTAAGATCATTAACCTCAATCTCGGTACGATGCATCGCTTTACCTTTTTGATCTTTCCAACTACGGCTGGTAATACGCCCATTTATGGAAAGCTGCATTCCTTTTTTTAGGTATTTTTCAACTATATCAACCAATGAGTCTTTTACTATTAGCGTATGCCATTGAGTGTGGTTAATATAATCGCCATTGCGCTTTTTATAGCTTTCATTTGTTGCCAATATTAGCACGGCTCTCTGATTTCCATTTTTGAATTTCTTAATGTTAGGCTCGTTTCCCAAGCGACCTATTAGCTTAATTGAATTGCATATATTTCTCATGATTAGTATTTTTTTTAAGAGTGAATAATTATTGAATTTGTTTCTACTAATTGATCTTTAAATTATGCTGACTTCTTTTTGTCAAGCATAAGAAATTCGTTAGCAATAATCTCGGTACGATAATGCTTCTTGCCATCATTATCTTCCCAAATATTAGTAGTAAGGCGACCTTCAACTAATACTTGTGAGCCAGATACCAAATAGTCACGTACTATTTTTGCTTGAGCTCCCCATATTACAATGTTGTGCCATTGTGTATTCTCTACGGTTTCGCCTTTTTTGTTTTTATAGCTTTCGTTTGTTGCCAAGCTGAATTTTGCTAAATAACTTCCGTTAGATAATTCTTTAAATTCTGGAGCTGTTCCAATGTGTCCTAATAAGTTTACTGAGTTGTTTAAATTTTTCATGATAATTTGTTTTTATGGTTATTTATAATTTATGTAAAATATTTTCTAATTATTAGTTCTGAGTTTTCTTGTCAAGAGCCAAAAATTCATTCATTACTATCTGAGTTTTGTACTGCTTTTCACCTTCTTTATTTTCCCATGTTTCGGTAGTAAGGCGGCCTTCAATCATTACGTATGATCCTTTTTTTAATATGTCACGTACTGCTTTCGCTTTAGGACCCCATACAACTATATTATGCCATTCGGTATGCTCTACCTTTTCGCCTTTTTTATTTTTATAGCTCTCGTCTGTGGCCATACTAAATGTTGCTAAAGTGTTTGCGTTATCAAATTCTTTAAATTCAGGTGCTGCTCCTAGGTGTCCAATTAGAGTTACTGTGTTGCGTAAGTTTTTCATAATAATATTTATTTAAAAGTTTATATTTGATTTTTGAGTTTCTGTCGCTCATCCTTAATTGGTTGATTTGACGATGCAAAAGTATATCCACTCCATTGCTCGACTTGGTTAATAAACAATTACTTACGTTTAACATTCGTTTGTTGTCGTTTATTATCGGATAATTTGCAGTAATTCAGCAAGAAGTGTCTTTTCTTGTTTATTTGTATTATTTTTTGAAATTGCAATTATTCATCATATTTTGATAAAAGGCACCTAATTTAATTAGTATATTTGTAGTCAAAATAACTAAAGCAAAATAAATTATGAGTTGGTATCAAAGTCTTTTTTCTAATTATATAAACTGGATATTAAGTTTTGGATTCAGTGAACAGCAGTCAATGCTAATTGGTGAAATATCTATTTTTATTATTTCGTTTGTACTATACGTTATAGTTAATGTTTTATTTACACGTATAGTATTGGGTTATTTAAGAGGAATGGCCGAAAAATCTAAAACCAATATCGATGATTTATTATTTAAGAAAAAAGTCCCTGATTATTTCATTCATTTAATACCTGTTTATATTTGGTTAAGCTTTCAGGATAATATTTTTGTGGGCGCTGTTGGCCTAGAGTATTTTACTGTTACAGCACTGAAATTATATATGGATTATCTTGTTATTAGAGGTGTGGTTGCGGCCTTAATCTCGGTGAATGATATATATGAATCGAGGCAAAAAGGCCGTGTTAGATCCATAAAATCATATGTACAAGTAATACAGTTAATTGTAATATTGCTTGGTATATTAGTGGCTATTTCAATTGTTAGTGATAAGGAAGTTAGCTATTTGCTTACAGGTGTAGGAGCATTTGCTGCCGTATTAATGTTGGTTTTTAAGGATAGTATTCTTGGTTTTGTAGGAGGAATTCAGATAAATGCTAACGATTTGCTACGCCCTGGCGATTGGCTTTCGGTGCCTAGTGCAGGAGCCGATGGTACTGTGATTGATATATCACTTACCACAGTAAAAATTCAGAATTGGGACAAAACAATAAGTACTATTCCGACTTATTCATTGGTAACTGGTTCGTTTCATAATTGGCGAGGTATGGAAGAGTCGGGTGGACGTAGAATTAAACGCGCCCTGAATATCGATATGCAAACAATCAAATTTGTAGATCAGGAGAAACTTGAAGAGCTTAAAAAGATAAAATTAATTAAAGAATATATTGACAAAAAAGATCAAGAACTTAAAGAGTATAATGAGAAAATTGGCGCTGCTAGTACAACATATAATGGCCGCCATCAAACAAATATTGGCTTATTTAGAGCTTATGTTGTTGCTTATCTCAAAGCTCATAAGGATGTAAATATGGATATGACTTTCCTTGTGCGTCAGTTGCCTTCTTCCGAAAAAGGTCTTCCACTGGAAGTGTATATATTTAGTAAGCGTCAGGAGTGGGCAATTTATGAAGACATTCAAGCCGATATTTTTGATCACCTCTTTGCAATTATTCCAGAGTTTGACCTTCGTTTATTCCAAAACCCTAGTGGTAACGATTTTAGGAGTTTAATTTCTAAATAAACTTATTATGAAATATATACTATTCGTTTTATTTATTATGTTTTTTGCCTCAGCTAGTTCACAAACCGATGCCTCTGTTAGGCTTACTTATGTGTCGCCAGATTATGATGTAAATACTACTAACAAGATTATGGGTAGCAATATATATAAGGTTAGACTCAGGTTAAATCATAATGATAGACGTACTATTAGCGGTTATTTATGGCAAACAAAAGATTCTTCTTTAGCTGTGTATGAGCCAATCAATATTTATACTAATTATGGTGACTATTTAGCTAATAATTTCTATTATAAGATATGGTCTGTTGATGTAAATCGCATAAAAGCTATATCGTATAGACGTAATAATAGTATTGGCAACGGAGCACTAATTGGTGCTGGAGTTGGTGTATTATCAGGTTTAGCAATAGGTCTTATTTGGAAAAATAGTACAGAAAGTAGTAGCCCCAATTATTTAGATGATGAAGTTCTTATTTATTATCCAGCAATGGTTTTGATTATTCCGGGTGCTATAATTGGAGCTCTTATTGGTTCAAATTATAAAACAATGACAATAGAAGGGCAGAAAACTATTTATGATAATTATAAGAAGGAATTAAAGGATTTTTCTATTACTAATTGATAGCCTTTTTCTTATCCCAAATAGCATAAGCAAGAGTCCCTAAAAACACAATCAAAATCAGCGAGAGTTCCAATATGTAATTATGTGGCTCAACCCAAAACTCCTTAAAGAAATCCCAACGGCCAAGTATTTCAACAAAATTCCAAAATATTATAACAGTTGGTATTGCATATCTAATCGCATAACCTATGGTTTTAATCTTAAGCAGTTTTATGAATAAATATAACGACCATGCCAATGATGCAAAAGCTATAAAGTAGGTGGTATTGCTTCTGTCGCCAAAGAAATTATCGTCGTAAGCAAATAGCAATACAAGGTAGAAAGTCCAAAGTAGGAGGGTAAGCTCAAGGAAGGTTGAAATTGTGGTATTTCGTTTTGTGGGCTTCATCTCATTCACATTTTTCACATTCATAGCTTTCTGAAACCAATTAAAGAAACTGCAGCCTGTTTTTGTTCCGAAAAAATAGTAAATCATAAATACTGCCCAAAAACCTATTGACGAAGGCATTATAAGATATTCAGGTTTGGTAATTATTTCGCCATTTGCCATAAGTGGGTCTACTCCATAGCGGTGAGCATAATAAACATATGCAAACTCCACCCAGCCAGTCCAAATAAATAAGCCACCAAATAAACCCATAAAGGTTGCTTTGGTATCATTTTCGGAAATAACTCCCCATATTATGAGCAATAAACCAAAGAAACCTAATAATAAAGCTGCCAGAAATACGTGCTCATGCCCAAATCCTTTTTCCATCAATATCATTGCAGCATGTCCTAGGGGCATGGTAAATAATACTATAATAAATGCTATTATTCCTTTCATGAGCTTCGTATTTGATTTTAATGTTCAGTTTACAAATTTATAAATAATATGTTTGTAGTCAGATAAAATAAATATTCAAAAACTAGCAGAAATATTCCTTATTTTCGCAAAGCAAATTCACAATCATATATTTATGAATAAAATATTACTCATTACTTTCTCGATATTGTTGATGTCAATATTCGGAATAAAAAACACTGTTAGTGCTCAGGAGTTTAAGGCTGGCATACAGGGAGGTATGACAGCAACTCAGGTTACTGGCGATGCTCTTGCTGGTTTTAATAAGGCAGGTCTTTTTGGTGGACTTACTATTAGACGAAAAGTGGGGTCTTTTGGCTATGGTCAAATGGAGATAAACTTTATTCAGAAAGGTAGCCGCAAGAATGCTAAGCCTGATAAAGGTATTTATGATTCTTATCTTTTGCGCTTAAATTATGTGGAGGTTCCAGTATCTTATCGCTATATGTTTATAAAGAAAATGGGTGTTGATGTGGGAATGAAGTTTGCCTATCTTATTAATGAGCGTGAGTTTGACGAGAATGGAGAGATCCCTGAAGAGGCAGAAAAACCAGGTTTTAATAAGTTTGATATTTCTGTATTTGCAGGTTTAGTTTATAAAATTAATAAGGATTTTAATTTCATTATTCGATATGCATATTCCGTAAAGAGTTTCCGACCTAAACCTGTTAGTTCATACACTCATTATAGTGATGGGCAATTTAACGAGACTATTTGTACAGCTTTCCAATATAATTTTTAATACAATGGCAAAAAAGAAGAAATACTATGTAGTTTGGCAAGGAAAAGAGCCGGGTATTTATACTGATTGGAGCGAATGCAAAAAGCAAATAGAGGGTGTTAGTGCACCAGTATTTAAAAGTTTTAAAAATCCCGAGATTGCTCGTAAAGCCTTCCTTGATAAGCCTGATAAGTATATTGGCCAGAACTATATTGAACCCACAATGCTTGGCAGCTTAAGAAAATCTAAGGTAGGAACGCCAGATTTTAAATCCCTAAGTGTGGATGCTGCTTGCAGCGGAAACCCTGGTGTGCTAGAGTATAAAGGTGTGGATACTAATACAAAAAAACAAATTTTTCACCAAGGACCATTTCCTTTGGGCACGGTAAATATTGGGGAATTTTTGGCCCTAGTACATGGCCTTGCATATCTTAAAAGTGTGAATAGCTCAGTACCTGTTTATTCTGATTCTATTACAGCAATGGCATGGGTTCGTAAAAAAGCTATTAATACAAATCTGCCTCGCAACGAAAAAACTGAAGAGCTTTTTAAACTTGTAGACAGAGCACTAATCTGGATTAAAAACAATAAATGGGATAATAAAATATTGAAGTGGGAAACAGAGTTTTGGGGAGAAATTCCTGCTGATTTTGGGAGGAAGTAGAGTATGTAATACGAGTATATTTTTAAGAATATTCTAGGTGTAACACGGACAAAGCTGTCCGTAGTTTTGTTTAAGGCTATTGTACTCATAAAATCATCGGGCAGGATGCCTGAGATACACCAAATTTGCCAATGCTTTTATAATATTGGATG
>NIUZ01000103.1 GCA_002254285.1 Bacteroidetes bacterium 4572_112 | reverse complement strand
ATAATTGTAGACTATAATGAGACCACAAAGGTTTACGTTAAGGAAGTTTTAATGTAGCTTTATTAATTGCGATTTTTTTAAATATAAATATTTTGCTTCATAAAACATCGTCATGCTGAGTGATTTTGCCCTAGCAAAATAGTACCGAAGCACGACGATGTTTTTATCTAAATTATAATAAATAACTATGACAAAAAATCTACTTTTTTTAGTTGGCGGCATAATAGCTGCCATTGTTATTATTACATTTCTATGGCGTGTTCTTAGGTGGCTAGCATATATTTTAGTAATAATATTAATTGTATATTTGGTTTTTAAAGTTCTTTTTGGGAAATCCAATTAGAAATCACTAAGCACATTGGCCTTTGAATAGGCTTCTAATAATATTAAACATAATACAATGGGACTATTCAGCATGTTTAAAAAGAAGGACGAACCTAGTTACGATCCTTCAAATATCACAGTATCAGACCTAGCACAGGGTTTTGTTTTTGAATATAATATGACAACCTGGGAGGTAAAGGAGGAGTATGAATACGACTGGGGCGAGAATTTCTTTTCCAAAGAGTATAAAATCTCAAATGGTGAAGAAACTCTTTTTCTATCCGTAGAAGAAGATGATGAGCTGAACCTTATGATGACAAAAAAGATTAAACTTCGTAAAATTGATACCGATGTGGCCGATAGTATTATGAAATTTAACGAGGCTCCTCGCGAAATTATGTACGAAGGCAAAAAATATTTCCTAGAAAAAGAATCTCCAGGATATTTCCGCGATATTAGTAATGATGCCAGTGATTGGGATGAATTCATTTCATGGGATTATTACGATGATAGCGAGGAATTATATATCTGTGTAGAGCAGTGGGATGAAAAAGAATTTGAAGCTGCAGCAGGCTTTACAATTAAGGAGTTTGAGATTTCTAATATTCTGCCAAAATAATTGAACATATTTTCTTTAGAAAACTAACATATAAAAATTACAGAAAAATAAATAAATTTATGCGAACATTAAAATACGTTTCGATAGCATTACTAACATTTATCCTTGTGGCATGTGGCTCCGATACAAAGAAATTTGTAAAAAGCCCCATTGATACACTAATTAAGGATATGAGTAATCTAAATTCATTCGTAATTATACTTTACGATATGGATTATTTTGAGGATGAAGATGCCTATAAGCATCAATATCAAATCCTAAAAGATGGTGTAGATACCGTTACTTCTGAAATCACTCCTTGGTATGTTGTTTCTGATGTGCTTTTCAAGCAGCATCAAGATGATATGGGAATGGAAGTGGCTTCCAAAAAAGACGGTGTGGTAACCAAGGCTGTTAGCCCAGCCGGATATTCCAACTATGTGGGCAACGAAAAATATGGTCATTGGCAACAGCGAAGTAATGGAGGTAGTTTCTGGGCTTTCTATGGTCAGTATATGTTTATGAGCTCTATGTTTCGCATGAGTATGTACCCTGTTTCTAGAGGTTATTACAGTAACTATAGAAGCAATTATTATGGACGTCAGCCCTATTATGGTCATAATGGTGCTCGTACATACGGTACAAATAGCTCTTATAATAAAAGCAGAACAAACTCACGCTGGAATAAGCGTCCATCTTCTTTTAAAAGTAAGGTGAGAAGCCGTGTAAGCCAAAGTACTTCTCGCAAATCGCGTACTTCTTCACGCTATAGTCAGTCGCGTAGTCGCTCAAGAGGCGGCGGATCCGGCAAATAGTTTTTGCAAGAAAACGTCAAATACTTCGTTATTTTTGTTTTTGAAACAGTCATTTACAAAGCGTAAGTTCCTTGGTATCAAAAATTTCAAAAGCCTTGTCGTTGACGCCTTCTTATCAGAGATTTGAAATAATGATGTTTTAAGAGGCCACAAATAGTCTTTTATCCATATTTTAATAAAGAAATTCAGAAAACATGACAGATACAAATATAGATTATATACTAGAGCCAGCAGTTTATCTAACGGCAACTTTTATAATGTTCGTAATTGGTAAATACGTTTATCAATTATTTCATCCCAAGATTGATGTGAAATCAGAATTGGTTATTAAAGATAATTTTGCCTTTGCAATTGCGCATACAGGCTATTTTGTTGGATTATTAATAGCAATTGGAAGTGCTATTGTAGGCCCTTCGCATGGTTTAATTATCGATATTATTGATATTGCTGTTTATGGGTCTTTGGCTATAATTCTGCTAAATATCTCCACAATAATTAACGATAAGTTTGTGCTCAATAAATTTGATGTTCGTAAAGAAATTATTGAAGATCAGAATGAAGGCACTGGTGCCATTGAGGCAGCAAGTGCAATAGGATCAGGTTTAATTATATATGGATCTGTAACAGGAGAAACTGATTTTCTTTTGTTCGGAATTCTTACCTCAGTAGTATTTTGGGCAATAGGTCAGGTGATTATGGTTATTACTTCTAAAGTATATAATTTAATTACTTCTTATGATATTCATGAACATATAGAGAAAGATAATGTTGCTGTTGGACTTGGTTTTGCAGGTGCTATTATAGCAATCTCGAATCTTATCAGATTTAGTTTGATGGGTAGTTTTGTTTCATGGGATGTTTCTTTAATTAAAGTTGGAGAATATGTTTTGATAGGATATGTTTTCCTTTTTGTAACAAGATTTATTGCTGATAAAATTCTTTTACCAGGGCAAAAATTAACGGATGAGCTTATAAATCAAGAAAAACCTAATATCGGTGCTGGACTTATTGAGGCTTTTGCCTATATAGGAGGCTCGGTGCTAATTACTTGGTCGCTATAAATGCTTAAATCTAATATTCTAAAATTAGCACTTTTTGCAACAGGACTTTCGGGTATTGTTGCAGAATATATTCTTGGTACCTTGGCTTCATATCTATTGGGTGATTCGGTCATTCAGTGGACAATGATTATATCAGTAATGATGTTTTCCATGGGCCTTGGTAGTAGATTTACGCGTCATATTGAGGGCAATCTCTTAGTGAAATTCATCATAATTGAGTTTGCTCTTTCATTTTTTGTTTCCTATACCTCCGTTCTATCATATACCACAGCAGCCTTTACTGAATATGAGGGCTTTGTAATTTATGCTTTGAGTATAATAATCGGTATATTTATTGGAATGGAAATCCCCATTGTTATTCGTCTGAATGATGAGTTCGAAAGCTTGCATATAAATGTATCATCAGTTATAGAAAAAGATTATTACGGAAGCCTTTTGGGAGGAGTTTTCTTCGCATTTGTGGGCTTACCATATTTGGGTTTAACTTATACTCCATTTGTACTTGGTATGGTGAATCTTATTATCGCCATAATGCTAATGATATTTTTGAAAGATGCTCTTAAAGGTAGTATTCGAAAAATGCTTAATCTTTCTGCTGTTGCAATGGTATCGGTAATAATTATTGGAGCAATTTTCGCAAAACCAATAATACTTTTTGGTGAGCAAAAAAAATACCGCGATGTGATAGTTTATGAAGAACAATCACAATATCAGAAGATAGTAATCACACAATGGAAAGATAATTATTGGCTGTATCTTAATGGAAATCATCAGCTTAGTTCGCTTGATGAGGTAATGTATCACGAGCCAATAGTGCATCCAATAATGCAAATGGCGAAGCATCCTCAGAATGTACTAGTGATGGGTGGAGGTGACGGATGTGCTGTTCGTGAGATATTAAAGTACCCTTCGGTAAAAGATATTACCCTTGTGGATTTGGACCCTGCAATGACTAATTTGGGAAAGAATAATCCCATACTTTGTAAAATAAATAAGTCGTCATTCCACGATTCTAAAGTTAGAATTATTAACCAAGATGGATATAAATATTTGGATACCATAAATGAGTATTATGATGTAATAATAGTAGATTTGCCCGACCCACGTACTGTGGAACTTGGCAGACTTTATTCTTATGAGTTTTATAAGCTTTGCTATATGCATCTTCGTCCAAATGGAATGATAATTACCCAAGCTGGAAGCCCATATTTTGCAACACAGGCTTATAATTGTATTGATTATACCATTGCTAAAGCTGGTTTTTCTACCTTGGCAATGCACAATCAGATTATTACGCTTGGTGAATGGGGCTGGATATTAGGAGCCAAAGGAGTTAGTAAAGAGCAGCTTTTGCATAATGCACGAAATATCGATTTTGAAGGAATAGAAACTCAGTGGATAAATAATGATGCCATGCAAATGATGACTAATTTTGGTAAAAATATTATACCTGGTCATAGAGATACGGTATTGATTAATAAGATTCACGACCCTGTGTTGTATAGGTATTATTTGCAAGGCAACTGGGATTTGTATTAGAATCGACTGATGAAAAAGCCCAATTGAGGTCTTATACAAATTTGGTAAATGCTCATATACTAGCGTATACTGCGCTTTACAAAATTTGAAAGCCTTGAACTTGGCCTTTTTGATCAGTCTTAATGAGGCAACAGGGATCTTTATTTATGTTTAATTGTTGAAGAAAAGAATTATTAGAATATAATTACATCATTTGGAAATTAGTATTGGGTTTTTAATTTATTGGAATTTAATAGCCCAGTCCTTTAGGTCTGGGCTAGATTATAAAATAGTGGTCGTTTTGGCGAAATTTTTGATAGCGAAGCCAAAAATTATGACAAAATGATATTTTGAGTCAATTTCAATATGATGTGTTTTATTTGGTAAAGAAAAGAATTAATAGAAATTATTTAATAATGAATGCAATAATATATAATTACAAAATTTGGATAAATAGCACAGATACATATCTGCTGCTTCCTAAATTGAGAGAACTTTTGCGCAAATCGGAATATAATGTGCTTAATTTTATTGAGCATAGCTTTGTTCCTCAGGGATATACTTGTTTGTGGCTGTTGGCAGAAAGCCATTTAGCTTTGCATACTTTTCCTGAGCAAAACAACTCTTATATAGAGCTTAGTAGCTGTAATGAGGCAATGAATAAGCGCTTTGTGGCGGAGGTTGAAGCTTGGCTAACAGAGGCTAATATTACTCATAGCAATACCGAAGAACAAATATCAAAACCATAATTTTATGTTTTCAAAACGAACGAATACACTCATCACTGTTATTGGATTCCTTTTATTCATAGTTTTTTCCATGCTACTTGTTAGCTTCGAAAAGGGCGATGATTCTGGAAGTATCAAAAACCTTGGTGATGTGCTGTGGTATGCAATTATTACACTTACCACGGTTGGTTATGGCGACTATTTTCCTGTAACCACAGGAGGGAAAATAATATCGCTATTTTTTGTAATATCAAGCCTTGGAGTGCTTGGATTTTTTATCAGTCGACTAACAAATAAAATTCAGAATTATATGGAACTCAAGAATAATGGACACTTTGGAACAGAATTCGAAAAACATTTTGTGATTTTTGGATATAATAAATTTGGGCAATATGTTGCCGATCAAATTCTTAAAGCAAATAATAAGATAGCTATTATTACCGATAAGAAAGATGATGTGGATGCCATAAAAGCGCTTTATAA
This sequence comes from Bacteroidetes bacterium 4572_112, assembly GCA_002254285.1. Classification (GTDB taxonomy): domain Bacteria; phylum Bacteroidota; class Bacteroidia; order Bacteroidales; family UBA1556; genus UBA6267. The sequence continues at coordinate 871 of NIUZ01000103.1, read as the reverse complement.
TAATGACAATATATTTGTTCTATATTCTGATTATAAGAATTTTGACGAATTAGAAAAGGCCAATATCAATAAAGCATCTACTGTATTTGTGAATTTCGATGATGATACCGATACTTTGGTGTATTTGGTAAATCTAAAGAAGCACTATGCTGACGTAAATTATGTGGTATCGCTAAATAACCCTGATCTTAAAGAAACATATGAAACCATAGGAACGAGTTATGTAATCTCTAAGAATGAGATTGCCTCTAAGCTTGTTGCTAGTTATATTTTTGAGCCAGATGTGGCTGCATATACTGAAGATATTATCGCTACCTCAGATCAAATTGATGAATACGATTTCTTAGAGTTTGAGGTTATTAAAACTAATCCATATGTGGGTATGGAATATTTTGATTTGTTTGTAACCGCTAAAAAAGACTTTAATGCCATTATTGTTGGCCTTAGCCGTTTGGTGGAAGGTAAGCGTACGTTGATGAAAAACCCTGCTGATGAAACCAAAATTCTTGTGGGAGATTATGTGCTAATGATTTCTGACGGATATTCTAAAAAAGAAGTAGAAACTATATTTGGCGTTAAAGAGGGGAGAGTTGTTTAGTAATTATGTTAATTGTATGCTTGCTGTGTTTAAGTGGATGATTTCTGGTTTTGGGTTTGTTGTTCCGTCTTATCAAAAAAAATTGACAAACAAGGTTGTTTTAGAGGGTGTGTGTAATGATGTGTGTGTTATGTTTACAGGTATTAGCATTTAATATCCTTGAACGTTGAATAATACCAAATTAATACCAAAACACGCCATATAAATCGTTTATATTTCCCTATTACTGCGTTAAAAATTATTTCCATAGCTATACTTCGACATGCTCAGTAC
>NIUZ01000102.1 GCA_002254285.1 Bacteroidetes bacterium 4572_112 | reverse complement strand
ATAGTATTGATGTAACCATAAAACTTAGTGGAGAAAATATTGATGCTATTATTCAAACTTTTGAAAGATATAATTACAAAATTAAATATTCTTTCAATAGCAATAAGGAATCTGTTTCAAAAATTGAAGAGAATTACCAATCACTAATGAGCTACTTAAATGTATAAAAAATCAGGCAAATTACAATAATGAAGACAGGCTTACTTTTATTTTTTCTTTTCATAATATCAATTACCATAAATGCACAAAATGTAATTATTGGTGATATCAGTGTTAATGGCAATAATACAACTAAGGAGAGTTTTATTATTCGTGAATTAGCGTTCAATAAAGGTGATACTTTAAGTAGTAAGGAATTGAATGAAGCCATTAATAATAGCAAGCAAAACATTGTAAACACAAGCCTTTTTAACGAAGTAAACATCTCAAGCAATATAAATGGTAGTATAGCAAGTATTAGCATTGATGTAAAAGAACGCTGGTACTTATGGCCAATTCCACAACTTACGATTGATGAACGAAATTTTAATACTTGGTTAGAAACTGGGGATTTATCGAGAGCAAGTGCGGGCGTTTTTCTTACTCATAATAATATGCGTGGTAGAGGCGAAATATTGAAGGTTTTGTTTATGCTTGGCTATAATCAGAAACTTGGCTTATCTTATGAAATGCCGTATTTGAATAAAAAGAAAACTTTTGGCATGGGTTTTCAGAGTATATATACGCTTAAGCACGAAGTTAATGCCGTAACAGAAAAAGACAAACAAGTATTCCTAAAAACTAGTAACCACCCTATTCAACGCGACTGGGTAAATGCCATACAATTTAATTATAGGCCCAAATTATATATGCATAACGCATTACAAATTAGGCATCATTTATGGGAATTTTCTGATACTTTAGTAGATTTCAACCCTTACTATTCTCCTAAATCAACTACAGACTTACAATATTTCAGTATTTATTATAAGCTAAAGATTGATTATAGAGATTATAAACCATATCCTTTAAATGGTTTTTATACAGATATTGAGGCATTAAAAACAGGTTTAGGTATTCTTAATGATGATGTAAATATTTTCTCATTAAAATCAACATCAAGAAAATACTTTAATCTTAGTAATAATTTTTATGCAGCAGTTGGACTTATCGCTAAGCTTAGTTGGGGAGGATTTCAACCTTATGTAATGGAAAAAGGACTTGGTTACGGCCGTGATTATATACGCGGATATGAGTATTATGTAATTGACGGACAAGACTACGCTGTAATAAAAACCAATATAAAATACGCTATAATTCCAAAAAAAGTATTCAAACTGAATTGGATCCCTACCGAAAAGTTTAATACTATTCCAATATCTATTTATTTAAATGTATTTGGTGATGCAGGCTATGTAAACAATAATCAAGTATATGATGCATCTAATAAACTACCAAATAAATTTCAATACTCTGGTGGACTAGGTATCGATTTATCTACATATTACGATTCTGTAGTCAGAATCGAATGGGCTGTGAATGCCATGGGCGAATCACGTATCTATCTGCATTTTATTGCACCGATATAAGGGTTAATTAAGAATTGAGAATTAAGAATTGAGAATTAATCAAAATATTATTATAACAATTTTTGAGATATCCGAGTACTTTAAGTGGTAAAAAACTTGACTTAAAGTAGTGGAATATGTATATTTGCAAATCATAATAATTGATTATCCTAGTACTTTAAGTGGTCTAAAAATAGAGTTAAAGTAGTCGAATAATTATAACATTGTAATTTGAAAACCTGATAATATGGAAGTAATTGGCCGAGAAAAACAAAAACGAGACCTTAAATATTTGATTAAAAGCCCTAAATCTGAGTTAGTTGCAGTTTATGGAAGAAGACGTATTGGGAAAACATACCTAATAAGAAACGTATATAAAGATGATATTTCATTAGAATTTTATGGGCTACATAATGGTGACGATTACGACCAATTAAATAATTTCAAAAACCAGATTATTAATAGGAACAAAACGTTAGATAACAATAAGGAGTTGAAAAATTGGCAAGAAGCATTTTCTTTACTCGAAAAATATATAAATGGACTAAAAAGAGCAAAGAAAAAAATCATATTTATTGATGAATTTCCTTGGTTTGATACGCCAAAATCTAAATTTTTGATGTGGTTTGAGAATTTTTGGAATACATACTGCACAAAACGCAATGATATTATAGTAGTAATATGTGGCTCTGCAGCTTCGTATATGGTAAAGAATATTATTCAGAATAAGGGAGGCCTACACAATAGAGTAACGCATAAGATGCGCCTTTTACCTTTCGATTTGCATGAAACATCATTATTCCTAAAAAGCAAACATATAAGAGTAGAGCCATACGACATACTTCAGTTGTATATGGCAATAGGTGGTGTGCCTTATTATCTCGATAAAATAAAGAGAGGAATGAGCGTAACTCAGAATATTGACGAGCTATTTTTTGAAAATGATGCCGAACTTGCCAATGAATTTGACGAAGTGTTCTCTTCCCTATTTAGCAATTCGAATACACATATTGCAATTATTAAAGCATTGGCAAAGGTGCGTAAAGGAATAAGCCGCTCAAAGCTATTACAGCAATGCGATTTGAAAAGTAGTGGATTTACATCAAGAGTAATTACAGAGCTTATGGAATCGGGTTTTGTGAGTGAGTATACAGGTTTTGGTAAGAAAAAACGTGAAGCATTATTGCGCCTTTCAGACGAATTTTCGACATTTTATTTAAAATTTATTGATGGAAATAAAAATCAAGGAAGTGGAACATGGAAGCAATTATCGACAAAGCAATCGTACCGAAGTTGGTCGGGTTTTGCCTTTGAGAGTATCTGCCTTAAGCATACACAACAAATAAAAAGCGCATTGGGAGTAGCAAAAGTATTTTCGACAAACTCCAGTTGGCATAATAAGGACGCACAAATAGACCTAATAATAAACAGGGACGACAATACCATAAACTTATGCGAGATGAAATTTCATGGTGGGCCATTTAGTATTGATAAAAAGTATTACGAAAACCTTAGAAATAAAGAAACTGCCTTTAAAGATAAAACCAAAACCCGAAAAAACACTAACACAATAATGATAAGCACATTCGGCATTATTGATAACTCTTATAGCCTTAGCATTATTGAAAACAGCATTACAATGGACGCCTTATTCCAAGCAAAAGACAGCTAAAATACCATTGATCTTACAGCTCTAACATTTGCACCTTGTAATGTTAATAATCAGTGAAAACTCAAACTATATTATTCGATAATAAAAGATATTTTAGCTTTTTAGACGAATAATATTTTTACAATTACAAAACACTCATAATACATTGAGATACACTATATTTACATTACTATTTGCCATTGGAATAAGTTCCGCATTTGCGCAAAAATCAGATTTAAATGCTCACCCACAAGATTACTATCTTAATACATGGGAAAATAACCTGATAAACCTATTAAAGGATGATAGTTGCTCGCTGATAACTCATGCCGATTTTAATAAAAAGAATCTGTTGGCGATTTCTGATTTTCATTACGAGAAATACGTCAGCAAAATAAATTCTGATATTAGCATAAAATACGACTATAGAGTTGGTGAAATACTAAACGAATACATTAGCAATAGTAGTAAGACGGCCAAGATACTTGCCTACTCACATTTCCTTGCTGATGGTTTTGAGAAAGAATTGAAGAAGGCGAACTTACCATCAGAGTTGAAATATTTGCCATTTGCAATAAGCTCAATGAATAATCAGGCAATAGGAAAAACTGGCGCAGCAGGACTTTGGCAGTTAGGATATTCTGCCGCACGAAAAGAAGGGCTTAATATTGATTCCTATGTTGATGAACGTAGAAATATTGATAAATCCACACGAGCAGCAATTTCTGAAATTAAGAATTTGCATAATTTGTATAAAGATTGGGATTTGGCATTGGCAGCATATAGTTGTGGTGCTAGCAATGTAAATAAAAGCATTCGCAGGGCAAATAATCAAATGAATTACGACAGTATTTATAATCTTTTACCAGAATTTGGAAGAGATATAGTACCAGCACTAACGGCATCAATAATATTACATAAGTATGCTGACAGCCTTGGTATTTGCAATAATAATATAAGTTTTGCCATAGAAGTTGACACATTGGAAGTATCGCAAAGATTACATTTAGTACAGCTAAATGAAGTTTTAGGAATTTCGTTAGACACATTGCATTTTTTAAATCCAGAGTATAAGCATGATATTATACCTGCTGTTAGCGAGCTTTATAAAATATTGATTCCCAAGGATTATTTAGCATCTTTTAATGCTATGGAGGATTCCATTTATCATTACCACGATTCTACCCTATTTGCCATTAGCAAGCCAGTGATACTACCACCACCATCAAAAGGCAGACATTATGCACGATACGAACCTGAGCAAATTCCTGATGGAAGCGCTGTAGTTTATTATACTATTAAGTCGGGTGATAATTTGGGATATATATCATCGTGGTTTGATGTAAAAACACGTCAGATTGAGGACTGGAACAATATTTACGACCCACGAAGAATAAGAGCTGGTAAGAAACTAAAGATATACGTTGACGAAGATAAAGCCAGCTATTATAAGAAATTAGAGACTATGAGCTTTGCCGAAAAGCAAAAGCGCGAAGGTAAAACAGTAGCTCCAAAAGCTAAAAAAGTTGAAGAGCCACTTGGTAAAGATTGGTTTTATCATACTGTGAAATCAGGCGAATCGCCATATATTATAGCTAAAAAATACGATGGAGTAAGTCCTGAAGATATCCTTAGATGGAATAATATTACCAATGCTAGAAGCATACAGATTGGTCAGAAACTTAAAATTAAGAAGAAATGATAAAACCCTTAAAAACTGTCTTCTTTTTTATTATTGTGGGAGCTTTTCTTGCAATAAGCATGTTTGCTTTACCCAAAGATGGTGTGGAAGTTATGGGCTTTAATATACATATGCCTAGCTTTGAGGATATGATAACTAAGGATAGTGTAAGCTATGCAGACATATCAGATATCACCAAAAACATTGACAATATTGATTCATTGCCTGACATTACAGATGTTGCTATTATTGAAGTGGATAGTGTAAATTCTGACAGTCTTTATTCTGACAGCATGGCTATTATTGCTAATAATTTGAGAACAGACACAGCAAAGGCTAATGCTATTGCTTTGGCACAGAATATCCATAGAATTGATTTCCCAAAAGGAGATAATTCAAATTTGATGAAGTTTTTCGCGAAACTTCCTAATGCCAAAAATAAATCCATAAAGATTATGCATTATGGAGATTCGCAGATTGAAGGAGATAGAATTACAAGCTATATAAGAAATAAGTTGCAAAGAAAATACGGTGGTTTTGGACCGGGATTATTGCCAGCATTACAACCCTACGAATCGTATTTCAGCATAAGCCAAAGTAACGAAGGCAGTTGGAAACGATACGCTATTTTTGGCAGACGCGACACTATGGTAAAGCATAATAAATATGGTCCATTGGCAGCTTTCTCGCGCTTTGCCCCTATTATTGAGGATAGTTTAATTTCGGACAGCGCTAATTACGAAGCAGCAATCGTATTTGAGGAATCTAAAGTAGCGTATTCGCTAGTTAGAAGTTTCCAAAAAGTACGCTTAATGTATGGAAATGCAAAACGCCCTGTTGCAGTGAAATTTATTGTTGATGGTACTATTATAAAAGAAACTACGCTAGAAACAAATACATCATACTCGGTATTTGAGTTCACTCTTGCCAATAAAACTAAGAATCTTCGTATTGAATTTTCAGGAAGCGATAGCCCCGATATTTACGGTATAGATTTAAAATCAACAAAAGGAATTAGTGTTGACAATATTGGTATGCGTGGAAGTTCAGGTACAATATTTAGGAAAATGGACTTTGCACACCTTAAACAATCATTTAACGATATGGAAGTTGATCTTTTCATATTGCAATTTGGAGGAAACGTAATGCCATACATAAAGGATAGCGCACAAGCAGAAAACTATGGCCGTTGGTTCAAGAGTCAGTTAAAAACCATAAAAAATATGCGTCCTGATGCTTCTTTTATAGTGATAGGGCCATCTGATATGTCGTTTAAGGAAGGTGATAGATTTATTACTTACCCATTTTTGCCATTGGTTCGCGACGAGCTCAAAAAGGCAGCACTATCAGCAGGTTACGGTTATTGGGATATGTACGAAGCCATGGGTGGTATGAATTCCATGCCATCGTGGGTAAATGCAGAACCTTCACTTGCGGGTGCCGATTATATTCATTTTACTCCCAAAGGAGCCAAGCTTATTGCAAATATGTTTTATAATGCGCTGATGGTGGAGAAGATAATGGTTAATGATTAATGGTTTAATGTGAGAATGATTTAACAATTTAGCATTTTAACAATTTAGTATT
>NIUZ01000012.1 GCA_002254285.1 Bacteroidetes bacterium 4572_112 | reverse complement strand
TATATTTTCGATAGTTGTAAATCTCCGTTATATTTATATCTAATATCTACCGTAAATATATTCTTTCTGTTATAAACATTCATTATTCCAAGCACCCATTCGCTCTTCCATTTTCTTGTAATATTTTTCTTGCTTTTATATTTCAGCGAAATATCTAATCGGTGATAATTTGGCAATTTATGAGCATTGCGCTCACTGTACGCAATGTAAGGTCGCCCTCCAAAAACAAATACCTCCTTGGGGATAGTAATATTCCCTCCAGAGCTAAACTTAAATACTGCAGCAAGCTCAAATACTTTAGATATTGGGTAGGCCATAACGATAGCTAGATTATGCCTTTTGTCAAAGTATGCAGGATACCATTTATCCATATTTACACCCTCTATTTTTTGGTCTGTTTTTGATAAGGTATAAGAAATCCAGCCTTTCAATTTGCCTATTTCTTTTTTAGCCATAAACTCCATTCCAAAAGATTTTCTTTTACCAGGCAATATTTGTGTTTCAATTTGATCATTAAGAAACAGATTAGCATTATCCACAAAATCAATAATATTATTAATATTTCGGTAATATAATTCTAAGGAGAAATCAACACCCACTTTGGTATAATTATAATAATATCCAATGGAATATTGGTCGGAATATGATGGCTTGATATGGTTGTTTGATGGAATCCAAACATCAGTCGGCATTCCCACGGCAGAGTTACTTAGCAAGTGCACATATTGTCGTGTTCTTGCGTATGAGAACTGAATAGTATTGGTTTTATTAATTGAATATTTTGTGTTTAAACGTGGTTCAAAACCCCACTGATATTTAATTATTTCGCCATTGGTATATTCTACTGTATCAATTATTTGACTCATATCATCGTTGTATTGGTATTCAGTACCAGGGCCAATATTTGTCATTGATGAGTATCTAATTCCCACTGTAATTTCAAGCTTATTGCTAATTGTATATTTATCAGAAATATAAAAGTCAGCACTAATTGCTTGCTGATTATGAAGTGTATATTCTTTAATATTTGTTTCTGATTCACTTTTTATAATTTCGCCTGGTTTAAACTTATGATAACCCAGTTTTAATCCATATTTCAGTTTATGCTTTTGACTAAGGTAATTGTCAATATCGAGTTTATAATTACTTTCCTTTAGTCCCGCTTGCCATATAAAATTATTGGCATCATTAATTCTATCCAACGAATAATTATAGTTGCTGTATAGTAAAGTGTGATTTATAAATACTTTGCTATTTTTTACATGATTCCATCGACTTGTAATAGTTGTATTACCCCATTTTGTGTTGCTGCGAGCATCCAAAGGTTGAAGTTCAAACTCGTCCTTACTAGTGTAAGTTGAAATATAGAGCTTGTTTTTTGAGTTTATTTGATGATTAATTTTAAAGTTCAAATCATAAAACCAAACAACATTATCTTCAGGGATATTATTCATTTGCGGGATACTAATATTTGGAATATTATTTATTTGCCTTATGCCATTAAGAGTACTTCCTGGGTAGCCAAACCTACTAGATATTATCATTGAGGTTTTGTCTTTAATAATTGGTATTTCAAGACTTATTCTACTAGCCATTAATCCAATACCGCCTGTTAAAACAAGCTTTTTATTATTACCTTCTTTCATCCTCAAATCTATTACTGACGAAAGTCGTCCGCCATAGTTAGCAGGAAAATATCCCTTATAAAGAGTTGCTTCTTTCATTACATCGAGGTTAAAAGCAGATACCAAGCCCAAAGCATGACTTGGGTTATAAACAGGCGCTTCGTCAAGGAGTATTAAATTTTGATCATGGCTTCCTCCTCTAATCGACAAATTTGTAGTACCCTCAGTAGTGGTAAGTACTCCCGGCAAAAGTTGCATGCTTTTAATAAGATCTGGCTCACCCATAACCGCAGGAATAGATTTAACATCAGCAGTATTAATTGCTATTTGTCCAACACTTGCTTTGGTACGCTGTTCTGCTTTTATCTCTACTTGGGTTAGCGCGGTATTACTCTCAATAAGACTATAATTAAAAAGACTGTCTTTGCTTAAATCGAATCTGAAGGTATCGGTTTGATAACCTATATACGAAAACACAACTCTTTGATTTGCACCCTCCAGTTCTAATGAATAATAACCATAAGCATTTGTGGTAACTCCTTTTGATTTATCAGCTAAATAAATATTGCATCCCACTATTAGCTCTCCTGTATTAGCAGCAGAAATAACACCATAAATATGCCTATTCTGAGAGTGTGCATTGAACACCACAAACAAAATAAATATTGTGAATATGTGAGTTAAGTATTTAATTACCATTTATGTTATTGTAAATCTGTATTAGTTTTTATATCCTGTAATAATTGAAACTGGTGAAGCTCTGAAATAGCCATATGCTCCATTGCTTATATTCCCTTTGGGTGTTGCAGGCGTTGGCGAAAACACCCCTCCATCATTATTTACTTGCGACATTAACGTTCTTTGAAAATCATAAGCGTCTTTTGTAATCCCATGCATCAAAACTGTTATAGGGTCACCACTGCGCAAATAAAGTTGCAAAGCGTAATAATTGTTTATCCAAAATTCTTTATTTTGCCCATCATCCAACATAAAACCATTGGTGATTATATCCGTAGATAAGAACTTATCATCAATAATGGTTTTCATATTTGACGCAAAATTTGAAATATTCGTGTGATATTCGATGGTGAATAGGTAATAATCTTTAGTATTAGTGGGTTCATTAAAAAAGACTTTTATTCCTTCAATAAAATTCTTTTCAACACTTCCATCCTCAAAAAAATCATCAGGAATATGTATAGAATCAAGCTTTGGTACATTGGGCATAAATGCTTCGGCAGTATATTCTTTATCATCAAGCTTAACATATAAATAGTATTTCCTATTTGGCACTCCTTTGAAACCACATTTAGTATAATGTCCGTAATTTGATAAATCAAATCCCCTACAATCAATATGCTGTAATGTATCAATGTTGCCTATTTCATCTGAGATAATTACTAAGGCATTGGGAATTCCAATACCATTTTCATGATATCCTTCATCAATTGAACTAAGAGTAGAATTTATCTTATGGATTTTCACATAACTCGAATAAGTGTTAGTGTCATTATATCTATTTGGAATTAATATCTCATCATGATTAAAAATAAAGCCCTCTATAACAATCTTGTCGGCATCAATATTGTTTTCTATTTCATACTTTTCAGAACACGAAAACAACAATAAAAGGAATGGAATTATTATGGCATAATTTCTTAATCTGTGCATTTGAATTCGTTTTTTATGATTGAAGTTAGTCATTAGATAAAATGCTAATACACCAACTCTTGTGCCAAAAGAAAGGATTATAAATATGGTTTATTTGTTATTTGGGGTTTCGTAAAAATTTACTCGAAGCAGCAACTTTGCGATCCCGATTTCTCGGGAGACGCAATCTTTTTTATAGATACCACAAAGTTTGTAATAGCTTGTATAAACCTGCTTTCCCTAATCACCACCAGAGAGCCTTTGAGCTTATATTATTGACAAATTTTATTTAACTATTATCTTATTTATTTGGTGATATTTATTTGAGGATAATCTTATAAAATAAACACCAGGACTAACATTTAATTCAACATTTAGTATTTGTTCTTTCACACCGTATTTAGAATACACTATTCCACCATTTATAGAACTAATTTCAATATCTACATCTTTAAATCTTCTTAAATCAATATTTACAGAACCCACTGTAGGGTTTGGAAATACACTAAGACTATTGAAATCATTTTCTTTAACATACGTTCCTGTTGATTGACTTAACTTTAGAGCAAAAACATCCCATATTCCATCACAGCTTAGATTATGTACTCCAGTACCAGGATCAAAATCTACTATCCCCGCAAAAAAACCTGTAGAATAAACATTACCATTATTATCTGTATCTATTGAATAACCATATTGATCTTCTGTACCACCCATCTGTACTACCCAAACAAATTCTCCTAAACTATCTAATTTTAAAATATAGATATCATATCCACCAGCAGAATTTATAGAAGCAACGCCTATACCAGGGTCAAAATCTACAGTACCGCTAAACCCACCTGTAATATATAGATTACCTTCATTGTCCATAGTAATAGATCTACTCATATCATCTAAATAACCACCAATCTGTTTTACCCATAGTAAAGATCCATTACTACTCAATTTCTGAACATAAATATCTTTACCTCCATTAGACACTAAATTAAAAATTCCTGGACCTGGATCAAAATCAATTAGTCCACCAAAATAACCCGTACTCACAACATTTCCATAGGGATCTGATGTTACAGCAGTTCCAAACTCACCACCATCATTTCCCATATGTTTAACCCAAACTAAGCCCCCAGCAGTATCTAGTTTTTGTATAAATATATCATCTGCCCAAAAAGCAGTTATATCATAAACGCCTGGTCCGGGGTCAAAATCTACAGTTTCTCTAAAATAACCTGTTATTATAATGTTTCCATTAATATCGGTGTTAATTGCCACCTCATTATACATATCTCTAACAGAATTTTGTATTGCCCATAAAAAAACACCATTAGAATCTAGTTTCTGAACAAAAACATCAGCATATGGATATGAGCAAGTTAAATTCATAATGCCAGCTCCAGGATCAAAATCTGCAATACCATCAAAGCAACCCACAGTGCACACATTACCTAATATATCAATTGAAATGCCCCATCCTTTTGATGCATTAGATGCTGCAATATGCTTTACCCAAATAAAACTACCGTTAGAATCTAACTTCAAAATAAAACCATCAAATATACCTACAGCAATAAGCATAGAATTACTATTAGAAATATCAAAATATACAGTACCTGAAAAATAGCCCGTTACATATACATTACCCTGATTATCCGTTGTGACAGCTTGAGCACCATCACTGGTTGTCCCTCCAATACGTTTCGCCCAAATTAGATTCCCTTCTGAATTTACCTTCTGTAAAAAACAATCTGTAGATCCTGCAGAAATTAAATTCTCCACTCCTATACCTGGATCAAAATCAACGGTATCCGAAAATTCTCCTGTGAAATATATGTTTCCACTATTATCTATCGTTGTTGACCACCCTAAATCCCATGAGCTTGCCCCTATTTTATATGTCCAATCTAAAACAGGGGTTTGCGCAATTAAGATATTTGAAAAACATAATATGACAATAATAATTCTTACTTTTTTCATATTCTTTTGATCTTAACGTTTTATGGATTACAAATATATGTAAAATACTGTGTTCCTAGTGGAAAGGTTTGTTGGCTGTTAGTTCGAAGCAGCAACTTTGCGATCCCGATTTCTCGGGAGACGCAATCTTTTTATAGATACCACAAAGTTTGTGATAGCTAGTATAAGTCTGCTTCTCCCGATTCCTATCGGGTCCTACTCTTTCGCATTATTAAGTTTAATACCAAACCTAAAGCTGATAATTGAAACTCCTTCATCATTTAATTCTTTCACTCCAATCATTGCTCCAATGAAGTAATTTTTAATATGGTAATTATAATATAGCTTTGCCGAAAGTGATGGAGCGATTCCAGCTTTGGTAATAATGCTTGTTACTTTATTCTCGTATTCATAATGATAATTTGAGAAAACCTTTAAACCATAGCCTACTCCAATTCCAAAATCAACATTATTTAATTTAGAGTTATTAAACCACACAAAGGGGTTAACGTTTATGTATAATAACATATCTGCGGCCATATTTCCACTTACCTTTTCATCAATTGTAGTGCTTAGTTCGTTTTTATTCCAGAAATAATTTATTTCGCCATTTTTTACATTCGAATAAAATGAAAATGACGGGTCAATCTCTACTGATTTAAAAAGTGGAATACCTACATCAAAAGAAAAAGCATATCCATCAACAGGATTGCCGTATCCTGCAAAACCATAATCTGTTGTAATTTTCACTTCTTGGCTAAATAAATTCGTTGTAAGGGTTAACAACAAAGCCAGTTGCATTATTTTCAATAACTGTTTCATGTTTATATTTTAATTGTCAGTATAATTCGGTTTTGTAATTAGTATTATAAATCAAAAGTACGGTATTTTTTTATTGGAAAACAGTTTTAATTCCTTATGATTTTTGGCTAAAGGTTTGTTGGTTGGTTGGTTGTTGCTTCGAAGCAGCAATTTTGCGAACGCAGTGAAGCAATCTGTTATAGATACCACAAAGTTTGTAATAACTTGTACAAGTCTGCTTCTCCCGATTCCTATCGGGGGTCGCAGAATCTTAATCCTGATTAACTTTTTCCTTATCCTAGTCCTCCTGAGTTTTTACCGAAGGATCCTAGTCCTTTTTTCTCAAACACCCCTGTTAATAAATAAGCAAAAAAAGCTGAAAAAAGCTGAAAATAATTCGTGATTAAACAATTAGTTTCATTAGATTTGCAATACACGAAAATGAACGTTATCACAATAGTATTTACATTTGTAATACATTGGCAAACAATATTTTAAAATCAAATCTATGCGTAAGATTAAGAATGCCTTGGTGTCGGTTTTTCATAAAGAAGGCCTCGAAAATATCCTTAAAACATTAGACAAAAATGATGTACAGCTATACTCCACTGGCGGTACGTATAATTATATTGAAGAATTAGGCATAAAAGCCCATAAAGTTGAGGACCTAACAAGCTACCCAAGTATACTTGGTGGCAGGGTTAAAACTCTTCATCCAAAGGTATTTGGTGGAATTCTTGCTCGTAGAGAATTGCAATCAGATTTGGACGAATTAAACTCATATGAGATTCCACAATTCGACCTAGTGATTGTTGATCTTTATCCTTTCGAAAAGACTGTGGCAAGCACCACCGACGAATCTACCATTATTGAGAAAATTGATATCGGAGGGATTTCTCTTATTCGTGCTGCTGCAAAGAATTTTAAGGATGTCATAATTGTTCCATCGGCAGATGTTTATGCTGATTTTGAGAAATTGATGGACGAAAATAATGCTAGTACCACAATTGAAGACCGTAAGCAATATGCTGCTAAGGCTTTTGCTGTAAGTTCAAATTACGATACTGCTATCTTCAATTATTTTAATGCCGACAAAAAAATCAATAACCTACGCTTGAGCGAGGATGCTGCCAAAACATTGCGTTATGGCGAAAACCCTCATCAAAATGGATATTTCTTCGGAAATATGAACGAGGTATTGGAGCAATTGCATGGCAAAGAAATTTCTTATAACAACATACTTGATATTGATGCAGCAGTAAGACTTATTGCTGATTATGAAGATACTACTTTTGCTGTTTTGAAACATAATAACGCTTGCGGACTTGCCAGCAGAGATACTGTTTTGGAATCGTGGCACAGAGCTTTAGAGGGTGATCCAATTTCTGCTTTTGGTGGAGTATTGGTTTGTAATAGAGAAATTGACGCTGCTACAGCACAAGAAATTGACAAATTATTTTACGAAGTGCTAATAGCACCTAGCTTTCATGCTGATGCTTTGGTAATACTTAAGAAAAAGAAAAACAGAATTTTACTGAAGCTAAAAAACACTAAGTTTGCAGAGCAATCTGTACGTACTGCATTAAATGGTTTCTTGGTTCAAGATTCAGATTCAAAAACTGAACAACAAAGCGACTTAAACATCGTTACCAAGGTAGCGCCAACCGCAGGAGAGCTTAACGACATTATTTTTGCTAATAAAATAGTGAAGCACACCAAGAGCAATGCAATGGTAATCGTTCGCGATTGTCAGCTAATTGCAAGTGGCGTAGGCGAAACATCACGAGTTGATGCATTTAAGCAAGCAATAGAAAAAGCTTCAAACTTCAAAAAGAGCATCAAAGGTGCTGTGGTTGCAAGTGATGCTTTCTTCCCATTTGCCGATAATGTGGAGCTTGCACATACTGTAGGAATAAACGCCGTGGTACAACCTGGTGGATCAATTAAGGATCAAGATTCTATAGACTACTGCGACGCAAACGGAATGGCAATGGCTATTACCGGAATACGTCATTTTAAACATTAATAATATTTAATAACATAAAATATGGGACTATTTTCAATATTCCAAAAAGAGATTGCCATTGACTTGGGCACAGCAAATACTATTATTATCCACAATGATAAAGTAGTAGTTGATGAGCCTTCGATAGTTGCAATTGAGCGCAAAACTGACAAGATTATTGCTGTAGGAAAAAAGGCGTTGATGATGCATGGAAAAACTCACGATAATATTATCACTGTTCGCCCTTTGCGTGATGGTGTGATTGCCAACTTTCAGGCGGCAGAATATATGATTCGTGAGATGATAAAGTTGATAAGTCCCAAAAGATCACTTTTTCCACCAAGTTTGAAAATGGTTGTATGTATTCCTTCAGGAATTACCGAGGTTGAAGAGCGTGCTGTACGTGATTCGGCTGAGCAAGCTGGAGCAAAGGATGTACGACTTATTCACGAGCCTATGGCTGCTGCTATTGGTATTGGAATTGACGTTTTGGAACCTAACGGGAATATGATTGTGGACATAGGAGGTGGTACTTCTGAGATTGCTGTAATTGCTCTTGGTGGTATTGTAAATAATACTTCTATCCGCATTGCTGGTGATGATTTTACTGCTGATATTGTTGAATATATGCGTAAGCATCATAATATAAATATTGGTGAGCGTACGGGCGAACGTATTAAGATTGAGGTTGGCGCTGCTACTACTGATTTAGAAACTCCTCCAGAGGATTTTGCCGTTCACGGTAGAGATATGCTTACTGGTATTCCAAAAGAAATAATGGTTAATTATATCGAAATTGCTGGTGCTTTGGATAAGTCAATCTCTAAAATAGAGGCTGCTGTTCTTAATGCTCTTGAAAATACTCCTCCTGAATTGTCAGCAGATATTTTCAGAACAGGAATATATCTTGCAGGTGGTGGTTCACTATTGCGTGGCCTTGACCAAAGGATTCACCTACGTACAAAATTACCTGTAC
Source organism: Bacteroidetes bacterium 4572_112 (assembly GCA_002254285.1). GTDB lineage: Bacteria > Bacteroidota > Bacteroidia > Bacteroidales > UBA1556 > UBA6267. The sequence goes on along the minus strand of NIUZ01000012.1, from coordinate 12,471 downwards.
ATGTAGCCGAGGATCCATTACGCGCTGTTGCTCGTGGTACTGGTATTGCTCTTAAAAACTTTGAGAAGTTTACCTTCTTAATTAAATAAATAACTCTGGTATAATTTGCTTTATACCTTTGTTTCAATAAACTAAAACTTATAATTTATAGGAATTATTCTATGGATTATAAGTTTAAGTTTTTTACATAAAAAATAATATCTAAAATCGCCATCGAATTAGCAATAAATGAGAAACCTTATTAATTTTCTGATAAAGTATTCATTTTTCTTTGTTTTCATAATTTTGGAAGTAATAGCGTTTTCGTTGTTGGTATCAAACAACTCATATCAGCGCTCGGCTTATGTTACTGCTAGCAATGGTGTAACGGCAAGCATACAAAATTCCATTAGCGACATTACCGACTATTTGGGTCTTAAGGAAGAGAATAAAATTCTTGCTTACGAAAACGCTTACCTCCGCTCGCAACTATTGGAATCGAACCTATGGGCACATGATAGCCTTATTGAATTTGCTGACTCACAAAAAACACAATTCTACTCATATACTCAGGCACAAATTATTAGCAATAGCTTTCAGAATAGAAATAACTACCTAATCCTTAATAAAGGAAGTAAAGACGGTATTATGAAAGAGATGGGTGTAATTTCGTCAAACGGAATTGTGGGAATTGTAAACTCTGTAAGTGAGAATTTTTGTAGTGTGATTTCCATACTTCATTCCAAATCGGCAATTGATGGCAAAATCACCTCTAATAAATATACAGGCACCTGCTTCTGGCCTGGTAATGATTATCAAATTGGTGAGCTAAGAAATATTCCTTCGCATACAAAATTTGCCATTGGCGACACTGTGGTTACTAGTGGTAACTCAAGTATTTTTCCGCCAAAAATTCCCATAGGATTTATTCATAATTTTGAGCTAAAACCAGGGAAAAACTTTTATGAAATAGAGCTTGATTATAGCGTTGATTATAATAAATTGAACCACGTATATATAATTCATAATTTGCATAAAGAGGAATTAATAAAGATAAAGGAGGTGCGCAATGAGAAATAACGATCTATTTATCAATATACTACGATTTATTACTTTAGTACTGGCACAGGTTTTTATTTTTAATAAGGTGAACCTTGGTGGAGTTGTAAATCCCATGATTTATCCTTTATTTATTATTCTGCTACCTTTCGAAACCAATAAAAACCTAAGTTTATTCCTAGCTTTTATGCTTGGCTTAAGTGTGGATTTATTTACTGGTAGCATCGGCCTGCATACTTCTGCGGCCGTATTTATGGCATTCATTCGTCCATTGGCTTTTAGCGTGATAAGCTCCAACAAAGTTTTTGAAAGTGGTATTAAGCCAGGTATTAATTACCTAGGCATTTCGTGGTTTATAAGTTATACGGCTTTCTTGATATTTGCTCACCATATTTTCTTCTTTATTGTGGAATCCTTTAGCTTCGACAATATCGGTCATACAATATTTAAAGCCCTACTGAGTACAGTTGCCAGTATTGTTTTGATAGTGGTGGTTGATGTGTTGTTTAAGCCACAGGCGAAGTAGTTGTATTAATTATTTATCTAGGTTTGCCCTCCCAAATATCCCTTTCTCTTTCATTTTTTTCTTGACAAAAAAACGAAACAAAAAAGTCAAGAGCGAAAAATCGCCCTCGCGCTCTTCCCAATTGACTTATTTTCTAATAAAGTAGGTAAATAAATGACCTTAGCTACTTTATAACCTTTTATATAATATCTAGATATAATATTGTTTCACTTAAATTCTTTGTCATTAATTACAAACGTAAACGCCTGTATTGAAAATAATGTCAATTGGAAATTCACTCCCATACTCCCCCGCTTTTCGCTCATGGCCAAGGCTTTATTCGCTAGCTCTTTCGTAGAAATGATGTAGGATTTAACTTATTATATTTGTATGTCCTATTTTAACTCAAATTCCTCAACAAGTTTATATTCCACACCTTTATTAGAGATGATACTTTCCAAAAGAACAATACTATTTACATTTATTGGACTTAGGGATATCTCTTTAAATTTTTTCATCTGTTTCTGGAAAAAACTGTTGCTGTTCGTCTTTTCTACTCTTGCCATTGATATGTGAGGCACAAAATTTTGTCTATCGGCATATAAGCCCAATTTGTCGAGCTCCGACTGTATGCCCATAGCTAAATCTTTTAGCTCTTGCTCCTGCTCTATTCCTAGCCATAAAACCTTTGGCGCACCACGGCTGCCAAACATAGCTAGTTTACAAATATTCATCTCAAAACCTTCTTGAGTTTTAAAATAAATACTTAGCAATTCTATAATCTTCCTAATTCGTTTTTCGTTCAGCGGGCCAAAAAACTTAAGAGTCATATGCAAATATTGAGGCTCTACCCAGCGCGCATCCATAAATTTGAAATTGCGTTGTATTTCCTTTACCATAGTTTCGGTAATGGGGTCGTTGGGAATTCGTATTGCTAAAAATAGTTTGCGCATGGGTTTAAATTTTTGGTTTTACAAAGGTAAGGAATGTAGTATTACAAAAGTAATATACAAGAATTAGACTTTAATTAAAACTATACATTTTTTGTGAAAAAACTAAATATTTTAATAGGCCATTACAGTACCCAATGCTCATTCATTTTTAAATAATCACCTATTGAAAATACATACTTCCAAAAAATACATACGTATAATAAAACCCGGTAATTATAAAAACTACTGTGGCAATATATCGCATTTATTTTTCTGGTTTGGTGATTTTGCTATAGAAAAGCCCAACACTTCCTGCGGCAAAAGCAAGCAAATATGTAAACAGAATAATACCAAATTAATACCAAATTGGTATAACTGGCAAACCAGTGCCAATTGCAAAAATTAATGGTAATATAAGTCCATTGGCATAGCTAATTGTCATAGGAATAAGCATTTCGAAAAATAAGGCTACCCTAAATTAATAGTAATTACGAAAATCACCTATTTATTTTGAGATTTATCCATTCTCATAAAATCCAAATTTTACATACTTTAGATTAGTATCTAATCATATCAGCTATTTTTGTGGTTTTATTGAATATTATCGTAAATTAGCAGTTGAAACTTGATTAATATACAATCATTATGCTAATAAATACACATTCTTATTATAGCCTACGCTATGGAACTTTATCCATTGAGGAGCTAATTTTACAAACCAAAGCCAAGGCTTATACTGAGCTTGTATTAAGTGATATAAATAATAGCACTGCTATTGTCGATTTTGTAAAACTATGCAATAAACATAATATTAATCCAATTGCGGGTATTGAGTTTAGGAATAAAAACGAGCTATTATACATTGGAATTGCAAAAAACAATGATGGTTTTAGGGAGTTAAATGCATTTCTTAGCGAGCATAATTTGCAGAAAAAACCTCTGCCAAATAGAGCACCAATGCTAAATAATGCATTCTTTGTTTACGATTATTCCAAATTACAATTATTGAGTAATCTTAGGACAAATGAATTTATTGGTATACGCTATTTCGAAATTCCTAAGCTTTATAAAATACATAAGGATTACAGAAAAAAGCTACTGGCTCTTCATCCCATAACTCATAGTGGTGGCAATAGTTATAATTTACATTTTCGGTTAAGGGCAATTGATAATAATTGCCTATTGAGCCAAGTACAAGATAATTCGCTTGCTCATTTTAGCGAACGAATACCTTCGCCAAAGCAACTAAGTAATTTATTTTTGGCTGCTCCATATTTAATCGAAAACACTAAACAGCTAGTATCAGAATGTAGTATCTCATTTGATTTCTCAGGGGTAAAGAATAAAAAATGCTATACCAAAAGCAAAGAGGAGGATAGGATATTGCTTAGGCAGCTTGCATATAAAGGCATGAATTATAGATACAATCGCTACGATAGAGTTGCTAAAGAGCGAGTTGATAAGGAACTGGCAATTATTAATCAAATGAATTTTTCTGCATATTTTCTTATTACTTGGGATATTATTCAATACTCAATAAGCAAGGGCTATTACCACGTGGGGCGTGGCAGTGGAGCAAATAGTGTGGTAGCATATTGTTTAAAAATTACCGATGTGGATCCCATTGAATTGGATTTATATTTCGAAAGGTTTATTAATCCCAAACGAAGCACACCGCCAGATTTTGATATTGATTATTCATGGCTCAATAGAGATGATGTGCAGGAGTATATTTTCCAGAAATACGGCAAAGAACACACTGCATTATTGGGCACTATTTCCACTTTTAAAGGTAAATCTATTTATCGAGAGCTAGGCAAGGTTTATGGTTTGCCAAAGGAAGAAATTGACGACCTAATAAAATATCCACAAGCCAAGCGCAATAATACCGGTATAAATATGGAAATACATACTTATGCGGCAATGATGAGCGGCTTTCCAAACCTACGTAGCATACATGCAGGGGGAGTAATTGTAAGCGAAGAGCCGCTCACAACTTATACAGCATTGGATATGCCACCAAAAGGATTCCCCACCACACAATGGGATATGTATGTGGCCGAAGATATTGGCTACGAGAAGTTAGATATTCTATCGCAGCGTGGTATCGGCCATATTAATGATACAGTACGTTTGGTAAAGCAAAATAAGGGTGAGCTTGTAGATTTCCACAATGTGGAAAAATTCAAAACTGACCAAGGAGTACGAAAATTACTAATGAGTGGCGAAACCCTTGGTTGCTTTTACATAGAAAGCCCTGCCATGCGTGGCTTGATACGAAAATTGCGTTGCGATAATTACCTAACACTTGTGGCAGCAAGTTCCATAATACGACCTGGCGTTTCTAAATCGGGAATGATGCGCGAATATATTAATCGGTATAATAATCCTAAGGGATTTAAATACATTCACCCAATAATGGAGCAACAGCTTGGCGAAACTTTTGGAGTAATGGTTTATCAGGAAGATGTGCTGAAGATTTGCCACCACTTTGCAGGTTTAGACCTTGCCGAATCGGATGTACTGCGCCGTGCTATGAGTGGAAAAACCCGCTCCAAGGAAGAGCTAAATCGTATTGTAGGAAAATTCCATAGTAATTGCAAGGCTCGCAACTATCCCGATGCAATAACAAAGGAGGTTTGGCGGCAGATAGAGTCATTTGCAGGATATTCTTTCAGCAAAGCACATTCGGCATCTTATGCTGTGGAAAGCTACCAAAGCCTGTATTTAAAAACCTATTATCCGATGGAGTTTATCACTGCGGTAATCAACAATTTTGGTGGATTTTATAATACATGGGTTTATTTTAACGAGGCCAATAAACTTGGAGCTAAAGTGATGCTTCCAAATGTAAATCATAGTCTATATCTCACAAATATAGAAGAAGATCGGATTTATATAGGATTTATTCATTTACGAAGCTTGGACAGAAAAATAGCCAAGCATATGGTAAAAGAGCGCAAGGAAAATGGTGAATTTACAAGCCTTGCAGACTTTGCCTCAAGAGTACTAATAGGCATAGAAATGCTACTGATACTAATACGCAGTGGAGCCTTTAACGATATTAATAAGAATAAAGCCGCGCTAATGTGGGAAGCACATTCGTTATTAAAACACACAAAGCATATTTCTGAAATTCAGGAGCAGCTATTTCCTTACGAAAAGAAGCAATTTAAACTCCCACAGCTATCAAATGATGCCATTGTAAATGCTTATGACGAAATAGAGCTAATTGGTTTTCCTGTTACCTCCTCATATTTTGATTTATTGGAAACAAAATACCGAGGCGAGATAATGTATAATACTTTGAATCAGAATATCGGTAAAACAGTGCGAATGCTTGGGCAATTGGTTACCATTAAATATGTAAAAACTATGAGAAAAGACTATATGCACTTCTCAACTTTTGTGGATGTGGAAGGCAATTTGTTTGATACTGTTCATTTTCCTGATTCGCTAAAAAACTATCCTTTTCGTGGTGAGGGTATTTATCTTCTTTTGGGTAAAGTGGTTGAGGAGTTTGGTTATGCAAGTTTAGAGGTACATAAAATGGCAAAAATGGCAATGCTCAAAAATCCAATTGCATAAACATCATCAGGTTAAGAGCTTTATTACTCTTGTATTGGCACAGGTTTTTATTTTTAATAAAGTGAAACTTGGTGGCCTTGTAAATCCAATGATTTATCCTTTATTTATTATTCTGCTACCATTCTAAACCAATAAAAACCTAAGTTTATTCCTAATGGGTTTTGATTTGTTTTGAACAAAAGTATGAAAAACAAGCTACTGAAAATACATACTTCCAAAATATATATATATATAATAAAGCCCCGTAATTATAAAAACTACTGCAGCAATATATCGCATTTGTTTTTCTATTTTGGTGATTTTGCTATAGAAAAGCCCAACACTTCCTGCGGCAAAAGCAAGCAAATATGTAAACAGAATAACAGGCAAACCTGTACCAATTGCAAAAATTAATGGTAATATAAGTCCGTTGGCATCGCTAATTGTCATAGGAATAAGCATTCCGAAAAACAAAGCTCCACTATAGGGGCAGAAAGCTAGGGCGAATATCATTCCAATAAAAAATGAGCCCAACAAACCTTTGTCCTTAAAATTGGAACTCAGGCGCTCACTAAAATTTGTTGTTCCAAGAAAATTGAACTTAATAATATTGAGCATTATTAATCCTATAATAATTAGCAGTGGGCCAAGAAATTTTTCACCATTTTGATTAAAGAAGCTTGCAATATGAAATTTGCTAGCACCAAAATATAGTATTAAACCAATGGCAGAGTAACTAAAAGCCCTACCCAAAGAGTATATAATTCCACTGAGAAACACCATGCGTTTATTACTGATATTTTTAGAAATAAAAGCCGTAGCAGTAATATTTGTTGCCAAGGGACATGGGCTAATTGCAGTCATTAAGCCCAACACAAAAGCAGACAATAAAGGAATATTATAGTTGTCGATTATGGATTGCAGAAACTCCATCTATAGCTTTATTAGTTGTTCATCAATTTTAATCTTTAGTCGTTTGGAAAAGGCTTCCTTTTTCCTTCCTTTTGCGAAAGCTAATTCTGTAAGATTAATAATAGTGCTGCTACCATCAACTATCACATTAAGAAAAAGAGAAGTTCCAGTTGCTTGGTACTTTTCAGCCATTTGAGAATTTGCTTTTTCGTCCACATTCACCGATTGGAAAGTAATGATCCCGCTTTTAAGCTCGTCAGCAAAAAACTTATCCAAAGCATGCTTAGTATTAGCCTCAATAGCATTACAAGTCATGCATCTATGGGTGGAATGAAAATCGATAACTTCAATCATGTTTTTTGTAGAACTTATATTGCTCTCTACCGTTTGCGAATTGCCGTTACAAGAGATTAATATAAATGCAATAATGCTTACTACTAATAAATTTACTTTTTTCATTATGTTAAATTTTAAGGTGTTATAAAATAATATTAAATAGATATCCTGAAATAATTATACAAAGTGTCACTACTCCAAAAAATATTGAAATGAGTTTTATGCTCATCACTTTTTTGAGCAACATGGCCTCGGGAAGGGATAAGCCAACCACAGCCATCATAAAAGCAATTGCTGTTCCTAAAGGGATGCCTTTTGCTACTAACACTTGCACTATTGGCAATACTCCCGATGCATTTGAATACATTGGCACAGCCATAATGGTTGAAATTGGCACTGCAAAAAGATTATCCTTGCTCATATATTGCTCAAAAAATCCTTCAGGAATATAGCCATGCATCAAACCACCAATTGCAATTCCTATAATTACATATGGGATAATTCCCCTGAGAATATTACGAACTTCGCTAATTATTATTGGTATTCTCTGTGATAAAGATTGATGTTCTGAAATGTATTTTGACTGTTCTTTTTCGGCGTTTTTAAGAATCTCCTTTACCCAAGGCGTGAGGTGTTTTTCTAACTTAAAGCTTTGTAATATTACGCCCGATACCACGCCCAAAACAATACCACTAAGCACATATAAAATAGTGATTTTGACTCCAAAAAGCCCAATAAATAACTTGCCATAAGGTATTCGAGGCCGTAAAGTTTATTACGTGATAAGAAATTTCTTACTTTTTCGACAGGGAAATAACTATTTATTATTCCCATCAAAAAAATAATCACCGTAATAAGAATCAGGATTTTTATACTATCGTAGATAAAGAAATTCAAAGCATCGGCGAGCTTACTATCTCTACTCAGTTCTAGAGTGTTATAGACTATAAAATCGGCAATATTTTGAACCCAGTCAAACATTTGGTTTTTATGCTTTGGTTATTGTTATGATAATAAATCCTTCAACTCCTGTTTCGATGGAATTCTTCCTTTAATTACCACTTCTCCGTCGACAACCACTGCCGGAGTCGACATTACATTATATTTCATTATTTCCATAATATCTTCTACCTTTTCAATGGAAGCATCGAAATCATTCTCCGCAACCACCTCTGTAATAATACTCGTTGTCTGCATACATTTTGGACAACCTGTTCCTAATACTTTAATTTCTTTACTCATATTACATCAATTAGTTTATCGCCAATAAACGATATTGTTTATAAATTTTTTACTTCAAAAAATCATTAAATAATACTCTTGCTTTCTCCCAATTTGCTTTATTTATGCAATATTTAATCTTTGGAGGACGCAATTCGCCCTGAATAAGACCAGCATTTTTAAGCTCTTTGAGATGTTGCGAAATAGTGGATTGAGCAATGGGGAATACATCAACCAAATCACCCGTAAAGCAGCATGCTTGCTTGTCTAAATGCATTAGTATTTCCACACGAGTTGGATGACTAAGCGCTTTAGCATAGGCGGCTAATTCTACCGACATTGGGGCGTAAGTTATATTTTCTATTGCTCTATTCATATCAATCGCAAATTTACGATTAATATTGATAGGTTTTGTGAAAAGTGGTGAAAAAATTGTAAAAAATAGTAAGGGGTTGCCCTTCGGCTGCGCTCAGGATGACAAAGGGGTGGTAGGGGATGGTAAAAAATTGTAAAGTTATGGTAAAGGGTGGTAAATAATTGATTAACGATAGAAGGTTGCAGATTTAAGATTGCTGGTTTTTTTAAATTGGAACTGAAATACGAATCAAGTACTTACTCCACTATGAAATTTCCACTAAAAAACTATCCTTTTCGTGGTGAAGGCATCTATCTTCTTTTGGGTAAAGTGGTTGAGGAGTTTGGTTATGCAAGTTTAGAGGTGCATAAAATGGCAAAAATGGCAATGCTCAAAAATCCAATTGGATAAGCAGTTTTATTTTATAAACTATTATTAATACAAATGTATATACTTAATTTAGTGTGTATTATATGGCAATTACTAATTCAATAGGCAAACTATAATGTATAAATATTTAAACGTAAATCATAAAGCATAATACTTTAATTTTGTACTTATACTGTTTAAGAAGCATTGATGCTGAAAATATAGTTACAGAAATATATAGTTAATACTTCTGAGCGGCATATTAATAGCAATTTTGAGCTCTAAATGGGATTACAATATTAGCATAAACATCATCAAGTGAAGCGTTTTATTACTCTTATTTTATGGATTTTGATTCTAATGGTCATAGCATCATCATGTATGACAACACGGAGTGTGCCAGATGGTGACTATTTGTACATTGGAAGTAGTTTTGTGCTTGAAGGCGAAAAGGTAAAAGGTCATGATATTCCTTCTTTTTATAAACAAAAGGAGAATAGGTCGGTACTTTACCAAAGGCCATGGGTATGGGTATATGATATTGGGCAAAACTTTAAAGATAGTAGCAAAGTTCAAAATTTCTTATGCAATATATTAGGTGAAAAACCAATCATATACGACAGTACTCTTGTTGATGCTACAGCCCGCAATATTAGGCAGCATATGCATAATTTGGGTTATTATAATACTGAGATAGTATCCGAAATAACTCTTTTCGAAGGACTAAAAATGGCCAGTGTTAATTATATAATTAAAGCTAATTATCCATATTACCTTCGTAAAATAGATTTTGACATCAGCAATAAATCCATAAAATCATTTGTGTTAGCTAATTGGAAAGATTCTAAACTCGATACAGGAACTATATTTGCAACAGCTAATCTAAAAGCTGAAAGAAAAAGAATATCCGATGATCTAAAAAACCTAGGTTTCTACTATTTCTCGAAAAAGCAAATAACTTTTTCAGCCGATTCAAATTTTAATGAGCACCGAGTAGATTTAAAGGTAAAGATACAGCCGTTAGGAATTAAAAGAGCTGACAGTGTAATTATTATAAAAAGTAAACAATATAAATTTAGGAGAGTCTATATATATCCTGAGATAGCTGACAGAGCCCCAGGAGTAAAACTTGATACTACTATTATTACCTATAGTAATGCTATATTTATTAAGCCAACTAGGCTTTATAGAGAAGATAATGTAGCCTATTCGTATAAAGCATTATTTAACCTCTCTATTTATAAGTATATAAATATCAACTTTTTAGACCAACAAAAAGATATAAAAAACTTTGGACAGCTGGATTGTGTTATAGAACTCTCAAAATCTGACAAATACAGCCTTAGTACCGAAAGTGAACTTAAAAACACTGGTGGTGATTTTGGTATTGAACAAGGAGTGACACTTATAACTCGCAATACTTTTCGAGGTGGAGAAGTCCTTAGCGTAGGTATAAGAGGTGCTTTAGAGGTTCAAAATGTAACAAATGCAGCAGAAGACGAAATAAATAAGATTCTTAAGATATTTAATACTTTTGAGGCTGGTATAAATACTAGTTTGGATATTCCTAGGTTTCTTGCTCCAGTAAAACGAAATTTTTTCTCTCGATATTTTAATCCAAAAACCCGTATAAGTATGGGTTATAACTATCAAGATAGACCGGATTATTCGCGCTATATTATTAATGCTGACTTTGGTTATAATTGGATTACGAACGTAAACGTATCTCAAATTGTAAACCCCTTAGAAATAAGTTCCGTAAAAATTAACCCAACAGATAGCTTCAAAAAAGTAATAGACAACTATGAGGATCCTCGTATAAAGTATTCATATCAAGATCACCTAGTACTCGGTATGAGTTATTCATATATATATAATGAACGTAAGTGGGAGTCTAAAACTCCTTTCCAATTCTTTTTTGCAAAAGCAGAATTAGGAGGTATTCCATATGGTATATTCAGTAAAATGCTTGGTAACAAAAAAGACTCCCTTGGGCAGTATTGGGTAATGGGCCTACCTTATACACAATTTGCTCGGTTTGAGGTAGACTATCGATATTATTACCCCATGGCTCGTAGCACCCTTATGAACGTATTTAGAGTGAATTTAGGAATAGGTATTCCATTATTTGGATCAGTAGCTATTCCTTTTGAAAAAAGTTTTTATATTGGTGGAGCAAACAGCTTAAGAGCATGGACACTCGGAACACTAGGACCAGGAAGTTTTACTACTGGCACGAAAACCTTTGAGATGACTGGAGATATTAAGATAGAGTTTAATTATGAATTTAGGTTCCCCATTAGTTCTGATTTACGAGGGGCATTATTTACTGATATTGGAAATATTTTCTTATTAAAAGAAAGTGATAAAATGCCAGAAGGAGTATTTCATTTTCATAACTTTATTCCAAAACTAGCAGCAGACATAGGATACGGCATTAGATACGACTTAAGCTTTCTTGTAATAAGGTTTGACGTTGCACACCCAATATATCAGCCATATAGAGATAAAGGACAAAGATTTAGTATGAACACCCTTGACGGCAAACTTATATGGACAGCCAACTTTGCAATTGGCTACCCTTTCTAATAAATAATTACACCTAAGTATTAACCACTTATACCACTATAAATAACTAAATTCTAACTCCATATTTATTATATCAATTAATATTAGACGTATCAATACTCTTTTCAACCATTGTCCATTTAATACCAAATTGGTATAAGCACTGATATTATAAGCTTCACATAGCATTATCATCATTATACCTATTATGATTTAAACTTGATAATAAATAAATCAGATAGCTAGCAGGGTAAGTACATTTAATCTGGTTTGATTTGTATTTTGTATAAGTACGTTTAGTACGTATCATTATTTAATAAAATCTTAAATCAAGCTAACTATAATACCCTAATTAACACGCTACTAACCTGTAATAGCTCCATTATATAATCATTAATTAAACAATTAGACTTTATAGGAAAGCTTTATAAATCAAGTTTTTTTTATTCATCGATAATGCATTAATACCAATTTATATAATAAAAAAAACCTCCTTTCGAATACTGCATTGCAGCTTCAAAAGGAGGTTTTATTATGTTTAAATATGAGAGCTATAAAGCTCTCATATTAATTATTTAGTTCTATTGATTAACAACCATCTTACGTGTGATGCGTTGCCCATCGAATGTTACAGAGTAATAATATACTCCGTTTGCTAGATCACTAGC
>NIUZ01000101.1 GCA_002254285.1 Bacteroidetes bacterium 4572_112 | reverse complement strand
AACTGCTGCCAAAAAACGTCATGAACAAGGTTGGGTAGATGAATTGCATTACGACCTTGATGTGATGATGGACAGAATTAGTAAAGCTAAAGCTGATAAAGAAGTTGTGAGCTTGGCTTATGTTGGTAATATCGTTGACCTTTGGGAAAAATTTGTGGAGGTAGATATGCATGTAGAGCTTGGCTCTGATCAAACGTCACTTCATAATCCTTGGGCTGGTGGATATTATCCTGTGGGCATGAGTTATGAAGAGGCTAATGATATGATGGCTCATAATCCTGAGCAATTTAAGATTGAAGTTCAGAAAACATTAAAGCGCCATGTAAATGCAATTAATGCGCTTACTGCCAAAGGAATGTATTTCTTTGATTATGGTAATGCTTTTCTTTTGGAAGCTTCGCGTGCTGATGCTGACATTCTTAACGAAAAAGGTGATTTCAGATATCCTTCTTATGTTCAAGATATAATGGGACCAATGTGTTTCGATTATGGTTTTGGACCTTTCCGTTGGGTATGTACTTCTAGCGATCCTGCTGATTTGGACTTAACAGACAAAATAGCAATGGATGTTCTTGAGGAAATGGCTAAAAACTCGCCAATAGAAATTTCGCAGCAAATGCGTGATAATATTGAGTGGATTAAAGGAGCTAAGGCCAATAAATTGGTAGTAGGTTCGCAAGCTCGTATTTTATATGCTGATGCTGATGGTAGAATTAAGATTGCCGAGGCATTCAATAATGCAATTAAAGATGGTAAGCTAAAAGCACCAGTTGTGCTTGGTCGCGATCATCATGATGTATCGGGAACGGATTCTCCTTTCCGCGAGACTTCAAATATATATGATGGCTCTAGCTTTACTGCTGATATGGCCATTCAAAATGTTATTGGTGATAGCTTCCGTGGTGCCACTTGGGTTAGTATTCACAATGGTGGCGGAGTAGGCTGGGGCGAGGTTATCAACGGTGGCTTTGGTATGCTGCTAGATGGTAGTGCCGATGCTGATCGCAGACTTAAGAGTATGCTACTTTGGGATGTAAATAATGGAATTTCGCGTCGCTCTTGGGCACGTAACGAAGGTGCTGTATTTGCTATCAAACGCGCTATGGCTGCAAATCCTAATCTTAAAGTTACACTTCCTAATATGGCTGATGATAGTCTTATTGAAGGCTTAGTTTAAGGATAGAGGACTAGGAAAAAGGTGAAGGGAGAAAGGTGAAAAGGTGAAGTGATTTAATAATAGAACTATAACAAACTTCTCTTTTCATTCTGTATAATTAAAAAAGAGGAGACAATATTTTAAGGCTGCTTTAGAATCAAGATTCTACGAGGACGACGCAGGAGGACGTTGTAGACTTGCCCAACCATCAAAATTTCTATCATAAAAAAAAGCTTTTCAGTTTTCTCAATATTGAGAATAAACCGAAAAGCTTTTTAATTTTATATTAGTCTAATATGCTAACTAAAGGTAGTCGCCCCTTGACCGCAGACTAATCCATATATGGGACTGAAGACTGCCAACTGAAGACTGCCAACTAAAATCAGATGTTTTCTTCACGAATTTGCATATAAGCTTTTGGATGCAAACAAGCAGGGCATTTCTCAAGAGCTTTTTCGCTTTGATAAACGTAGCCACAGTTGATGCATTTCCACCATACTTTTCCGTCTTTAATAAATACTTTATCTTCAGAGATATTCTGTAATAATTGAAGATAAATTCTTTCGTGCTCAGCTTCAACCACAGCAATCATTTTGAAAGCAGTAGCAACCTGTGGAAAACCTTCTTCCTTAGCAATACGGGCAAATTCAGGATATAATTCTACCCACTCTTCGTTTTCGCCAGCAGCAGCAGCTTCAAGGTTTTCTTTTGTTGTGCCAATAATTCCTGCAGGATATGTAGCAGTAATTTCTAGTCCACCACCTTCAAGAAAACTAAAAAATCTCTTTGCATGTTGTTTCTCTTGGTCAGCAGTCTCTTGAAAAATTCTAGAAATTTGTTCATAACCTTCTTTTTTAGCAGCTTTAGAAAAGAATTCGTATCTATTTCGTGCTTGACTCTCACCAGCAAATGCCTTTAGTAAGTTTTGCTCGGTTTGTGTTCCTTTAATTGATTTACTCATAATTATATGTTTTCTGGTTTATAATTCTATTTATCAAAAGTAAGCAATATTGATGTGATTGAGATAAAAATGGTAAAAAAATGAATAATCATTTCTTGAAACAAATCAATCAATCATTATATTTGAGCTTTATTGATTATTAAATATTGATTCATTATTATTTACTTCGTATAATATGTATCTCTTATTTCGATAAATCTCTTTAAATTTTAAGTTTGTTCTTATATCTGTATTAATGCCATTGTTAAAAATATCATCACTTAATATAACTTTATAGTCTTTTAAAATTTCATATTTTTTTTGAATATAGAAATCCCTGTAGATTTGTTTACGATGATTAATATATGGAGTATTAAACATATGAGGGACCAAAGAATAAACGGAGGTATAGGCTGTTGCAAAATAATCTAATTCGTAATTTTCGCTTACAAATAAATAAGTATAATCATAATGTTTATCAATATAGTTTAATAAATCTAATTGTGGTTGCTTTATTCTTATGCTAACTGCCTGTTCTTCTCTATTTATATTAGTATAGCTCTGATCAGAAAACCATGTGAGGTTATCAAAAATAAGTAATAAAAATACAAATGATTTAATAACTGATGATAGAACCCATTTGTTATGGTTGAAAAATTTCACTAAAACTCCTGCGCCAAGTAAAAATAATGGCGTATAAATATGTCCGTGAGTAAAATGAATAGGCTGTATGGGTCTCATTATTAGCTCATGATTAGCAAGTGCGAGAGAGATAAGAAAATAGATTAGTAAAAAACGATTAAAAGAGTTATTAAATAGTTTGAATTCACTATTTCTAAAACTTATAAATGTTAGTATAAAAACTGGTAGGTAGGCCAAAATGATTGAAATAGAATCCATAAACCAATTAATAGACCACTGTTCTATAATTATTTTATGTTCTGCAAAATTAGATAAATAGATGCCATTATAAGCACCAAAAAGAGCTAGAATAATGATGTTTAATGCAATAAATCTTTTTTTTATTTTAAGTTTGCTAAATATAAAAAACTCACTAAATTGGTATAGAAGAATAATTAATAAAAACTGTATTCCATAAAAAGGATGTGAAAAAGATAATATGAAGAGAACTAAGGAGACTGCATATTGCTTGTTCTTTAATACTAAGTATACAATGCTAATAGTTAGGAAATGATAGTAAGCTTCAGTTGAATAAACAAAATTTCTACCAAAATTTAACATCCAATAGCCTCCTCCTGGATCAAAAACTTGACTTTTTAGGGCAGCATCTATAAAGTCGAATTTCTGAAAATAATTATATATAAATCCACCAATAATTAATAGACCTCCACCATAGATTAAAAGTGCAAAAGTTGCAGTATGTCCTTTTGTCCCCCATCCAATATACGACTTAAAAAGTTTAAGGGCTATATATATTGCTAAGAAGCTAAATAATATACCAAAACCTATGAAAATAACTCCCACATCTATTTGTGTAAAATGCCAGACTGTTCCAAGTATTAGTGTTTGAATTTGGAAATAAATTTTTGGACCATTACTATCAATGTTGAATGGATTTGAATATATAAGAGAAAAATTTTCATTATCGAAATGTTGCCGTGCATTTGCCATATATGATAGCATATCTCCATGTACGAAGCCTGTTCCTATATAATCATTTGGTGGATTGTATTGTGCAAAATAGAAAATTAGTATGGGTAATAGTAATAATAAACTAACAATAAACTCTTTTAATCGAGGTTTATTTGTTGTTAGTTTATTTTTTGAATTTTGCATTTTGAATATTTATTTGTGAAAGTAAAGTTGAAAGGTTCTGTATTAAAGAATAGTATATAATCTTATTTTAAGTTCATAATACTTGCTTCATTAATTATTTGCATTATTATTAGGTGATTTTCTGTTAATTTCATATTTTATACAACCCTTTATAATTGTATCTTCTTTAATAATAGTTATTGAATCCATATTATAATATTTTGCTTCCCAATTGAAAAGCCATGTGCCAGGGTCTTCAATGTCTGCAATATCAGCAAAAATAAGCATATCAGGATGGTGTTCCAATGGTTTTATTATTAATGATTTTTGGTCATTTAATTTTGCATTATTGAAGTATTCATATCGTGCAGTCATGTCGTTATCAAATTCTTTGGCTTCAAAAAATAGAGTTTTATAAGCATTAAGAATATTACCATAAACAAAAGTACTCCCTGGTTTTTTTTGAGCAAATTCATAAGGGTTAGTTACGTATATTCCACTAAACATAAATAAAACTAATGAGAGAGATAATAAACGATTGTAGAATAATGGTAAAGTAAAACTGAATATTTTTTTATAATAATTCTGAAATGCGAAAATATTATATATCAATAAAAATGCAAAAATGTAGGCTGCAATATTGAAAATTCGACCAGCTGGAAGACTTTTTAATGCCAATGTGGTTGGTAGAAAGACTAAATATGTAATTATAAACATTAATAGAATGCTCCAAATAGGATTGATTTTAGGAAGCCTAATAATTAAAGCATTATTATTAGTTAATTGTCTTGAATAGGTAAACAATAGGATATTAGCTATTACGAATACTGGGTTTTGAAATAAATATCCCATTAAATAGATCATACTTTTTGCGGCTAAGTATAAACTGAGAATTATGCTACCTTGGTTTGCTATGTTCATTCTGACATAATTACCTGGAGCTGCTACAAGAATGATAGATGATAGTATAATGAAAGATAATATGATTAGCTCAGATGTTTGGCGTTGCTTTTTGTAATAATTCCATCCCATAATAACTATCATTATTATGATTAATAATGGAACATATAGCTCTAATAAGCCAACTATTATTATTGCTAATATTGAGTTTAATATTAAATAAAGTGTTTTGTTGATACGTTTATTATTTGCGAATAGAATATTAGCAATAAAAATTAAGATAAGTGATAAGCCAAGTTGATAAGCTGTTACGCTAGGATACCAATATAAATATTCAAATATATCAGGAATTGAATTTAATATAATAATGTTAATTATAAGGGTGTAAATGAATAGTTTAAGATTAGAATAACCCTTATGAAATAGTGATTTTGACAATATGAAAATGCTAAAAATATTTAGTAAAAAATAAGCTCCTAATTCAAATCTATGAAGATTTAATGACTCAAACCTTAAAGGGTCAAAAGCTCCCAAAAACATACTAGCATATCGCCCCGACCAATTCATATACATATCTTTAACAAAGGGAAGAACTCCTAACTCATTAACTTTTATAGCAAAAAAGAAATCATCAACTTGTGGATGCACAAATAAGATTAATGCGAAAAAAGGAAAAATTAGTATTAATAAGCCTATGATAAGTAGGTATTCTTGTTTTTTTGTCATATTCTAGTTGCGTAATTTTATACGTATTCAAAATTACATAATATCTATTTCATAATAACATTTTATTTTGATAGCATTGTAACAAAATAAAAACTTTGGCGTCATTAAAATGTGATTCGAAATTAATCACATATATCAGAATTTAATAATTGATTGAAAATTATGAAAACTATATTTATTATAGCGTTATTATTTGTTGTTACAATAGTAAATGCTCAGCAGGTTTTTGAACTTAGTGGGCAAGTGAAAAATAAAAAAGGAGGAGATAATCTAGAGTTTTGCTCGGTGGTTGTTCTTAATAAAGAGAATAAAATTATAAAAGGGGGCATTACTTCAGAAAAAGGTTTTTTTAATTTACCAGTTGAGGCTGGTGAGTACAAATTGGCCATAAGTTTTGTCGGTTTTCAGAATGATACTGTTAGTATTGGTAGACTAAATTCCAATAAATTTCTAGGAGTTTTTAAATTAGAGCCAAATAATGAAAGTCTTAAAGGTGTTGAAATAACAGCAAGTTCTAGCAGTGCAATTATTGATAAGGATATAAAAGTTGTAACTGCCGAAATGCGTAAGGGAAGTATCGATACCAAGGAAATTTTGGAAAAAATAAATGGTGTTTCTTATGATAGATATGCTAATACAATTAAGGTAGATAATAATAAGAATGTGGTAATACTTGTGGATGGAGTAGAGAAAAATCAAGAGTATATAAAGAATTTGGACCCTAAGCGGTTAAATAGGGTGGAGATAGTGCGCGATCCTGGTGGACGATATGGATTAGAGGGTTATGCTGCAGTAATCAATGTTATTCTTAATAAAAATTATAGAGGTACTGAGGCTTTCTTTTATGATCAAGCGATTGTGGATAGAAATCCTAATAAACCTGATTTATTAGTGCCTATCAATAACTTATATGTATCATTGAATCATACGGTAAATAATGTAAATATATATGGTACTATAAGCCATAATTATATGCATT
>NIUZ01000011.1 GCA_002254285.1 Bacteroidetes bacterium 4572_112 | reverse complement strand
ACTTACGAACCCATAATAAGAAAGAAAAAACACAAAAATTCTTTGAATATAAATATTATAGAAAAGGATAAAAGAGAGCTAATTAGAGCAAATATTCTCATAATACATTATAACCAAGATTATATTGCCGACACAACAATTTATGAAAACAAATCATCTTTATTTATTCCCATAAAAGTAAACGACTATTACGAAATAGGCGTTCGCAAGAAGGACTTTCTATATCATGAAATTAGTTTTAAAGCAAAGGAAGATGACAGCCTAATTACAAAAACCATAGAGCTGGTAAAGGCTAGTAAAGGTACAAGCTTTGAAC
This sequence comes from Bacteroidetes bacterium 4572_112, assembly GCA_002254285.1. Classification (GTDB taxonomy): domain Bacteria; phylum Bacteroidota; class Bacteroidia; order Bacteroidales; family UBA1556; genus UBA6267. Next base: position 17,074 of record NIUZ01000011.1, on the reverse strand, counting down.
TTAAGAAACTCTATTTTAAAGGAGGAACGGCACAATTTACAGGAAGTTATAAAAGCACTTTATTGAAATTACTAAGAGCTATGAAGGATAATCCTAGTCTTAAAATACTTATTAAAGGCCATGTAAATAGACCCAATGGAGCATATAAACACCAAAGCGAAGAGTATTATAATAAGCTATCAATTGACAGAGCAAAGGCCGTGAATGATTATCTGATTAAGAGAGGAATTTCTGAAGATAGGCTACAGTATATGGGTGTTGGATATGCTGAGATGATATACCCCAATGCTACATTACAAAGCGAAATGCAGAAAAATCGTAGAGTAGAAATTGTAGTTACCGAATTCTGATAATATTAATTGAAACAATCATATTTTTATATATTTTTGGGTGTTTATTTACGGAAATACATACTTATATAACACACTAGTAAACTGCTATATAACTCTAATCTAAATACCTATTAAGAAACCAAATAACAATAAATACATACACATAATGAAAAGAATTCTTTTAATTTTTACATTACTAATTTCGATAATTAGTTTTTCGTTTGCACAAGCAAATGCAGTTGATACAAAGAAAATAAGCCTTGAGGATATTTGGACTTATTATAAGTTTTATCCACGAACGGTAAAAAGTTTCAACTCAATGAATGATGGCAACTTTTATACAATATTGATAAAAGGTAATATTAAAAAATATGCTTTTAAAAACGGCAAATTGGTTACTACAATCCTTAGTGCTGATAATTTAACAGCATTAAATGGAGGTAAGAAATTTGCCTATAGCAACTATGAATTTAGTGCCGACGAATCTAAAATTCTATTGATTACTAATACTGTGAAAATTTATCGTCATTCTTTTACTGCAGAGTATTATGTATACGATATTGCTGCTAAAACATTATCAAAAGTATCGGACAATGGTCCACAGCAATTGGCAACATTTTCACCAAAAGCTGATAAAGTTGCTTTTGTTCGCAAAAACAATATTTACATCAAAGACATAACCACTGGCAAAGAAAAAGCTATTACCACTGATGGCAAAATGAATAGCATTATTAATGGTGCTTGTGACTGGGTTTACGAAGAGGAATTCGCTTTTACAGATGCTTTTAAATGGTCGCCAGAGGGTGATTATATTGCTTATCTAAAATTTGATGAGTCTAAGGTAAAAGAATATGAGCTGGAGTTTTTTGGCAACCTTTATCCAGATATTTACAAATATAAATACCCAAAAGCAGGAGAAGATAATTCTGTACTAAGTGTACATACTTATAGCCTTGCTGATGGCAAAACAAACACAATGGATATTGGTGAGAATACCGATATTTATATTCCACGTATTGACTGGACTACAAAAAATAATGAGTTATCGATTCAAAGACTTAACCGCCTACAGAATCATTGGGAGATACTATTGGCAGATGCTAGCACTGGAAAAACCTCAGTACTTTATAGCGAAAAAAATGAATACTATATAGATATTACCGACAACTTAATATTTCTTAAGGATGGCAAATCTTTTATCTTCACTTCAGAAAAAGATGGATTTAACCATGTATATCAGTATGGAATGGACGGCAAAGAAATTAAGCAACTTACAAAAGGTAAATATGATGTAGAGTCGCTATTGGGAGTTGATCAAAAGAAAGGCAAGCTTTATATAAAGGCTGCATATTCTTCACCATTAAATCGTGAGATTTTTGAAGTAAGTATGAAAAACGGAAAAATGAAGCAACTATCGACAAAAGATGGTTTTAATGATGCTGTTTTCTCTTCAAATTTCAAGTATTTCACTAATACAAATACTACAGCAAATACACCTCATTACACTAGCATGAATGATACTAAGGGTAAGGAATTATACACTTTAGAAGATAATTCTTCATTTATTTCTAGAATGAAAGAATATGGTTTTAGCGAAATGAATTTCTTCAAAATTAAGACTGATAATGATATTGAACTTAATGCATCAATGATAAAGCCTAAGGATTTTGATCCTAGCAAAAAATATCCTGTACTTATGTTTGTGTATGGTGGACCAGGTTCTCAAACGGTGAAAAACTCATGGGGTTGGTTCAATTATGTATGGTTTCAGATGTTGGCACAAAAAGGATATATTATTGTTTCTGTGGATAATAGAGGAACAGGTTTCCGTGGCGAAGAATTTAAGAAAATGACTTATCAGCAATTGGGAAAATACGAAGTAGAGGACCAAATAAATGCGGCTAAATATCTTGCTACCCAAGACTATATTGATGGAAGCAGAATAGGAATATTTGGATGGAGTTATGGTGGTTATATGTCGACATTATGTATGACAAAAGGTGCTGATTATTTCAAGGCAGGAATTGCTGTTGCTCCGGTTACAAATTGGAGATATTATGACAATATATATACCGAAAGATTTATGCGTACTCCACAAGAGAACGCCAATGGATATGATGACAATAGCCCAATTAGCCATGTTAGCAAACTAAAAGGTAAGTATCTGTTAGTTCATGGAATTACTGATGATAATGTTCATGTACAAAACTCTATGGATTTGGTAACTGCTTTGGTAACAGAAAATAAAGAATTTGATATGCAGTTTTATCCAAATAATGACCATAGTATTTTCCATGGCAAAAATGTAAGACTTCACCTATATAATAAGATGACCAAGTTTATTCTTGATAATCTTTAATAATAGGTTCACAAAATTAATAATATTGACAGAGGTATGGCATTTTCAATAAAGCTATACTTCTGTTTTATTTAATACCATTATGGAAGGAATAATTAAATTTGAGGCAACGAATGTAAGCTCCGAAACGATTTCTGAAAAGGAATTTGCATTGATAAATCCATGGCGACAACAAAGCTATGACAATGGATATATTGGAGTAGCTAATGATGGTATTGGCTATGGAAATATAAGTTTTAGAAGTGGTACGGATAATGAGTTCATTATTTCGGCCTCTGCTACAGGAGAAATAGCTAAACTTAAGGGTTCTGATTATTCTAGAGTCATAAACTTTGATATAGCAAAGAACTCTCTTCAATGCCAAGGGCCTAAACTTGCTTCATCAGAATCTCTTTCTCACGCTGCAATATATAAAGCAAATAAAGCAGTTAAAGCTGTATTACATATTCACAATATTGAATTATGGGAAAGACTTATTAATAAAACTCCGACTACACCATTAGAAGCTGAGTACGGAACACAAGCAATGGCTAATGCAATAAGCTCAATTGTAAAGAACTCAGAAAGTGGCAACGGAATTATTATAATGGCGGGGCATAAAGAAGGAATAATATCCTATGGCTCAAGCTTAGAAAACTGCATCAGTTCAATTAATAAATTTATTCTATAACACTTATTAATTATTACCTTTGCAATATGCATAAGCACTTTATCATTTTCTTTCTTCTTACAATATCATTTTCAATTGGTATTAAGAATGTTTATGCTCAAAAAACCGACACCCTATTCCATACCAACGGTAATATTCTTACTGGTGAAGTAAAAAAATTCACCAAAGGATTACTCTATTTCAAAATGGATGGTATGGGTACTATTAAGGTGGAGAATGAAGAAATAAAGAGTTTAATTTCTAATAAATTTCTAAGGATTTTGACCAAACATAACAAAATATATTATGGTGATATTGATAGCTCAAGTAATTGGGGTGAGGTGGAAGTTGGTTTATTGGACGAAAGAGATGTTATAAAAGTAAATGATATTATAGAAATTTTTCCCATTAATAATACATTTTGGCTGAGGATAAATGGAAGAATGGATTTAGGTGCTGATTATTCTAAAGCAAATAATATGCTTAGGATAAATGGTAGCGGTCAAGTCAACTATCAGAAAGAAAAATGGGGTTGGCAGTTTAAATACAATAATCACGACTCGTGGCAAGAAACGGATTCGCTTTTACATACCGCCAAAACTGACTTTATACTATCAACAGAGTACTTACTTAGTCCCAAATGGCGAGTTACAGGCACCGCAGGTAGAAGTAGTAATACTGAACTTGGCCTGCAAGCTAGATGGTATACTGCATTAAGTTTAAGGAATTATTTGGTTCAAACAAATAGAGCTACATTAGACTATACAGTGGGTTTATCTGCCAGTCTCGAAAAAAGCACAACAGGTACTCTCCAAAACAATTACGAACTCGTTTTCGGAACAGATATGGATATTTTCAAATATAAAAGTCCGGATATTTCAATTACTTTTTTCGCTCAAATGCTACCAAATTTAAAGACAAAAGGCAGATGGCGTTTTGATAGTGGATTTGATGCTCGCATAGAAATCTTCTCGGATTTTTATCTTAGTGGCAAAATATACTATCAGTACGATAGCATGCCTATTGGAGAAGATGGACAAACTACTGACTATAGTTTTGCTACAGGTGTTGGCTATTCTTTCAATTAACGACTCTATAAATTACCCTTCATTCCTGATAGCTATCGAGATAATTTCTTCTATTTAAAAGCCTGTGTTATACAAAAAACACAAATAGCTCATGTTTGTAAATGAGTTTAGGTAAAACTATCACTATAACACATTAATCTGCTACCAATTACAAAACCTCATTCTTATAAGCCTTTTATCAAATCCCCATTTCGTTAATAAACTAACAATTATTTATCTATTTTTGTGAAATTAATAACGCTAAACAAATTAAATCATGAAACAAATTTTAATAATTGCAGTTGCCTTGATTCTGAGCATGAGTATTCAAGCACAAAACTTAAAACCTTATATATTAGGGGCAGAATGTGGCAAAAGCTTAAACGAAGCTAAGGCTTTAGTAAAAACTAATTTACAAGCTCAAGGGCTAAAAATATTAGGAGAATATCAAGCAGCAAGTGATGCTAAAAGATGGGTAATCATAATTAGCAATTCGGACTTAACAAATGCTGTAAAAAAAGAAAAAGGATTAACAGGATTTGCAGCAGCATTGAGAGTTGCGCTTACTGTAGAGGGTAGCAAAGTAATGATAAGCTATACTAACCCAACATATTGGGGTAATGCATATTTCGGAGATGATTTTGATAAAGTAAGTTCTTTATACAAAAGCTTTGACAATAAAGTTATTGCAGCCATGAAAAAATCAGGCAAATACGTTGGAACACAGTTTGGTTCGAAGAAAGGGCTAAGTGTTGACAAAGTAAGAGATTATCAGTATATGTTTGGAATGCCAGATTTTGATGATGTGGTAGAATTAGGTGATTTTGACTCTTATGCTGCAGCAAAACAAAAAGTTGAATCTAACCTTAAGAAAGGTTTAAATGGATTAAAGCTAATTTATAGCATTGAAATTCCTGGTACAGAGCTTAAATTATATGGTATAGCACTTTCTGCTTCAAATGGAGAAAAAGAATTCTTACCAATAATTGATTTAGGAACACCTAAGCATACTGCATTTTTACCTTACGAAATACTTGTAAAAGGTGACGAAGTTATTATGCTTCACGGAAGATACCGTATCGCACTTGCTTTCCCTGACTTGGCTATGAGCACTTTCTCAAAAATAATGTCCACACCAGGCTATATTGAGGATATGATGGAAAAGACTTGTAAATAATATATAAATGAAGCTTATTTTATAAGAATATAAAATAACTATAAACTAATACTAAACGAAAAAAGAGGCTTTTGGCCTCTTTTTTTTATATCTATATTTTAGAAATATCTTAGTGCTGAACTCCACCTTCGCCATGAACGTGACCATGCTCTAACTCTTCTTTAGAAGCATCTCTAACTTCAACAACCTCTATCTCGAAATATAAATCTTTACCAGCCATTGGGTGGTTAAAATCCATTTTCACTTCTTTTTCATCAACATCAGTAACGATACCGTCCATGCGGTTACCATCGCCATCTTGCATAGGAAGTACGTTTCCTACTTTAAGCATCTCTAAATCAACAGCACCTTCGTTTTTGAAAACATCGATAGGAAGTGTAATAACTGCACTTTCATCTAATTCGCCATAAGCTTCAGCGGCTTTAATACCAAACTCAGCTTTGTCGCCTTTAGTTTTTCCGTTGATTTCGTCTTCAAATTTAGGAATCATTTGACCTACTCCATAAAGAAACACCATTGGCTCTTGACCTGCTGTCTCCTCAATCACTTCACCTTCTTTAGTTCCTTCTTTAAGAACATAATGTAGGCTAACTACTTTATTCTTTGCTATCATATCTAATTTATTTTATAATTTTCGATTGGCAAAAGTAGACAAAAGCTGTTCTTATTTTTGTTAAATTTTACTATATCCATTATTTTTTTTACATTTTTTATATTCGTTCCAAAAATAATATCTTCATTTAATTCAAAAACTTACACAAAACACTATGTATCATATATTTATTTTCAACAAGCATGAAAATTTCTCAATAAAATAATAATAAATTAATCAAGCAATTATTCTTAAATTTGCGCCTTGAATTTTTAATAAATATTAGCATGAAATTATCATATAACTGGCTTAAGAAATACATTGATTTGGATATTGATGCAAACAAATTATCAATACTACTTACTGACTGCGGTTTGGAAGTTGAAGGTATGGAGAAATTTGAGAGTATCAAAGGTAGCTTGCAAGGAATAAAAGTTGGTAAAGTAATGAGTTGCGAAAAGCATCCCAATGCTGACAAACTGAGCAAAACCATGATAGATTTGGGAACAGGTGAACTACTACCGATTGTATGCGGTGCACCAAATGTTGCTGAAGGTCAAACTGTATTAATAGCTACTGTGGGCACTACTCTTTATGATGGTGATGATAGTTTTGTGATTAAGAAATCAAAAATTAGAGGCGAAGCTTCCATGGGAATGATTTGCGCTGAAGACGAACTACAGATTGGTGAGTCGCATGATGGCATTATGGTTTTAGAAGGTGAATATGAGATTGGTGCTGATGCATCTAAATATTTCCCTGTGGAAACTGACTATGTTTACGAGATTGGTCTTACACCAAACCGTGCTGATGCAACATCGCATATTGGCTCAGCTCGTGATTTAGTTGCTGTTATTAATCGCTTCTATCCTGAAAAGAGACTTATATTAAACAAACCTTCTGTTGATAATTTTAAGGTTGATAATAATAATCTTCCAATTGAGATAAGCATTAAAGATACTGATGCTTGTGCAAGATATTCGGGACTTTGTATTGAGAATGTAAAAATAGCTGAATCACCAGAATGGTTGAAAAACAGCCTTAAAGCTGTTGGTCTGCGTCCTATCAATAATATTGTGGATATTAGTAATTATATACTAATGGAAACAGGACATCCATTGCATATATTTGATTATGACAAGATTGCTGGAGCTAAAGTAAATGTACAAACATTAGCAAAGGATACAAAATTCACCACTTTAGACGAAGTTGAAAGAAAGCTCAATGCTGAAGACCTAATGATTTGCGATGCTGAAAAGCCAATGTGTATAGCAGGAGTTTTTGGTGGACTTAATAGTGGAGTTAGCGATACAACAACAAATATATTTATCGAAAGTGCATATTTTAATGCTGTAAGTGTTAGAAAAACATCGAAACGACATACACTTAAGACTGATGCTTCATTCCGCTTTGAGCGTGGTGCTGATGCTAATATTACTGTTTATGCTCTTAAGTTAGCGGCATTGCTTATTCAAGAAATTGCTGGTGGTAATATTGCTTCCGAAATAGTAGACGAATATCCTCGTAAGCTTAATAATTGGAATGTAGATTTACGTTACGATAAGCTAAATAAGCTTATTGGTCAGGAAATAGACCGCAGCATGGTAAAGTCAATTATCACTGACTTAGACATGATTATTATTGAAGAAACCGATGATAAACTTAAGCTAGAAATACCAACTTTTAAGGTTGACGTAACTCGTGAGGTTGATGTTATAGAAGAGGTACTTCGTGTGTTTGGTTATAATAATATCAATTTTGATAATCAAATCCGCTCTTCAATAAACTTTATTGACAAGCCCGAAAGAGATTATATTCAAAGTCTAATTTCTGAATTTTTGGTTTCTAATGGCTTTAACGAAATAATGAATAACTCGCTTACAAAGGCATCATATTATGAAAATAAAGATGGTTTTGACGCATCAAAAAGTGTTCAGATATTAAATCCTTTAAGCTCTGAGCTAAATGTGCTGCGTCAAAGCTTAGTATTTGGTGGGCTTGAAAGTTTAAAAAGAAATATCAACTATAAGGCTTTCGATATTCACTTTTATGAATTTGGAAAACACTATAGAATTCAAAATCCTGATGCTACTGATGTAACGGAGAAGTACCACGAGAGTATGCACCTAGGAATATTTATGAGTGGAAAGAAAGTTAAAGAAAACTGGAGTTTCAAGCAAAGTGATTCTAATTATTACGACTTAAAAGGTATTCTTGCTAAGTTATTCAATAGATTCGGAATTGCAAACAATAAACTTAAGGTTAGCGAAAGCAAAGATGCTAATTTTGCATATGCACTTGATTATACTTTTGCTAATAAGCATATTGCTACCATTGGTAAAGTAGCAAATCTATTAACTGCTGAGCTTGATATTAAGCAAGAGGTGTTTTATTTAGATATTAACTTCGATAATTTCTTAAGCATACTTCATAAATTCAAAGTACAGTTTAATGATATGGCAAAATTCCCTGCCGTACGTCGTGATTTGGCCTTATTGGTAAATCATGAAATAAACTACGAACAAATTGAAGCTATTGCTCGCAAGGTCGACAAAAAGCTACTTCAGTCTGTTAATCTATTTGATGTATACGAAGGCAAAGGCGTTGAGGAAGGCAAAAAATCTTATGCTATAAGTCTTATCTTCCAAGACAAAGACAAAACCCTTCGTGATAAGATAGTGGATAAAGCTGTAAACAAAATGGTATTTATTCTTGAAAAAGAACTAGGCGCTAAGCTTAGATAAAACCTAAAAATATTTCATAAAAAAAGGTGTTCAAAATTTTGAACACCTTTTTTATTAGAAAATTATTGCAAAATAAAGATTATCCCAATCTCTTTGTTTGGCTAATAAAATCCTTAATTATTTTAAGATTACTTTCTTCGTCACGAATAATTTTACCATCCTCATCAATATTAAATGCCGAATAAGGAATACGAAGCATTTCAATACCTCTATCGCTAAGTACATCTTTCTTACGGGCATCATAAACCTCGCGCTGCTTTCTTCTACTCACACCACTATTGGTTTTGCGGTCTAGTTTTTCGTCCTCACCTTCTTCAAATCTCTTTGGATCAAACTCTATAACTAAGCTATGTTTTTCGTAAAAAGCATCCAAAGGAAGCATTGTACGAGTTTGTCCATCCTTATGCAAATCGCCCACAAGAAATCTGAATCTATGCTGACGTGAAGATTTAACTTTAAGTACATCATCACATAATCCTAAGATATAGTACTCATCGCTGGCTTCATGCTTTTGCTGAGCCAACTCTTTCTTTGTAGGCTCCGTTTTTTCTTGAAATAAATCGCAATCGGTATCAGGACGGCGGAAATACCAGTATATATCTTGCTCAGTTTTATGAGCAAATGCCAATGGCACTTGAGCAAGTTTTTCTTCTTTATCTAAAGCACGCAATATTTTTCGTAATGGAAGCCCTTTACGAATATCTTTTGAAAACACACCTTTCTCAACCATCTGTGGCATAATATTTTTTAAAGCTATACAGTTTACTTCTGCATTCTCTTTAAAAAACAAATCCAAAACCTCATTTATTTTATCCAATATATCGTTATTCATTCTATCAATTTTTACAATTATTAATTATTGCAAAAGTAGGGATAAATAATGAGGGTAAATTAAAGAATAAATCCTACTAAATACAATCTACTAAATAGCGATAAAGTGGAGAAATGTAGTACTATTTAGCACATTCCTCCACTTCATAAATATATAAAGTGGAGAAATCTATACTTTTTAGATACATTTCTCCACTTCATATCAATATTTATTGTATCTTTGTACTGATTTATATAGTATTACAAAATGGACACTAAAATATTAGGCAGAGATAGTGAGATACAAGTTTTTGACAAACTACTAAACTCTAGTGAGCCAAAATTTATGGCAATGTATGGAAGACGTAGAGTAGGAAAAACTTTTCTTATTCGCGAATATTTTAAGCAGCATATTCAGTTTGCTTTTACGGGCTCCTTCGAAGAAAGCACCAGAAACCAGCTTAGCAACTTCTTCAGAGAATACATTAGCAGAACAAATGGCAAAAAAGAAACTAGTAAACCTAAAGATTGGAACACAGCCTTTGCATATTTGGCCGACTACCTATATACATTAAAGGACAACAAAAAGAAAACCGTCGTATTTATTGACGAACTGCCATGGCTTGACAGGCCTAAATCGGGTTTTATTACCGCATTGGAATATTTATGGAATCAGCATATATCTCAAATGGACCATGTGATACTTATTGTATGCGGCTCTGCAGCATCATGGATGCAACGTAAACTCATGAAATCTAAAGGCGGACTACACAACCGAATTACTGACAGAATAAAGCTAGAACCTTTTACCTTACAAGAAACTGAAGCTTTACTTAAGCATAAAAAGATAAAGCTATCACGATATCACATTATACAATTATATATGGTAATGGGAGGGATTCCATTTTACCTCAATGAACTTACCACTGGCAAAAGTGCCGAACAATTGATAGACGAACTTTGTTTTAGGCCAACAGGACTATTATCTAATGAGTATGAGCAGCTTTATTACTCCTTATTTAAAAATGCAGATAAACATATGCGCATAATTGAAGCCTTGGCAGCAGCACCAAATGGGTTGAATAGAGCTATGCTAATACAGAAATCTAAGCTTGGTGACGGAGGCATTCTAACAAGAGCTATAACTGACCTTTTTGAAAGTGGTTTTATTGTAAAGCAGCTACCTTTTAATAAAAAGAAAAAGGACACTATTTATAAGCTAATTGATCTGTACTCTCTTTTTTATATTAAGTTCATAAAAGCTAATGTTACAACTGACAAAAACAGATGGCAGAAAATTTCGAATACAAGCAGCTTTAAATCATGGAGTGGTTATGCTTACGAAAACATTTGTATACTACATAGCCAACAAATACTTAATAAGCTAGGGCTAACAGGAACTTATACCGAAATATCGTCGTGGCGACATGCTGGCGATAAGGAGTTTGCAGGCACGCAAATAGATATGCTTATAAACAGAAAAGATGGTATAGTAAACCTATGCGAAGCAAAATATACAGAAAAGGAGTTTATTATTACCAAGGATTATAGTAGCAAATTGCGACAACGAAGAGCAATATTTGAGCATATTAGCAAAACAAAGAAATCCGTTGTAACCACATTAATTTCGACGTTTCCTGCGATAAAAAACGAGTACTATTTTGAAGAAATTAACTCTGAAGTAGTGATGGAAGATTTATTTGTTAAACTCTAGAATTGAACAATAAGACTAAAACAAAAAACAATACCTTTGCCGCTCAAAATTCAAAGAATATAATTAATGATTTCGATAGAAGGATTAGCAGTAGAGTTCAGTGGCACAACACTTTTCAAGGATATAAATTTTGTTGTAAACAAAACCGATAGAATAGCGTTGATGGGTAAAAATGGAGCAGGTAAATCTACTTTATTAAAAATAATAGCAGGAGTTCAGCAAGCATCGCGAGGAGTAATCGCCGCACCAAAGGACGCTATTATTTCTTATCTACCTCAGCACTTGATGGAAGAAAGCAATAGAAGTGTTTTTGAGGAGAGTTTGCAAGCATTTTCTGAAAGATTAGAGATGCAGAAAACCATGGATGAGCTAAACAATCAGCTTAGCACACGCACCGACTACGAATCTGACGAATATTATGCAATTATTGAGCAAGTATCCGAATTAAGCGAGAAAATGTACTCTCAGGCAGAGATTAATTACGATGCCGAGGCAGAGAAAGTACTTTTGGGCTTGGGTTTTGAAAGAGCTGATTTCGATCGCCCCTGCGGTGAGTTTAGCGGAGGATGGCGTATGCGTATTGAGCTTGCAAAAATCCTACTTCAAGACCCTGACCTTATTTTACTCGATGAGCCTACCAATCACCTCGATATAGAATCGGTACAGTGGTTAGAGGACTTTCTTGTGAGTAGCGCAAAAGCTGTAATGGTAATATCGCACGATAGAGCTTTTATTGATAGAATCACCACCCGTACCATAGAAGTAACTATGGGAACAATCCACGATTACAAAGTAAACTATAGCAGTTATATAAACCTCCGCAAGGAGCGTCGTGTGCATCAGCAAAAGGCTCATGACGAGCAAAAGAAATTCATAGCCGACAATCAAGCATTTATTGATAGGTTTAGAGGAACATACTCTAAAACAAATCAGGTAAATTCGAGAATAAAGATGCTCGAAAAGCTTAAGGTTGTTGAAATTGACGAAGTGGATACTTCAAGATTAAGATTACGGTTTCCACCATCGCCACGCTCAGGCAAATACCCTGTAATCACCGAAAGCCTATCAAAATCGTATGGCGAACATATGGTATTTGGCAAAACTGATATAAGCATTTTACAAGGTGAGCGAGTAGCTTTTGTTGGCAAAAATGGCGAAGGAAAATCTACCCTTGTAAAAGCTATTATGGGACAAATAGATGTTGATGGAGAGCTTAAAATTGGCCATAATGTAAAGATAGGATATTTTGCGCAGAACGAAGCTAGCCTTTTGGAAGAGAACGTAACAGTATTCGACACTGTGGACGAAATTGCCAAGGGAAGCATAAGAAATAAACTTAGAGATATACTAGGTGCATTTATGTTTAGTGGCGACGATTTGGACAAGAAAGTAAAAGTACTATCGGGTGGAGAGCGTACCCGATTAGCTATGATAAAGCTACTGCTTGAGCCTGTGAACCTACTAATTCTTGATGAGCCTACAAATCACCTCGATATACGCACCAAAGACATTCTTAAACAAGCCCTGATGGACTATGACGGAACATTGATTCTAGTTTCTCACGATAGAGATTTCCTTACAGGCATGGTAAATAAGGTATTTGAGTTTGGAAACAAAAGAATTAAGGAACATCACGAAGGAATTTCAGAATTTCTTGAGCGCAAGAAAATGGAACATTTACGTGATTTGGAAACTGCAAAATAATGAAAGTTCGTAGCAATAAAATATCTGATATAATTAAGCATTACCAACTAATGCTTAATGAATTATACGACAGTAATAGTTCTAATCAATTATTGCGCGAGCTTATTTCATATTATATAAATATTCCTTTTAATGAGGTGAGCTTACACTTCAATAAAAGAGTGAGTGAAAGTCAGCTTTTGGACATACACTTTGGAGTAAAGCGATTATTGCAGAATGAACCAATACAATATATTATTGGTGAAACTGAGTTTCTGGACCTTCGCATAAAAGTAAATCCAAATACGCTAATCCCTCGCCCAGAAACCGAGGAGTTGGTTATGAAAATTGAAGAAAGTATAAACAAGAGTAACTCTAAAGACTTAAGCATTATAGATATAGGAAGTGGAAGTGGTTGTATAGCTATTGCTATTCAAAAGATTACGAAGGCAAAAGTTATAGGTATAGATTTTTCGGAAGAGGCTTTGAAAACTGCTAAAGAAAATGCTGCAATAAATAATGCCGAAGTTGATTTCAAGAAAGTTGATTTCTTAAATGAGAGTGAAAGAAATAAGCTCCCTAAGTTTGATATTATTATCAGCAATCCTCCTTATGTTCAAAATTCAGAAAAAGAATTGATGTCTAAAAACGTATTGGATTTTGAGCCAAACACAGCTCTATTTGTGGAGAACAATAACCCTCTTATTTTTTATAAAGCCATTGCCCAATTCGCCAAAACTCACCTCAATGAAGGAGGAAGCATTTGGTTAGAAATTAATGAGTATTTGGCCGAAGAAACAGCCGAGCTATTTCGCAATGAATTTAATATCTCTGAAATAATTATTGATTTCAGAGATAATGCCAGATTCATTCACGTATATTAACCCTCGATAATACTCTTTGCAAATTCTTCAGAAATATAATTATCGGTACTCATACAAACATTGGCAGCAAAGCTATCAGCTGTAGCAAGCATCTCATGCCACTGCTCTTCGCCCATTGTTTTTAGCTGATCTTTGCTGATATTGTTTTTATAAATATAGTAAATCAAGCCAGCATTAAAAGTATCTCCTGCGCCAACTGCACTAACAGGCTCTAATTTCTGCACATCAAAATGCTTCATCTGACCCTTATGCGTCCAATCTATACCATTCTCATTACGAGTATAAATTAACGACTTAGGACGTAGGTTATCAACCCTCTCTAATACTTCATCAAAAGTATTGCTACCAAAAATCAAATCAAAATCTTCGTTAGAAGCCTTTACTAAATCAGCAATACGAATATTATCCTCAATAAAAGGTAGCACCGTACTCAATAATGATTTGTGATTAGGTCTAAAATTTGGATCATAAAGAATTATTGCATCCTTACGCTTGGCCTCTAGCAAGAAATCGACAAGAGCGCCACGTACTTCAGCCTTTATGCCGTAGAAAGAACCAAAAAGAATAATATCATCCTTATTGATTTCTGGAAAATCAAGTCGAACTTTCTGTGGAGTATTAATTTTATAAAAAGAATATTTTGGTGAATTTATATCATCGAGAAAAGCTAGAGCCAATCGTGATTTACTATCTGGGTAGAATGCAAAATGATCTATATTTACATTATTATCAATCAAAAAGGAGCGCATAATTTCGCCAACAGCATCCTTTGCGGTATCTCCAATATAGTTAATTGGCAATCCCAAACGACCCAATGATACAGATGAATTTATCATTGCACCACCAACTTTGGCATCCACAGGTTTATTATTTACAAAAATAATATCGTAAATTGCTTCTCCTACTGTGTAAATTTTTCTCATAATAAAGTCTTAATTGATAATACGAAATTAATCCAAAAAAGGCTCAAATAAACTATTTTTTGAAATAAAATAAAATAACAAAAAGCTCTATCAATAATAGAAAATATTGATAGAGCTTTTTGTTCTGCACAAGGTGTAATTACTTATTGAACAATAAGTTTTTGTGTTTCCACTAGATTATCATGATATATTTTTATAAAGTAACAACCATTTTTAAGATTATGCTTTATACTTATTTCACCAGAATAAATATCCAGATTTAGAGCTTTTACTAATTTTCCTTCCATAGAGTAGACTTCCACAGTGGCATTACTAGCAATATTACTAGCAATATGTAACACTCCATTAGTATTTGGATTTGGATATATATTTATATAATCGTCTCCAGAAAAATCAAGCATTTTCCAATTAAAAATCTCATATTTACCATCATAATCAACTTGCTTCAATCTATAATATACAGTCCCTGAAGGAGGGTTATTATCAACAAAATTATATGAAAGCAATACATTACTATTTCCATTACCATATACTCTAGCAATATCCTCTATTTCGATTCCATTTGCACTTCTTTGAATAATAAAATAATCATTATTTATTTCTGAAGCAGTTTGCCATTCCAATAGAGCTGTATTATCCACTTTTTTAGCATCAAATGATATCAAGCTTACTGGTAATGTATTTGTTGTATTATCAGTAGTACCAAGTGTAAATGAGCTAAAAGAGCTTACGCCAGCCTTTGTTATAGTTCCGCTAGAAGTGCTTCCACTTGTGGTAGCACCACTTAACTCTTCCCAAGCACTACCATTATAGTGAGCCAGGCGTAAATCGCCCAAATCACCTATTCCACTCCAACTACCATCAAGCCAATATAGCGTTACATCAGAAGTAACTGCTGAAGAAGGAGTAATTTTCCAATATTCATTATCACTTACTTTTGTTAATGGAGCAATAAGAGATACATTATTTTCAGATCCTGATTTCTTATATTCTGCAACAAACTGTGTCGAAGCTGACAAATTTGTAATTTCGCATGGTGCAAATTTCCTAAAACCTCCAATTGGAAATTTAAAATTAGTATTACCATCTTTACGCATAGGGCCATTCACAAAACTACTAACACCTGTACCACCACTATAACTAGCTCCCGCATCAAGTATTATTGAAGTATTAGAATTAGATTGTATAACTCCTTTTGTTAAAGCAAGAATATTCTTAATATGATTAGAACCATTGGAATAAACATCACCAGTGGATTTATTTACCGTAAGGTTATAAAAGTCAGAATTACCATATATATGCGAAGATCCTTTTCCGTCAAAAGTAACTGTTTGAGTACCCGAAATTAGTGTTCCATTATTTGTCCAATCTCCTTCCAAATTAATATCCTTACCATTCATATCAATAGTACAACCTGCTTCAATAATATAGTTATCTTCAATATCAATACTGGAAGCTAGAGCAGCAGTACCACTACCTACTATTTCCAATGTTTTGCAATTTGTAGATACATTATTAAGAGTTCTAGTACCTGAGGATATTTTTATTTTTAAATGATAGTATGTTTTATTTATAATAGATTGTGAATTACTACCTGAATAATAGAAGGTGCCTGTTCCTGGAGTAAAAGTTCCATCAAGTGTAACTGTTCCACCTACAGATAGGCTACCACTCCCTATATTTAAGGTTGAATTTGTATTACCATTAAAATTACTACTACATTCTAAATTATAATCTCCAATATTTAAAGTGCTATTATCATATAAGGTAAATGAATGGAGATTAATATTATTTTCTATTGTATATACCTGCCCTGTACCCCAAGGTTCGAATTTACCCAATGTAAAATCACCATTTCCTTTAATTACATTATTTGTTCCATAAAGGTCAATTAAGTAACTCGCATTTACAATAAAGCTCCCTTCATTAATAATATCACCATATATACCGGCAGAATTTATTCCATTATCATAAGTAAGGCTAGCACCAGACTCAATTGTTAAATCATTACACTCTGCATCACCGCCATTCAATACATGGGGTTGATTAGCCGGAGCTGAAGGTATTATTACATTATCAGAAGAAGTAGGAACAGATCCATTAGACCAATTAGACGCAGTATTCCAATCGGTACTAGTAC
>NIUZ01000100.1 GCA_002254285.1 Bacteroidetes bacterium 4572_112 | reverse complement strand
ACCATGGATGGCAATATCAGCCTAATGCTATGAGTGTGCAAGAGAAATTGGAGAAAGCATTTAGCATAGTATTGCAAACCAAAACCGATATTACTGGTGCTGGGCGTACAGATACCGGTGTTCATGCAAAGAATTTCGTTGCTCATTTTGATATGGATAATTCTGTATTTGAAAATAATTTGCCACTTCTAATTTACAAACTCAACTCTCTCCTACCCAAAAACATAAGCATACACGATATTTATAATGTAGCCAATGAAGCTCATGCTCGTTTTGATGCAAAAAAACGAACCTACCAATATTTTATAGCAACAGAGAAAGATCCTTTTAGAATAAATACCGCATGGTTGCGACTCGGTGATTTGGATATTGCACTAATGAATAAGGCTGGTGAAATGCTTAAAGAATATAATGATTTTACAAGTTTTGCGAAGCTTCATGCCGATGCCAAGACTAATATCTGCGACCTTATGAAAGCAGAATGGACAAAGGAAGGGAATCTTTATGTATTTGAAATTTCCGCAGATAGATTTCTAAGAAATATGGTAAGAGCCATAGTCGGCACAATGGTTGACCTTGGAAGACATAAGATTACTTTGGAGGATTTTAAAAGAATAATAGAGAGCAAAAATCGTAATAATGCGGGAGTTTCCGCTGCTGCTGAGGGCTTGTTTTTGGTGGAGATATTGTATTGATGCCGCTCTGGCTTCGGTACATTTTTGGATAAATGGCGCTGCCATTTTTCTGCAAAACACTCAGCCTGACGCGGAATAAAAAAAGCTATTAATGTCCCAATGGCTATTTGGAGAAGGTTGCTTGATTAACGATTGCAGATTTATGTAAACTAAAATTACTTAATATTTTTTTATAAATTATTATATCTAACAAACTATTTTATGGTGGATTTTACGATAAATATAAAATCATCACCCATATTGCTATCAGGGGTTAATCTGATATCGTTAATCCGATATCGTTAATCAACAATCATTTATCCGATATCGTTAACAAAAAAAGACTCGCTGCGTTTTGGAAACACAGCGAGTCTTTTATATAAAACAATATTATTTTCTACTAGAACTTTAAATCAACACCAAGCATAAAATTTATTCCTGCTTGAGGAAAATAACCATCCATAGTATAGCGCTCTGTTGGGCCACTAGCCCATGTATCATCAACATTATAGCTATAAACCCAGCCGTTGGTTTCGTATTGTGCACTGAATACATTATTCATGCTAAAACTAATACCAATTCCTTTCATAAAATTAGGACTAAGTTCGTAACGCAATACTAAATCAGTAGTTGTGTATGCATCAATACTATTCATATCATTTGAAGTATTATCGATATACTGCTTACCTACATATTTGGTATTAAGCATAATTCTAAAATTCTCGATAGGAGTAAATTCAAATTGTGAAGCTCCCACCACATTTGGCGAAAAGGCAATATCGGTGGTTCCCAAAGCAGTTGAGTCTTGCGCTCCAGTATTCCAATTATCAACATACTCTGTATAATTAGCAATCTTATTCTGACTTAAGCTAATATTACCATTCCAGTTCATCCATTTGGTTATACGCACTCCTAACACAAGCTCAATACCAGCACGGTACGACTTATCTATATTGGTCATAATGGCAGCACCTACATTATTAATTTTACCTGTAGCAATTAGCTGATCTTTATAATCCATAAAGTAAGCATTGGCACGGAATATCATATTCTGAGTATTCATTGAGTAGCCAAGTTCGTAATCAATAAGCAGTTCAGAAACAGGAGTCTTTCCTGCGTCGGCATCTCTAAAATCACTACGAGTAGGCTCTTTTTGTGCCATTGCAGCAGAAAAATACACATTATGTACATCACTAATATCGTAATGAACACCAACTTTAGGATTCACAAAATTGAAATGATGCTCCCCTGTTAGGTCCATAAAATCGTCGTGCAAACCGCTCATCCAATAATCAACTTTGCGATATTGTAAATCACCATAAATGCTCAACTTTTGGTTGATCATATAATTAGCTTTCATATAAGCATTATAGGTATTCTTTTCTCCTAAATTGGTATACCATTGATAGTCTTTACCTAGAGTAGAAGCATATTCAGCCCAAATAACTTTACCAAAGTGATCGCCAACATAATGATTTGCAGCACCACCAAAGTTTAATACTAAGTTTTTCTTATTATTATAAGTAAAAGAGAATGTTCCGCCATAGAAATCATTATCCAACCACTTTTGATGAACAGCATCAGTCTTTTTAATGGTATCGCCACCAATAATAACATCAGGCACACCATAATACTTACCAAGCTTACGTTTATTTTTAAAACTTTCGTAATAGCCTTTACCTTTTGTATAATGCAAGGCTGCATTTAAGTTCCAATGCGAGTTAAGTTTTTGAGTATATAACAATTGGTAATTGTCTTGCTTATAATTATCAGTCTCATTATCATATGTATATTTATTATAAGTACGTGAGTTTGAAGCCTTCATTTCGTCAACTTCTTTCTGAGAATAAAGATAATGATCGGCATAGCGTTGCATACCTTCTTCATCATCTTCTAAGCGAACTTTTGGTACACCATTCCAGCTTTGGTAAGTTTTCTCTTGTCCAGAAATAATATTAAATCTTAGGATAGAATTTTCGCCATAATAAGCTCCCGAAACATAGTATGAATTTAAGTCGGACGATGCTCTATCGATAAATCCATCGGAATGAATTCGTGACAAACGAGTATCGAAGCTCCATTTGCCATCAATAAGGCCTGTAGAAGCTAACACTCTATATCGCTGAGTATTGAACGAACCGTATGAAGTACTAACTTCAGCAAAAGGCTTAGCAGCTAAGCCAGAGGTTGCCATATTAATTGAAGCACCAAAAGCAGCAGCTCCATTACTTGAAGTACCAATACCACGTTGCACCTGAATACTATTTAGCGAACCTGCCAAATCGGGCATATTTACCCAAAACACTCCCTGACTTTCAGGGTCATTTACAGGAATACCATTCATGGTAACATTAATACGCGAAATGTCGGTACCACGAATACGAATTGATGTATAGCCAACACCAGCACCAGCATCAGAGCCAGAAACAACCGATGGAGTCATATTCAAAATATAAGGCAGATCCTTACCAACATCAGCTTTCTGAATCTCAGCTTTGGTGATATTTTTGAAAGTTGTACCAGTACGATCACTAGCTCTTGTGGCAGCAATAACTACCTCGTCTTCCATAATTGCACTTGTTTTAAGAGCAATTTTAAGGCTTATATCACCATCAACCTTAATTTGTTTGGTGTATTTTTCATAACCCAAATAACTAACAGTTATCTCATAACTACCATTGGTAATATTGGTCATTTTAAAATCACCATTAATATTAGAAACAGTTTTCTTCATGCTCTTTTGTAGAATAATATGAGCACCAGGCAAAGCATCACCGCTGTTAGCATCGGTGATTTTACCACTAATAGAATTTTGCGCAAATACCAATGAGGGCATTAATGCTGCAAAAAGCAATAAAAAAGTAAATTTGTGAAACATTTTAAATAAAATTAGATTAAACTTAAATGCATCTGCATTGAGGTTATGCCATGCATGTTTTGAACAAAGTTTTCCCTAACGAATTGCAATAAGCAATTCTGGTCCCTACGACGGCATTATCCGCTTCAGGTAATATGGGTGTGATCTCAGCCTGTAAAGTCAGGCACCCCTTTATAGAAATCGTTGGCAAAGATATATTTTTATTTATTACAAATTTATTTAGAAACTAATATTTATTAATAATCTTAAAATAATACTAAAAATTATGATATTCATAAAAAACCACATACGATAAGAAATTATCATATGCGGTTAATACTTGGCATTCTTCATTTTCTATTGCAAATGTACAGTTGCTCTATTTTTTCTAGCACGACATAGTATGTCGACATAGCAATAATACTATTCTTTTATTCAATCTCTAAAAAACATATCACAGCTAAATAACTCATTTATTGACTATTACAATTATACAAATAATTAGAAGAAAACAATACTTTAACTCTCATTAACACTGCCTAATTATCAATTCTATGTTAAATAGAGCATTTATTACTGAATTTTAATAATTTAATATATGCATAATAACAAATATCTTACCTTTGTATTTCACATAAGCAATTGAACAAAACAGGAATATGCCAATGAGAAGATACGATACTTTAGGAGAATTATTAGTCGCATACCGAAAATTCAATAATCTATCGCAAGTTGATTTTGCTAGCCCGCTGAATATTGATGTACGAACAACACAACGCTGGGAAAACAATCTATCAATAGTAAAGCCTGCAAAAGAGAATGACTTAATAAATGCCACCCTTATCCCCCATCAAGTTATCAGAAATCTTAATTCAACTATTCCTATTCCCACATATTATGATTTTGTAATTCGTAAATATTCTACATCAAGGTTAGGAATGAAAACACCAGATATAGAATGGGTTAAAGCAAATATAAACATTAACACAAAACAATTAAAGAGCATTGAAACTAAGGCTGATTTGGAAGACGTATACAAATATTTGACTAGGCAATATACCACTAAAAACAGATTTAGCATTGAAGTACTGGAAAAAGCATCAAAAGTATGCCCAGAGTTGAACCTAATATTACGTAATAATGGACAATATTATATGGGACATTATTCTATTATACCAATCAGAGAATACGTTTATAATAGGATAAAGAATAAAGAAATAACTAATTCTGAAATCACAATACACGATTTAGTTGAAAATGTAGAAAGAGATAATCCTGTTTTTTACTCCATTAGTCATTCTGCAGAAACAAATGATTTATTAGAATATCTGTTAGCGAAAATTATTAAATATTTTCAGGACAGAAATATACCCAATTATAAAATAGCATCATTTTCTAACAGGCACGATACTAGAATAATATCCGAACAAATGGGTTTTAAATTAATTTGGAAACATAAGGATAAAATTCATTTACAGAATAATATAGATTTTTTTGAAGGTCGATATAATGGGGCAATTTTTTAGCATAATACATCGTTTGATATGTGAATATAGACTTTCGTAAAGTCAATAATTATTCGCATTTTTGCAAACCAAATATTATACGAATGATAGTAAAAAATAAATATTTTCTTCTTTTAGTAATTAGTCTGTTATTAAGCACATTATCATATGGACAATCCATACAAGGAGCTATTGCCATTGGCACAAACCTAACACAGGTAGATGGCGACGAGATGTACGGTTTCAAGAAATTTGGATTAAATGCATCTGCAATTGCAATTATGCCAATTAAAAAACGCTGGGCAATAAGTGTAGAGGCTTCATATTCGCAAAAAGGCTCACGAGAGTATTATCCACCAGAAGTTGACCCAACCAAAGAACTTCCATATTACGACCTTAGATTAAGCTATGCCGAAGTACCTATTATGGTTCATTTTACCGACAAAGGTTTTTTAACTGTTGGTTTAGGAATGAGTTGGGGCCGATTAGTTGGCATGAAAGAAATTGAATGGAATATACAAACAGATGCAAGTCTATACAGTGGGCATTATAACAGAAATGATATTAATGGAATATTTGACCTTAGGTTCCCTATTTATAAGAAACTAAACCTAAACTTCCGTTATGCATATTCCTTTGCCAAAATACGTACTCGTGAGTATAATAATTTGGCTGGAGATAGCTGGAAGCGGGACCAATACAACAATGTTCTAACACTAAGATTTTACTATATTTTTAACGAAAGAAAAAATTATTCTAATGACTAATATACTCAAAACACTTTTTATTTTTAGCACTCTATTCGTATTAATATCCCTTAGTTCGTGCTCGGAATACGACCCACAACATAAAGAAGTTCCTGAAAACTTGATTGACAAATCAGAGTTTACCAATATTATGCTAGATATACGATTAGCCGAAGTAATTATCAGACAAGATGTTACCAAAAATAATGGTAATAATACTGATAGCATTACCAATTACTATTATAGCTTTGTTTTTGACAAACATAATATTAGTCAAGAGCAATTTCAAGTAAATCTTGATTATTATACTAGCAACCCTAGCGAACTTGATGATATTAATAAGGCTGTGGTCGACAGCTTGAATTTGCTTAAAGAGAGAGTGAAACCTAATAACAATTAATAATTATGAAATTATTGATGATATATTGCGATAGATTTGCCTATAAACCTGCCATAAAAACACTAGATGATGTGCAAGAGCATACCGAAGGTGGCGAATTTACAAAGGTGCAAGTAGCATATATACAAGTGGAAGAAGGTGACGAGGCTGCTGATAGGCAAAAATCCATTGAAAAGAAACTATTGAACTTTATAAAATGGATTTCACGAAAGAACGATACTAAAAATGTAGTACTTCACTCCTTCGCACACCTAAGCGAAAGTAAGGCATCACCAGAGTTCACCAAGGCCTTATTTGATAGAGTAGAAACTAGGCTTAAAAATGTAGAATTTGAAGTAGCACAAACTCCCTTTGGCTA
>NIUZ01000099.1 GCA_002254285.1 Bacteroidetes bacterium 4572_112 | reverse complement strand
CTTTATAATTCTTTGATATTCAACATTATATCCTTAACTGGTTTTCCGAAGGCAAAGTCTGTTATTACGGACTATTATTAATTACTATTTTTTATTCTATTTAAGTTTAATTTAACAATACAGCTCGGAAAAAAGGGGTTTTCCTAGCTTTTGGTCCGTATGAACGGACTTCTTTATAAAATAAAAGATTGGAGCCTTAAGATTAATGATTTAAGATTTTATAGGTTTTGCTAATGCAAAGGCCGCTACTGGAGGAAAAGGCTAAGCTGAAAAAGGCGGCTATCCTGGGGGTGAGGCACATCAGAATTTAGAAAAGCATCTATTGTGAAAAACAATAGATGTACTAATTTTTTCAAGCGAGCTTGAAAATTAGTGCATACAAAAAAAGCATTCACTAACGTGAATGCTTTTCTAAATTCTGTGGGCGATGAGGGATTCGAACCCCCGACCCTCTCGGTGTAAACGAGATGCTCTGAACCAACTGAGCTAATCGCCCTAACGGAGTGCAAATATACAGTTATTTGGGTAATATGAAAGCGTTTTTGTAAAAAAAATGAATATTTTTTTAATTAGTCATTTAATACCATGAATTACAGTGAAATATAACTGTGATATTTTTGAATTATGTATAGTATTTACACAAAAACAGTGCTGTTTTTATACATAAAACAGAAGTTATTCTGCCTAAAATTTCTACTGAAGTGTCAAATCTAGCTTAAAAGAAGGTATTTCCCAACAAACAGAATCGCAGCGCTGAGTGGATTTAGCCTTCATATCTACTCCATCAACAGCATAAACTGTTTTATCCCCAATTTTATATTCTGCCTTTACGGTATAGTAATTTGGGATTGCCATTATATAGGTGATTTTTGATGTGCGAGCGGTATCATAAATTATTGTTTTGCCATCTTCTATTTTGCCTTCAATAATTTCGAATGGCACGCTTTGATTTCCTTTCATTGTAAATAACAAATCAATATTGGCATCAATAGGCTCAAGAGTATTACAATCATTATAATTATATGATCGGCAGTCTACTTCGTCGTCATAAAAATCCTCGGTACAAGCGTATGTGCTAGCCAATATGAGCAGAATAGCAATGGCAGATATTTTCTTTATAATTACATCCATATTGGTGTATAGTTGTTAGTTCGTTTTGAATATATAAATTGATAGCTAATTCCAATTTTAATTTTATATGGTGATACTTCATAAAGCTCATAATTTGTGTATTGGAAGCCAAAGTCAACACCAAAATCATTTATTACAATATTGTTTATTTCCAGAATATTGAAATCCTTTCGTAACTGTATGGCGAATTGATTGCGCCTTTCCCAATGCTGATAATATGTGTTTTGGTCAATTTCTTCCCAAAAAGCTTTATACCTAAACCTTGTTCCGAACATAAAGCTCAGACTTAGTTTATAACGCAACTCCTTAATCCCTAATCCAAAATACGAGAAATAATCCTTATTATTGAAAACCGTAGAAAAGCTTGTTTGTAGTGCGTATGGGATGAGATTATAAGGCTTTTTATATCCTTTTTGAACCATTTTATCAATGGCTTCAGAATTATTATACAAATATGCAGCTCGATAAATTGTATTTGGTTCCGATATATTTATCTCCGAAATAATGGAGTTAAAAGCATGATTATTATCGTTATAGAGGGCTATTGTTAGAAGCTTTTTGCTATTATTCTTTAAATATTCTTTAGCCTCCTCCTTTGCAAACATATAGTCGAAAAGTATGCTGTCATTATTTTGAATAGCCACTGTAAATGCCGAAATATTACTTTTGTTTTCGTAGAAAATATCATTGCCGGCCTGCTCAAGTAGTTTTATAAGTTCCAAATCACCACAATAAGCCGCAAGAGTAATTGCTGATGTTTGTTCGTAGGATTTAAGCTTTGCATCTGCTCCATAAAAAAGCAGCATATCTACTATGCCTGTTTGTCCGTAATAGGCAGCATAATGTATTGCGGCAGAATTAGTTTTATCGGTAAGGTTAAGTTTGGTTTCTGGCTTTAGTAGTAGCAACTCTGCCATGTCAAAGCTAAAACCTGCTGCATTCATCAAAGGTGTAAATCCATTATATAATGCGATATTGGGATCGGCATTATTATAAAGTAAGGTTTTTACAACCTCGCTTTGCTCCGAGCTTATGGCATAAAATAATGCTGTGCCTCCATCAGCATCTCTATGGTTTATATTTACTCCTAAAATAATGGCTTTTCTTACGTATTTAATATCGCCTTTGCTTGCTGCGTTTATAAAATCAAACTGTTTTTGCAGACTATCGTTATATCTATTATAAGTTTGTGAGTATGAGTTTATAGGCATACTTAGTATAAAGCACGAAATTGCAATAAGTATATATATTATACTATTATTAAAGGTTTTATTGTAAAAAAATCTATTCATATATATTAGCTAAACTATCGAATCTATAACCTAGTTGTGAAAAATGTTTTAGGCTTTCTTCCAATGCAAAAAGCATATTTTCTTCTGCTTTAAGATTGTCGTGCATAACAATTATTGAACCATTTTTTGCTTTTCTCAAAATATTATTGAAGCATTGCTCTGGGCTAGTATTTTTATCATAATCGCCACTTAATACCGACCACATTATTATATTATAATCTTTGGCAAGGTGCTTTGCTTGCGATGGTGATATTTGTCCATATGGTGGACGAAAAAGTTTGGTATTTAATAAATCACTAGCTTTTGCAATATTGCTATAGTATTCCTCATTGCTTAATTTCCAACCTTTTACATGGTTATAACTATGATTCCCTATGGCATGTCCTGCATCCATAACTTGTTGATATACATCGGGGTGCTTTCTAACATTATCAGCAACCATAAAAAACGTAGCCTTGGCATTATATTTATCGAGAATTTTTAATGCCTTGGGAGTAAGCTCAGGAATAGGGCCATCATCAAAAGTAAAATACAACACCTTTTCATTGGTTTTTACTTGCCAATGAATGTATTTTTCGCTCAATTTGCGGATTATATGTGGTGGTTTTACAAGATACAAAGCAATTAAAGATTAGTGAGTGTTTGGTCTAAATGCAGATCAAAAGAAGTTCTTAGGTTTTTTATTTTCTCAAATTCAATAAAGTCGATAACTGCGGTAAGCGTTACATTATCACAGCCTTTTATCTGTTTTGCCAAATTGCTAAGGAAATCATCATCTATTTCGCCATCCATTACCAATAGATAATCAAAATGCTGATATTTCTTCACAAGCTTTACTGAATTAGCTTTATTTGCCACCAGATAATAATTACGAAGGTTAGTATGGTCTAAATGAATATAAATACTGTAAGTAAAAGGCTTGCTCTGGTGATTAAAAATAAAGGGTTCAACACGCTTAAATTGAAAATTAGGGAGTTTATTTAAATAAAATGTAAGACGATAATCCTTTAAACTAGTCGTAATTCCTATGATAGAATAATTTATTTCATCCTCAAAATCAAGCATAAGCATTTTTGACATAGGCGTATTTTCGTTTGTGATTATAATCAATTTTATAAAAATCAAAATTAGTGTTTTTTTACGTAATTTTGCCCCTTAATATAATTTTAAATTATTTCATTATGTCAAATTCAATTTTATTTATTGGAGGCCTTGGTGCAACCGAAGTTATTATCCTATTGGTATTAGTGGTATTGCTTTTTGGTGGTAAAAAAATTCCTGAATTAATGCGTGGAGTAGGTAAAGGAATTAGTGAATTCAAGCAAGGAGTAAAAGATCCTATTGAGGATTCAGAAAAAGATAAAAAATAGTAATTATATATGAGATCTTTATTGGCTTTTGTATTTATTCTTGTCGTGAATTTGGTTTACGGTACGGATTCTAATTCCAATAATACTCATAATGTTGATTCATTGGAATTGGTTTCTGACGAACAAACAACAGACCTTTCGTCGCTTGATAGCACTTACTATAGTGACTATACTACCGACGATAGTTTGTATGCTTGGGAAGATTTATACGATTTTCCGCTAGATTCAATCCCTGCCTATCAAGATTCAATTTACCGACTTAGAGTTGAATATTTGGATGCCAAAAGCCCATTTAGCTTTGAGTATAATGAGTCGGTGCGTCGTATGATTGGCTTTTATTCCTCAAGGCGTAAAGGTTTGATTGAGCGCGCATTGGTTCGTAAGGATTTATATTTTCCGCTTTATGAAGAACTATTGGATAAGTATCAAATCCCCCTTGAGCTAAAATACTTATCCATAGTAGAATCGGCACTTAATCCCACAGCAAAATCTAGAGTTGGCGCTCAAGGTCTATGGCAATTTATGCCGGGCACTGGTCGTATGTATGGTTTGCATCGCAATTCGCGAGTTGACGACCGTATGAATATGTATAAAGCCACGGAGGCTGCCTGTCAGCATTTTTGTGATCTTTATGATAGATACCACGATTGGAATTTGGTGCTAGCAGCTTATAATGCTGGGCCTGGTAATGTGAATAAAGCAATACGCCGCGCTGGAGGTAATACTACTAACTATTGGGAAATTAGACAATACCTGCCTCGCGAAACTCAAAGTTATGTTCCTGCTTTTATTGCAGTGAATTATATGATGAACTATACTAAGGCTCACAATATTCAGCCGAAAAAACCCATATCCTTGAGCTATTTTGAAATCGATACTGTATATATATCTAAGAAATTGGAGTTTAAGAAACTGGCTTCTTGGTTAAATATGGATATTAAAACCATTAAAAAATTAAACCCACAATACCGCCGCGATTATATTCCTGCCCGTATGAAAGGCACTAATAAAAGCTATGTATTAACTTTGCCTACAGCAAAAATTAGTGAGTTTATTATAAATAGTGATAGAATACTCAGCGGTCTTACCCCTCGCGAATGGGAGCTAGAAGCTATAAAAGATTAAAAAGGCCTATATAATAATTTTTTGATTCGTTTTTGCATCAAGGTAAAAATGAATGAGAAGGGAATTATGCGGAGGGTAATTTATATATTAAATAATTACCTAACTCTTGAGTGCAAATACCTCTTACCTTCTTTAAGTTCAGTTTTCATAACATCAAGTTCAGTTTTTGATATCATTTGCTTTTCATAAAAATAGGTATAAACTTTAGTAAAGGATGAAATATAGCTATTAATGCTCGATTTGTTTGCCCACATACATTTATCAATAAAATACCCTTCAAGAAAGAATAAAGTATCATTAGAGCTTTCGTGCAATAGTTTTATTTCGCTACGCAAAAGGTATTGATTGGCAAAGAAGCTAATATTACGAACGTGATTATCAATTGTTTTAGCACTTAACCCTTTTTCTTCCAGCCATTTCTCAAAACCATTAATTAGTTTCTCGTGATAGGCTTCGGCTTCAGTAACTTTTTCTGTCCACTCTAAATATTCGTCATTATCCATTATGCAGAGATTAAATAAACTTCATTCTAACAAGGTACTGTGCAATCTGTACAGCATTTGTAGCGGCACCTTTACGAAGATTGTCAGCAACAATCCACATGTTTAATCCGTTGGCAATACTTTCATCTCGGCGAATTCTACCCACAAAAACCTGATTTCTGTTTTCCACCATAGATGGCATAGGATATAAATTAGCCATAGGGAAATCCATTACAACAATGCCAGGCATCATTCCAATAAGCTTTTTGGCCTCATTAATATCGTACTCTCTTTCGAACTCAATATTTACCGACTCCGAGTGACCTCCAGTTACTGGAACTCTTACAACAGTAGCGGTAATTGCCATCTCTGGTGCCGAAAGTATCTTGCGAGTTTCGTGCACAAGCTTCATTTCCTCAGATGTATAATCATTATCAAGAAAATCGCCACCATGAGGAATAACGTTTTTGTCAATTCTATGAGGATAAGCCTTATGCGAAGATTCTATTAGATCGCGCTCATCCTGCATTTGCGATACGCCAGCTATCCCAGAACCTGTAACCGACTGATATGTAGAAATAACCAATCGCTTTATGCCATAAATATGCTGCATTGGCTTTAGAGCAATTACGAGCTGAATGGTTGAGCAATTTGGGTTTGCAATTATTTTAGTGTCTTTGGTAATCTCTTCGGCATTTACCTCAGGTACAATCAAAGGCACATTCTTATCCATACGCCATGCCGACGAATTGTCGATAACATAGCAACCTGTTTCAGCAAATTTTGGAGCCCATTCCTTAGAAGCTTCACCTCCTGCAGAAAATAATACTACATCAGGCTTACTATCCAATGCTGATTGCATGCTCACAACTTTAAGCGTTTCGCCCTTAAATTCAATTTCCTTACCAATAGAGCGCTCTGATGCGGCCAATATTAATTCGTCAAATTGTATTCCGACTTCTAATATGACTTCTAACATTTTACGGCCTACTAGTCCTGTTGCTCCTGCTATTGCTAATTTCATTGCTAAATATTTTAGGGTCCATTTAATACGAAACTTAATAGTTAATGATGACGCCTTTTGTGTCACTGGGATCACAAATAACTTTAATAAACAACTGATTTGTAGAATTTCCTGTGCTTATTATAGTTTCGGCTAATAATCATTCAAGAATTTATTTGGCTTCGGATCAAAGTGATTTAAAGGGGAATCTTAATGGCTATTTTGTACAAATTGGTGGTACAAATGATAAAATAGGTCTTTGGCGACAAGATGCTGATATACTTACTGAAATTATTGCCGGAACTATAATAAGCACAGGAAATTCTACAAATCAGTTGTTTATTAAAGTTATTTGTGATCCCAGTGGTAATTGGGAGCTTTTTGCCCATGATCAAAATTCTAGCGCCTATGTTTTGGAAGGAATTACTACTGATAATACCTATAGCTCAGCAAGTTATTTTGGGGTGTTTTGTAAATTCACTTCTAGTAATTCTACCAAATTCTATTTTGACGATTTTTATGTAGGCAGCATAATTGTAGATGTGGATCCGCCAGTTGTTGAATCTGTGGAAGTGGTTGATGCTAGTAATATTGTGGTTAAATTTGACGAAGTAGTGACTAAACTTACCGCGAATAATGCTCAGAATTATGTTATTGATAATGGCATAGGAGCAGTGGCTTCTGCTTTTAGAAATGGACAAGATTCTACAATGGTAAACCTTAGTTTGGCGAGCCCACTATTATATGAGCAGCCTTATGAGCTTAGTATTTCTAATATTGAGGATAATGAGGGAAATATAGCGCCAACTTCTACCCATAACATAGTTTTATATGATATTAAGAGTGGCGATATTGTAATTAATGAAATTATGTGCGACCCTTCACCACCGGTGGATTTGCCAGAAGTAGAATATATTGAACTTTATAATAATTCGCCAAAAGATGTAAGTTTACTAAATTGGACTTTAAAAATTGGCAATAGTGAGAAAACTCTGACTTCTGTTATAATCTCTGCAAATTCCTTTGTTTTAATTGGTGATGAAGATGATGAAAATGAATTGTCGTCCTTTGGTAAATTTATAGGACTTAGCTCTTTTTCTTTGCCAAATTCTGCTGGCAGATTATTGCTAAAAGATGAGCAAGGAAATATTATGCACTATATTAATTATAGTCAAAGTTGGTATAATGATGATGCCAAAAAAGATGGCGGATGGTCCATGGAAATGATTGATGCAAATAACTATTGTGGTGAAGATAATAATTGGGCAGCATCAACATATTCGCACGGTGGTACTCCTGGTCTTGATAATTCTGTAAAGGCTAATAATCCAGACACAAAAAGCCCACAAGTGGAGCGACTATCGGTAATTAGTAATAATGAGCTAATTGTTTTTTTTGATGAGACTACGGATTCCATTTCAGCAATGAATATGCTTAAATATAGCGTAACAGAAGGCATTGGAAACCCTGATGTTATTACGTCTTCTTATCCAGATTATAAATCATATAATTTGCATTTTGCTACTGTATTTCAAGAGAAAACAAATTATATATTACAGATAGATAGCGGCATAATGGATTGCCAAGCAAATAAATCATTGGAAAAAACAGCTTTAAATTTCGGAATTCCACAAACTGCTGACAGCAGTGATTTGCTTATAAACGAAGTGCTTTTCCATCCAAGAAATGATGGTTCTGATTTTGTGGAAATCTATAATAATTCGGATAAAATAATTGACCTCAAGAAACTCAGTCTGGCATCATGGGATGATGAGGAACAGAATTGGGCTAATGTTAAGGAAATAGCACCTTTGGGATTTTTAGTTTTCCCACAGCAATACTATATTCTTACTACCGATGGCGATATTGTTAAGCAGCAGTATTATGTGTATGAGCCACAGAATACCGTACAGATGCTCTCAATGCCCACAATGAGCAATACTGAGGGTAATATCTATCTGATAAATAAATCATTGCAAATGATTGATGGCATGAAATATACCGACGATATGCACTATGGCTTGCTTGATAATCCAGAGGGAGTTAGCTTAGAAAGGTTGAGCATAAGTGTTTCGGCTTTGGATAAATCTAATTGGCATTCGGCAGCAACTCCTGGGCGCAATGCTGATGGCTTTGGAGGTACTCCTACATACGAAAATAGTCAAAAAGCAGGCCTAGCTTCTGAGGGAGAATGGAGCCGAACTCCTGAGATATTCTCTCCTGATAACGATGGCTTGGACGATTTTCTACAGATAAATTACAAAATGAAAGAGCCTGGCTATACTGCTAAGATTGTAGTTTACGACTCCAAAGGCAGAGCTGTAAGAAACTTATCCTCAGGAGAAATATTAGGCTCCGAAGGGCAAATTATTTGGGATGGACTAAACGATAATCGACAAAAAGCCAAAGTTGGCATTTACATAATCATGATAGAGTATTTCAACCTCAATGGCGATGTGCAGCAGGAAAAGTTGACTTGTGTGCTTGGGGCGAGGTTGTAAGGGTGAGGTTTTAAGGGTGAAGAGTGAAAGGAACCCCGATAGGAATCGGGAGGAGAAGGATAGAGGATCCTTCGGTAAATTCAGGAGGAAAGAGGAGAAGGAAATAATTTTCAAATGGGAAAATAATCATTCCCTTGAAGTTGAGATTATTGATAACATTAGAAATTATATAATTATGAAAACACTATCAAATATACACCTAGGTGAGATACTTTTAGAAGAGTTTATGTTGCAAGTCAAGAAAAGCCTCAAACAAGAATTTCGCAAATAGTTAAAGGCAAAAGAAGAATAACGGCAGATACAGCTTTAAGGCTTAGCTCGTTTTTTGGAAATAGTGCTAGATTTTGGCTAGGAATTCAAAATGATTATGATATTGAGGAAGAGCAGAACAATCAGAATGAAGTGTTTAGTAGAATACCTAGTTTTCAACCATTAGTTGTAGACGGAACAAGTTTTTAATTTCTATATTATCTTACTATGTATAGAGAATAGAGCCGGAGCACAAGGGTCGGCATCGCTTTGAGCGACACCGACGCTAGATCAAAAAACAATATCCATATAAAAAGCCCATGACGAAAATAATTCATCATGAGCTTTGTAATTTATTTATGAGACTTAATTCTTAAAAATCAATCCATCATCTCCTCTCATAATCGATATTTTGCTATCGTTAGAGATTTTACCAGCAAGTATTTCTTTCGATAAATTGTTGATTACCTGCTTCTGAATTACTCTTTTTATTGGTCGTGCTCCAAATTGTGGATCAAAACCTACTTCCGAGAGATAGTCAATTGCATCGCCGCTAAAACTAAGGCTTATACCTTTTTTGAAGAGCATTTTACCCAAAGCATTTAGCTGAATCTCAACAATCTGACGCACTTCCGTAATATTTAGCGGAGTAAACATTACTAGCTCATCAATACGGTTTAAGAACTCAGGTCTGATGGTTTTCTTCAAAAGATCTACTACCTTAATCTTAGTGTCTTCCACCACCTGCTCTCTATTGCTCATATCAATATTCTCGAATTTTTGCTGAATAATTTCAGAGCCCATATTCGAGGTCATGATAATGATAGTGTTCCTAAAATCAGCCACACGACCTTTATTATCAGTAAGTCGGCCTTCGTCCAATACCTGCAATAGTATATTGAAAGTATCGGGGTGAGCCTTCTCAATTTCGTCAAGTAGGATTACCGAATAAGGTTTACGACGCACGGCTTCGGTAAGTTGTCCGCCCTCATCATATCCCACATAGCCAGGAGGTGCTCCCACTAGTCGGCTTACGGCGTGTCGCTCCTGATACTCACTCATATCGATACGAGTAAGTGCGCCATCATCATTAAATAGATAGTCGGCAAGAGTTTTCGCAAGCTCAGTTTTACCAACGCCTGTGGTTCCTAAAAACAAGAACGATCCTATTGGTCTATTACCATCTTGCAAATCGGCTTTGGAACGGCGTACTGCATCCGAAACTACCTCAATGGCTTCATTCTGTCCCACAACTCGCTTATGCAATTCCTCCTCAAGCTTAAGAAGTTTTTCGCGCTCGCTACTAAGCATTTTGCTAACAGGAATTCCTGTCCATTTTGCAACCACCTCGGCAATATCTTCGCTAGTAACTTCTTCTTTAATCAAAGAGGTTTCTTTTTTGCTTTCCATCTCCTGCTCAAGAACTTTTAGCTGTTCTTCGGTCTGCTTTATTTTTCCATAACGCAGCTCGGCCACAGCTCCAAAATCGCCTTCTCGCTCTGCTCTATCAGCCTTATGATTCATTTCCTCAATGGAGGCTTTTAGCTTTTGTACATTGTCAACAAGGTCCTTATCGCTTTTCCATTTGGCATAAATATTGTCACGCTTTTCTTGCAAATTGGCAAGTTCACGCTTAATATCCGATATTTTCTTTTTGTCATTCTCGCGCTTAATGGCTTCAAGCTCAATTTCTAGCTGCATTATCTTACGATCAAAGACATCAAGCTCCTCGGGTTTTGAGTTTATCTCCAAACGCAATTTTGCCGAAGCTTCGTCCATTAGGTCAATGGCTTTGTCGGGCAAAAATCTATCAGAAATATACCTTTGCGATAACTCCACTGCCGATATTATTGCACTATCCTGAATGCGCACCTTATGATGACTTTCGTACTTATCCTTAATACCACGCAATATTGATATTGCACTTTCGGTATCAGGCTCGTTTACCATCACCTTTTGGAAACGACGTTCCAGAGCTTTGTCCTTTTCGAAATACTTTTGGAACTCATCCAAAGTAGTAGCACCAATTGCTCGCAACTCGCCACGGGCAAGTGCAGGCTTCAAAATATTTGCTGCATCCATAGCTCCTTGGCCGCCTCCAGCTCCAACAAGGGTGTGAATTTCGTCAATAAAAAGTACTATTCTGCCGTCCTCAGAGGTTACCTCTTTTACTACAGATTTCAATCGCTCTTCAAACTCACCTTTATACTTTGCTCCGGCAATTAAAGCGCCCATATCCAAAGAATAAACAATTTTATCTTTCAGATTTTCAGGCACATCACCCTTTACCAAGCGGTGAGCCAATCCTTCGGCAATAGCAGTTTTACCAGTGCCAGGTTCACCCACAAGCATTGGGTTGTTCTTTGTCCTTCGCGATAGAATTTGCAAAATTCTACGAATCTCCTCATCTCTACCAATCACAGGGTCAAGCTTGCCTTCGTTGGCTAGCTGATTAAGGTTTTTGGCATATTTATCCAATGAGTTATATGTGTCTTCTTGGCTTTGCGAACGTACATTCTGCCCTTTGCGCAATTCTTGAATAGCTTGACTAAGGTTGTCCTTATCAATACCATTATCCTTCATCATTTGCGATACGCTGTCCTTAGCCTTTAGCATTGCCAATAATAAATGCTCAATGGAAATATATTCATCCTTGAGTTTTTTGGCAATATTTGCTGCATCATTAAGCATTTTTCCAGCATCACGCGATAGCATAATGTCGCCACCATCCACTTTGGGATAGCTTTGTACAATGCTCTCTAGCGTTTTGCGAAAGATGTCGGAATTTACTCCTATCTTTTTCAAAACAAATGGAAGAACGTTTTCGTCAGTTTCGAAAATTGACAATAATATATGTGCATTTTCGATCTGCTGTTGTCCATTTGCTTGCACAATCTGCTGTGCATTTTGCACCGCCTCCTGCGACTTTATTGTATAATTATTTAAGTTCATTATTTTCGGTTTTAATGTGTGTTTATATATCTATTGAGTATAAAAAGGCCTGCAATATCTTGAAATAAAGCAGGCCTATAAAAATCACATCACTACATTATTTCACTGCTATACTCAATGCTTTATTTTCTTCTTTCT
Organism: Bacteroidetes bacterium 4572_112; assembly: GCA_002254285.1. Taxonomy (GTDB): domain Bacteria; phylum Bacteroidota; class Bacteroidia; order Bacteroidales; family UBA1556; genus UBA6267. Next base: position 3,437 of record NIUZ01000099.1, on the reverse strand, counting down.
CCTTTTTAGGGAGTGTAATTATCAACTCTCCGTTTTCGTATTTAGCAGAAATATTCTCTTTGTCAACAATATCCTTTGGTAGAGTGAATGTCTTGCTGAAGTTCTTGAAATTATAACCTCTACTAGCATAAATTCTTTTTGCCTCGTTTTCTTTCTTTTCGGTATTTTTTTCACTCTTATCCGAAACCGTAAGTAACTCCTCCTTTATTGAGATGTCAAAATTTGTTTTATCTAAGCCTGGTACTGCTAAATATATTTCGAATGAATTTTCGTTATCGATAATATTTGATGCTGGTACAATTTCTTGAGTAGTTTTAGCAAAGCTGTTTTCTGTTGCTGCTAATAATTCGTCTAATAAGCTGTTTCTTTTAATAATCATATCTTAAGTCTCCTATTTTTAAGTGTTTATAAATTTATTTCTAATTCAGAACCCAATTATTGGATTCGGTTTTTCGTTTTGCAAATTAAAGACCAATCCATTAATTCAGACTATATGGCAGGTTGATTGCGTTTTTAGGTGACAGAATGACTCGAAAGGATAAAGGAGCCCGATGGGAATCGGAAGGAGAAGGATCCTTCGGTAAACTCAGGAGGAAAAAGGAAAAAGGATAAGGGAAAAGAAAAAACAGTACAGAAGGATTAGGATTTAAGAATAAAGTTCACGAACAGAGGGTATTTGGTAGCAATGCACGTATTAAGGAGGTTACAGCTACTCATGTGTCATTTTCTTATACCGATAGAGCCGATGATTATAAAAAGAAAGTTCGCAACGTTGAAGGAAAGAAGTTTATCAAGCTTTTTCTTGAACATGTGCTTCCAAAACGGTTTATGAAGATCAGAAATTATGGCTTTCTTTCAACGAGAAGTAAAACACCTATGTTGAGAAAACTTTTTGAGTATTTTGAGCTTCCTGCTTATCAAAAACCAAAAACTATTCTGGTGGTTGAGCTTCTTAAACTAATTCATAATGTGGGAGTTGGAATATGCAGACATTGTGGGGCAAGAATGATTGTTATTGAATCTAAGGATAGACCCAGAACCAAAAGTAGAGCTTCGCCTTTGATTAAAGTAACATAGTGTTGCTGGCAAAATATGAATATTTGAGTAAACGCATAATTTAGCGTAATAGGAAAAGGATGTATTTTAATCAAAATCAGCAAGAAACAACAACAGTATGGATGAATATTAAACAACAAAAATGGTTTTCACTTGCTTTATTAAATTCTCTTTCGGTAAGAGAAACACCTTCAGTATCTTCAAAACCATAGTTTTTACTTAAAATTCCCAAATATACATCGCTACGCTCTACTTCAGATAAATATACATTTTGTGCATCAATATCTACAGCAGGCAACTGCTCAAACAAAAATGGTTCAAAAAAAAAGTCCAAGCAAAGAATCAGAGAATATATATTCACTTAACACCTTCCTTTCATTTGCAAATTCCCTTTGTACACTACTAACAGAAAACTCTTATTCTCTCCATTATTTGATATAAATAGGTATGTCTATATCTAATGCTATCATTTGTATATTAGCGTATTTACCATTAACCTTAGTTACTTTATCTCACAAAACTAAGAAAAATTATAACACTAAGGGTGATAAATAATAATTAAAAACTAGCTCAAATAACAAAACATAAAAACACTATTTTTGGCAAAATTATTAAAGCATAAAAAACAAAAGAGCAATGGGATTACAAAAATACGTAAGTGACATTAAAACAGTATATTCTAGCAATACTGTGGTTTATAATCGTTTGTCGGATTTGGAGTTTCTAAATACCATGTTTGGTCCGGAGAATATGGCACGCGCCAAGGAGCAGATGGGTGATAAGGCTAAAGGTATGGATATACAAAATTTTATTTCTGACCGCGATACTTGTTCTTTTGATATGCCACCAATTGGCAATATTGCGTTATTTATTGAAGAGCGTGAAGAACCCAAAACCGTTAAGATTGTAAGTGATGGCGGAGGCAAAATGGCTTTTAAACTATGGATACAGATACTCCCTGTAAACGACAGCCAATGCAAGTTGAGAGTAACATTGCACATTGAGCTAAATATGATGATGAAAATGATGATTGGCAAAAAGCTCGATCAAGGGATTAATCAAATTGCCGATGGTATTGCTCAAATTCCTTATGGTAGAATCTAAAACATCCTATTAATTACCAATATCCTCAAAAACAGATACTAGTGCATTATTGAGATTCTTAATTGCTCGTGGAATATTCCATTTGCTTTTATCTTGTTCGCCAACAAAATTAGATATGCTTCGGATTTGAATAAATGGCATTTTTTCCATCATGCAGCAATAATAGAAAGCTGCGCCTTCCATACTTTCCACGTCGGCATTAGTTGCAATAGCACATTTATTTTGAATTTGAATACTTTGCACAGTACTTCCATCAACCGCAGTCATTGCTTCCACGGCAGCATTATTTATTAGGGTGTAATTTTGCATTGCGCCATGAGTATAAGGCCATGTATTGGGATCATTAAGTCCCATATCAAAAATAGATTTGAATCCTTTATCCGCATTAACTCCCAAATCAGAAAATCTCTCGCTCATTACATTCACCACTTTGCCCAATTGTAAATCAGTGGAAAATGCTCCTGAAATTCCTGCAAGAATAATAAATTTATATTGATTTTTAGAAAGCCGCTTTGTTAAAGCATAGGTCATTGCATGGATACCAACCCCTGTAATTAATATTTCTATGGGATTAGAATTTATGGATGCTGAATATATATTATCATCAATTATTGATGCAAATTTTTCTATTATAGGCTTTATTTCGAACTCGGTAGCCGATACAAGTAATATTTTATTCTGCTCCACAACTAAAAATGTTTTAAAGGAACTTTAGACAATAAGAACGATAATCCCAAACCCGAAATCATATGCCATATACCCCACCAAGCAGCAATAAACATCATACCGCCAAGTGGTAAGCTATCTGGAAATATAGCTGGGTTAAATAATAGCACCAATGCCAAGCCAGAGTTTTGTATTCCTGTTTCTATGGTTATACTTCTTCTTTCACGTCTTTTTATTCCGAATGCCGAAGCTACACTGAAGCCTGTAAGTAGGGCCAAGCCATTATGTATAAGCACAATTACGGTAATCCATTTTATATAAAGTATAAAAATATCGAAGTTTTTTGCAAAAGCTGCAATTACGAATATCATAAATATTCCCACAGAAACACTCTGAATAGGCTTCTTAATTTTCTCTGTAAGTTTAGGTAATTTCCATGCGAACAGCATTCCTAAAATAAGCGGTATCCCTAGTAAAATAAACACCGATTGAAACATCTGCACATTATCAATTTCAATATTACGAAGCAATGCTGATCCATCAATTCTGTCGGCATATTTTATATATAATCCTCCCCAAAAAGCAAAGTTAAAAGGCGTAAGCACCACTGC